>NZ_JAERQZ010000001.1:3414372-3743778 GCF_016735515.1 Piscinibacter sp. HJYY11 | reverse complement strand
GGGCGGCGTGTGGGCGTCGACCGACGAGCGCGCGGTGGAAGTGGCGAAGAAGATCCGCACCGGCATGGTCGACATCAACGGCGGCGGCTTCAACATGCAGGGGCCGTTCGGCGGCTACAAGCAGTCGGGCAACGGACGTGAGTTCGGCAAGTGGGCGCTGGAAGATTTCACCGAGGTGAAGTCGCTGCAGTTCCGTAGAACGTAGCCCCCCAGTCGCGTTCGCTCCTGCCCCCAGGGGCGCCGCCTGGCGGACCGGCAAAGCCGGATCCGCGGGCGTGGCTTGATCCGCGCGAAGCATCGCTCGTGTCTTCCAGGCCTAAACTGGCCCGGTCCTTTCAAAGGAGCCCGCCATGAACGCCCGCGACCCGCTGCAACCCCTCCAGCCCGACGAAGCGACCGCCCTCGCCGACTACGCCAACCGCGCCTGGGACGAACGCATCGTCCCCGCCCTCACCGACTACATCGAGATTCCGTCGAAGAGCCCGATGTTCGATGCCGACTGGCAGAAGAACGGCTTCATCGACAAGGTCGTGCGCGACGCGGCGAGCTGGGTCGAAGGCCGCAAGGTGGCAGGGCTGAAGCTCGAGGTGGTGCGCTTGGCCGGCCGCACGCCGGTGATCTTCTTCGAGGTGCCGGCCACCAAGTCCAACAGCACCGACACCGTGCTGATGTACGGCCACCTCGACAAGCAGCCCGAGTTCACCGGCTGGCGCCACGACCTCGGCCCCTGGACGCCCAAGTACGAAGACGGCCTGCTCTACGGCCGCGGCGGCGCCGACGATGGCTACGCGGTCTACGCAGCAATCACCGCCATCGAGGCACTCGATGCACAAGGCATCCCACGCCCGCGCTGCGTCGGCCTCATCGAAGCCTGCGAGGAAAGCGGCTCGTTCGACCTGCCCGCGTACATCGACGCCTTGGGGCCACGCCTCGGCGACGTGGCGCTGGTCGTCTGCCTCGACAGCGGCGCCGGCAACTACGACCAGCTGTGGCTCACCACCAGCTTGCGCGGCATGGTGAGCGGCACCTTGAAGGTCGAGATCCTCACCGAAGGCGTGCACTCGGGCGACTCGAGCGGGCTCGTGCCGTCGAGCTTCCGCATCCTGCGGCAGGTGCTCGACCGCCTGGAAGACTCGAAGACCGGGCGGCTGCTGCCTGAGAGCTTCCACTGCACCATTCCGACCGACCGCATCGAGCAGGCCAGGGCCACCGCGAAGATCCTCGGCGACGAGGTGTGGAAGCGTTTCCCCTGGGCCTGCGGGGCCGATGGCGGCCCGGCGCTGCCCACCACCACCGACCCGCTCGAAGCGCTGCTCAACCGCACCTGGCGCCCCACGCTCAGCGTGACGGGGGCCGATGGGTTCCCGGAGTGGAAGAGTTCGGGCAACGTGCTGCGGCCCTACACCGCCTTCAAGCTCAGCCTGCGCCTGCCGCCCACGGTCGACGCGAACGAGGCGGCCGAGAAGCTCAAGGTCCTGCTGGAGGACAACGCGCCCTACAACGCGAAGGTCACCTTCGGCGCCGATGGCCGCGCCGGTGCCGCCGGCGCCACGGGCTGGAACGCGCCCAGCCTCGCGCCGTGGCTCGAAGACGCCTTGCAGTCGGCCTCGCAAGCGCACTACGGCGCCCCGTGTGGCTACATCGGACAGGGCGGCACCATCCCGCTGATGAGCCTCTTGCAGACGAGCTTCCCCAAGGCGCAGATGATGGTCTGTGGCGTGCTCGGGCCCAAGAGCAACGCGCACGGGCCCAACGAGTTCCTGCACGTGCCGTATGGGAAAAAGCTCACGGCCGCGGTCGCCCAGGTGATGGCCGCCTGCCCCTGAGCTTCGTAGACTGCTCCGCAAGCGCACCCGCGTCGAGGTGCGCACCGGAGACGGGAAGTCGAATGCTGAAGTGGGCCTTGCTGTCGATCGTCCTCCTGATCGGCAGCCCGAGCGCGCAGGCGCAACCGAGCGCCTCGCTGGTGGGGCCGCGGGTGGCGGCGCTGCAGGACAAGATGGTTGCGTGGCGACGCGACATCCACCGCAACCCCGAGCTCTCGGGCCAGGAAGTGCGCACCGCACGCCTCGTGGCCGAGCACCTGCGCCAGCTGGGCCTCACGGTGAAGACGGGCGTGGGTGGCCATGGCGTCGTTGGCGTGCTCAAGGGAGGGCGGCCCGGCAAGGTGGTGGCGCTGCGAGCGGACATGGACGCGCTGCCGGTCCTGGAAGCGACCGGCCTGCCTTTCGCGTCGAAGGCCCTCGGGCGCTACCGCGGGCAGGACACGCCGGTGATGCACGCCTGCGGCCACGACGGCCATGTGGCCATGCTGATGGGCGTGGCCGAGGTGCTGGCCTCGCTGCGCGCCGAGCTCCCGGGCACGGTGAAGTTCATCTTCCAGCCGGCAGAAGAAGGCGTGCCTGCCGACGACGGCGTCACCGGCCACGATGCCAGCAAGGACAAGCCCTGGGGCGCCCGCGCGATGGTGGCCGACGGCGTGCTCGCCAACCCGAAGGTCGACGCGGTCTTCGGCCTGCACCTCTCGCCCAACCTCGCCGCCGGCCAGCTGGGCTACCGCAGCGGGCCGATGATGGCCGGGGCCGACACGGTGCACATCACCATCACCGGCGAGCAGACGCACGGCGCCGCGCCGTGGACGGGCACCGACCCGATCGTCGTCGCGGCGCAGGTCATCACCGGGCTGCAGACCATCGTGAGCCGCCAGCTCAACATCAACCACGAGCCGGTGGTGCTGACCATCGCCTCCATCCACGGCGGGCACCGCGAGAACATCATTCCCGACAAGGTGGAGATGCTGGGCACGCTGCGCACCTTCGACGAAGAGATGCGCACCGAGGCCAAGCAGCGCATCGTGACCACCGCCGAGAAGATCGCCGCGGCCAGTGGCGCGAAGGCCGAGGTGCGCTTCGGCAACAACGCCTACAGCGTGACGATCAATGACGACCCGCTGACGCAGGCCATGCTGCCCACGCTGCAACGCGTGAGCGGCGGCAAGGCGGTGGCCATCCCGAAGATCAGCGCATCCGAAGATTTCTCCGAGTACCAGAAGGTGGTGCCCGGCCTCTTCTACATCCTCGGCGCGCCGCCCAGGGGCAAGACACCGATGGAGGCCGCCACCAACCACTCGCCCACCTTCGACTTCGACGAAGGCGCGATGCAGCTCGGCGCCCTGTCGCTCGCGACGCTGGCGCTGGACTACCTGGCCTCGGGCCGCTGAAGCTTCAGGAGGCTCGCGCCCACGGCCTCGGCCACCTCGATGCCATCGACGCCGGCCGACATGATCCCGCCGGCATAACCGGCGCCTTCACCGGCCGGGTACAGGCCCTTCACGTTGAGGCTCTGGTAGTCGCGGCCGCGTGTGATGCGCAGGGGCGACGAGGTGCGCGTCTCCACACCCGTCAGCACCGCATCGGGCATGGAGTAGCCCCTGATCTGCCGCTCGAACGCGGGCAGCGCTTCGCGGATCGCGTGGATGGCGTAGTCGGGCAGGCTCGGGCCGAGGTCGGTGAGGTGCACGCCGGGCTTGTACGAAGGCTCGACACGGCCGAGCACCTTCGAGGGCTGGCCCTTGATGAAGTCACCCACCAGTTGGCCCGGCGCGCCGTAGGCACCGTCGCCGAGGGTGAAGGCGCGCGACTCGAGCTGGCGCTGGAAGGCGATGCCGTCGAGCGGGTTGACGGGGCCGGAGCCGTGGTCCTGCCGGTAGTCCTGCGGCGAGATGCCGACCACGATGCCCGAGTTCGCATTGCGCTCGTTGCGCGAGTACTGGCTCATGCCGTTGGTCACCACACGCTCCGGCTCGGAGGTGGCGGCCACCACGGTGCCGCCCGGGCACATGCAGAAGCTGTAGACCGAGCGGCCGTTCTTCGCGTGGTGCACGAGCTTGTAGTCGGCGGCGCCGAGGATGGGGTGGCCGGCGTTGGGCCCGAAGCGCGCCTTGTCGATGAGGCCCTGCGGGTGCTCGATGCGAAAGCCCACCGAGAACGGCTTGGCCTCCATGTAGACGCCGCGCTGCTGCAGCATCGCGAAGGTGTCGCGCGCGCTGTGGCCGAGGGCCAGCACCACATGCTCGCTCTCGATCTGCTCGCCCGAGGCGAGCGTCACCCCGCGCACGCGCTTGCCATCGGGGCCGTCGTCGATGTGCAGGTCGGTCACGCGTTGCTCGAAGCGGATCTCGCCGCCCAGCGCCACGATGTCGGCACGGATCTTCTCGACCATGCTGACGAGTCGGAAGGTGCCGATGTGCGGCTTGCTTACGAAGAGGATTTCTTCCGGCGCGCCGGCCTTCACGAACTCGGTGAGCACCTTGCGTGTGAGGTGGCGCGGGTCGCTGATCTGGCTGTAGAGCTTGCCGTCGGAGAAGGTGCCGGCCCCGCCCTCGCCGAACTGCACGTTCGACTCGGGGTTGAGCTCGCGCCGGCGCCACAGGCCCCAGGTGTCTTGGGTGCGCTGGCGCACTTCCTTGCCGCGCTCGAGCACGATGGGGCGCAGGCCCATCTGCGCCAGGATGAGCGCCGCGAAGATGCCGCAGGGGCCGAAGCCGACGACGAGCGGGCGCTTCTCGCCGGTGCTGGCGAAATCGGCCGGGGCGTGGCCGACGAATTTGTAGCGGGTGTCGGGTGAGGGCTTGATGTACGCGTCGCCCTGCAGGCGCGCGAGCACCGCGGCCTCGTCGGCGAGTTCGCAGTCGAGCGTGTAGATGAGCTGGATCGCGCTCTTCTTGCGCGCGTCGTAGCTGCGCTTGAAGACGGTGAAGGCTTTCAGCGCCTCGTCTGCGATGCCCAGCCGCGCGAGGATCGCCGGGCGCAGCGCCTCCTCGGGGTGGTCCAGGGGCAGTCGCAGTTCATGGATACGGAGCATGCGGCGATTGTCCCCGCAACCCACACGCCAACGACCGGCACAAGAAAGCCGCCCGAAGGCGGCTTTCTGCTCGGCGCAGCGGCGGCTCAGTGGCGGCTCAGTGGCCGGCGCCCACGCCGCGCGAGGCCTGGCCGCTGCGCGTGGCGGCCACGGCTTCCTTGCGGACGTCTTCGCGGCTGCGGGTCGACACGACGGGCGTTGCGCCCACGTCGACTTCGCTGCGGCTCAGACGCTCCAGCGTGCCGTCCTTCTGGGCTTGCAGCACTTCGGCCCGGCGCTCGGCACGGGTCACGGTGCTGGCGGCGGGAGCCTTCTGGTACAGGCCGGCCACGTCGGCTTGCTGGGGCACCAGCGTCTCGCCGTTGGCGCGGGCCTTGATCACCTCGGCGCGCACGGCGGCGCGGGTGGTGGTGCTGGGCTGCGTGGCACCGAAGTGCTGCAGGTCGATCTCGCTGCTCTGGGCGAAGGCGGTCGTGCCCACGGCGGCGAGAACGATGGCGATGGCGTGCTTGCGGTTCATGGTGATTTCTCCTGGGTTCGGTTCACTGCTTCGTGCAGCCGATCAGTAGCCGGCGCCGATGCGGGCCTTGTCCTGGTAGGTGTCGACACGGGCCTGGGCACGCGCTTCGGCACGCACGGCTTCGCGGGTCAGGCCCGACTTGGCAGGGGTCGACCAGGCGGTGACTTCCGGCGGCGTGGTGAGGTCGGCGCCGGCCAGTTCGGCCTTGACCTGGGCGCGGGTCACGCGGGTGGCGACCGGGGCGGCGGCGCGCGAGGGCACGGCGGAGGCGAGCACTTCGCCCGGGATGGTCAGCTCACCCTTGGCCTGGGCCGACAGGACCTCGGCGCGCACGGCGGCGCGGCTCAAGGTCGAAGCCTGCTGCTGGCCGAAGTGCTGCAGGTCGATTTCGCTGCTTTGAGCGAAAGCGGCAGACGAGCCCAGGACGGCGAGAGCGGCGGTGGCGATGACTTGCTTGGCGTTCATGATGATTTCCTTGACGGTGGTTGAGACGATTACCGGGCACGGCGGTCTGAGGGTTCTCCGTCTTGTCCAGCTCGGTGAGTCGTGTTAGTCAAATCGGCTCATCGATGGAGCGAACTGTAGGCATTGCCAAAGCATCAATAAATCACCTATCCTGATATTGCGTATTGCTGAAAACGAAACGATAGGGATGTAAGCCATGGACCGACTCCACTCCATGCGGGTGTTTTCACGGGTGATCGAAGAGGGCAGCTTTGCCGGCGCGGCGCGGCAGCTGAACCTGTCGGCAGCGGTGGTGACCCGCCTGGTGGCCGACCTCGAGGAGCACCTGGGCGCCCGCCTGATCAACCGCACCACACGCCGCCTGGCGCTCACCGACATCGGCGAGCTGTACCTGGAGCGGGTGCGGCAGATCCTCACCGAAGTGGAAGAGGCCGAGGCCTTGGCGAGCGCTGCCACCTCGGAGCCGCGCGGCCACCTGCGCGTGCTGGCACCGCCCGCATTCGCGGTGCACCAGATCGCCAAGCACCTGCCGCGCTTTCGCCAGCTCTACCCGAAGGTGACGATAGAACTCGCCGCGCCCGGCCCGGTGGAGACGGTCGACGAGAACTACGACGTCAGCATCATCCAGGTCGGCCGCCAGCCGCTGAACGGCGACTTCGTGGCACGCCTGCTGGCGCGCTCGGAGGTCATCACCTGCGCCTCACCCGCCTACCTCGACCAGCGAGGCCGCCCCGAGCACCCCAACGACCTGCACGAGCACGAGGCGATGCTGCCGAGCTTCGCGCGCGAGATCACGTTCTACCGCGGGCCCTGGGGCGACGACGAGCCCGCGGGCGAATCGGTGACGCTGGTGCCGGCACGGCCCGCGCTCAGCACCATCCACAGCGACACGATGTACGCCGCGGCGCTGGCAGGCATGGGAATCTCGGGCCTGCCGTCGTACGTGGTCGAAGACGCGCTGCTGGAGCATGCGCTGGAGCGTGTGCTGCCCGAGTGGCGGGTGCTGACGCTGCGCCTCTACGCGGCCATGCCCACGCGCAAGTACGTGCCGGCGCGCACGCGCGCATTCATCGACTTCCTGGTGCAGACACTGGGCGGCCGCGAGCACGACCCGTGGCTGCAGTGGGCGGGCTGCGAGACCTGCCCGCCGGTCGATTCGAAGCAGGGCAGCCTGCTTCAGTAGAACGCGTCCTTGCGCGTGGCCCCCATCAGCGGCTCGATCTGGTGCGCGAGCGGCCCCAGGCCGTTGTAGCGCACCGCCACCTTGTGGGCGTAGCGGAAGAAGCGCGGCAGGTCCTGGCTGTAGTTGGGCTTGCCGTCGCGGTGCTTGAGGCGGCAGAAGATGCCCAGCACCTTGAGGTGGCGCTGCAGGCCCATCCACTCGAGCTGGCGCCAGAAATCGCCGAAGTCCTCGGGCACCGGCAGGGAGGCCTTCCTGGCGGCCTGCCAGTAGCGCACGGCCCAGTCGATCTCCTGCTCTTCTTCCCAGGAGATGAAGGCGTCGCGCAGCAATGAAGCGACGTCGTAGGTGATGGGGCCGCGCACCGCGTCCTGGAAGTCGAGGATGCCGGGGTTGCCCACCTCGGGCGGGCAGATCATCAGGTTGCGCGGCATGTAGTCGCGGTGCACCGCGACGGTCGGCTGCGCGAGGGCACTCTTGACGAGCAGGTCGCAGACCTTGTCCCAGCGTGCTTGCTGCTCGGGCGTCCAGGTGACGCCGTATTCCTTGGCCACGCACCAGTCGGGAAAAAGCTGCAGCTCGCGGCGCAGCAGCGCGTCGTCGTATGGCGGCAGGCCGCTCGCATCGGCGCGGGTCTGCCACTGCACGAGGGCCGCGGTGGCATCGCGCATCAGCACCGAGGCGCCGGCCAGGTCACCGGTCGATTGCGCCTGCTGCAAGGCTTGCAGGTAGAGCTGCGAGCCCAGGTCGCTCAACAGCAGGAAGCCGTGCTCGGCGTCCTGCTCGAGCACGCGCGGTGCGTTGAGCCCGGCACCCTCCAACATGGCGGCGATGGCCACGAAGGGCCGCACGTCTTCTTGCGGCGGCGGAGCGTCCATCACGATGAAGGAGCGACCCGCGCCCTCGACGCGGAAGTAGCGACGGAAGCTCGCGTCGGCACTGGCCGCGCGCAGGCTCTGCAGGTCGAAGCCATGGCGCTGCGCCGCGGTGGCGAGCCATTCGGTGAAGCGCTCGCGGCGGGCATCGTCGGGCCACACGATTGCGGCGGGAAGGGAAGTGTTGGCCATAGGGGGAAGCAGGCTGCGGGCTAGGGGAATTGAGGGCTGGGGGCCCTGGTGCCTCGTCGATAATCGATTCTACAAATCGACCCTCGCGGTTGGCCTCGATGCGGCCAGGGGCAGGCCCCGATGCTTCGCCTTCCCCCGTACACGATCTCTCCCTCGCCTCTCTCCTTTGCACCACGCCCCTCGACATCGCCACCACGCCATCGCTGCGGCCTGCCTTGCCGTCGGCGCCTGGCCTTCGGCCTGGGCACAGGCCGCATCGGCCCCCGAGGCCAAGCCGCCGGTCATCGTCGAAGCGAAAGAGGTGCGGGCACGCCCTGACCTCGACGCCGTGGCCGAAGGCGACGCCCAGCTGCGGCACGGCCCGATCGACATCCGTGCCGACCGCCTGAGCTACGACCAGTCCACCGACACCGCGCGTGCCTCCGGCAACGTGCGCATCTCGCGTGACGGCAATGTCTACAGCGGGCCCGAGCTGCAGCTCAAGCTCGGCACCTACGAAGGGTATTTCGTCAATCCGACGTACTTCTTCTCGCGCACGCAGGCGGGCGGCACCGCTTCGCGCCTGGACATCATGGGCAAGGACGTGGCCCTCGCCACCGACGGCAACTACACCAGCTGCCCGCGCGACGGCAGCGGCGAGCCGGCCTGGCTGCTGGAAACCCGCCGCGTGCGCATGGACCTGGCCAACAACGAAGGCATCGCCGAAGGCGCGGTGCTGCGCTTCTACGGCGTGCCCATCCTCGCCGCACCGGTGCTGAGCTTCCCGCTCACCGATGCGCGCAAGTCGGGCTGGCTGCCGCCCACCACCAGCGTCGACAACAAGAGCGGCCTGCAGCTCGCGGTGCCCTACTACTGGAACATCGCGCCCAACCGCGACGCGACGCTCACGCCCACGGTGCGGGCCAGGCGCGGCGTGGGGCTGGATGCGGAGTTCCGCTACCTTGAGCGAAGCGACGAAGGCTCGCTCACGCTCAACCTGCTGCCCAACGACCGCCTCGCCGGCCGCAGCCGCAACTCGCTCGGCTACCTGCACGAGGGCAACTTCCTGGGCAACGGGTACTACAAGGCCGACGTGGTGCGCGTCTCCGACCACGAGTACTGGAAAGACTTTCCCGGCGACTATCCGAGCCTCGCGCCGCGCCTGCTCGCCGGCGACGCGCAGGTGCACGCGCCGGTGTTCGGCAACTGGAAGACGTATGCGCGGGTGGTGCGGTGGCAGCTGCTGCAGGACGCCACCAACCCGGCCATCCGGGCACCCTACGACCGGTATCCGCAGGTGGGTGTGCGTGGCATGCAGTCGCTGCCGGGCGGGTTCGAGTTTGGCCTGGAGACGGAGTACAACCGCTTCACCAACCCGAACGACCTGGCCACCGACGACCGCACCCGCCTGACCGGCTCGCGCTGGCACTCGCTGGGCTCGCTGAGCCGGCCCTTCGTCACGCCGGGCTGGACCTTGGTGCCCAAGGTGTCGTTCAACAGCGCCTCGTACAGCCTCGACCGCCCGCTGACCACCGGTGAATTCGCCGGGCAGCGGCAACCCAACCGCACCATTCCCTCGATCAGCCTCGACAGCGCCTGGGTGCTCGAGCGCGACACCACCTGGTTCGGCCGGGGCATGCAGCAGACCCTGGAACCGCGCCTGTACTACGTGAGGACGCCCTACCGCGACCAGAACGGGCTCCCGGAATTCGACTCGGCCGAGCGCGATTTCAACTTCGATTCGATCTACAGCGACAACGCGTTCTCAGGCATCGACCGGGTGTCGGACGCTCACCAGGTCACCGCCGGTGTCACCACACGCATGCTGGATGCGCAGACCGGCGCTGAAGCACTGCGCCTCGGTGTGGCCCAGCGCTTCCTGCTCTCCGACCAGCGCATCACGCCGAAAGGCGAGGTCGACACGGAGAGCGTGTCCGACCTGCTGCTGATGGGTTCCACCAGCTTCTGGCCGCAATGGAAGCTCGACGCCGGCGTGCAATACAGCCCCGAGATCTCGCGCACCCGTCGCTCGCTGATGAGTGCGCGCTACTCGCCGGGGCCCTATCGCACGATCTATTCGGCCTACCGCTTCAAGCGCGACGAAAGCGAACAGGTTGAACTCGGCTGGCAATGGCCGATCTATGGCGAGGTGCGCAGCGGCAAGAGACTGTCGAACGCGCAACAGTGTTCCGGTGCCTGGTACAGCGTCGGCCGTGTCAGCTACAGCATGCGCGAGAGCCGTGTCACCGATTCGGTGCTGGGCTTCGAGTACGACGCCGGCTGCTGGATCGGCCGCCTGATCGCCAGGCGCGTGTCGACCAGCCGACAGGACGCCACCACACAACTGGGCTTCGAGATCGAGTTCGTCGGCCTGTCTCGCCTGGGCACCAACCCGCTGAGGGTCTTGAAGGACAATATCCCTGGCTATCGCCTGCTGCGTGACGACACGCCGACCGAGGGCTCCTCGCCGACCGCTCCCTGAAACTCCATGACACCGACCCGCCATTGGCCCTTCATCGCCCTGCTGTCGCTCACGCTGGGTGCAGGCCTGCCTGCGCATGCGCAGCGCAACGCGCCGCTCACGGCCGACTACATCGTCGCCATCGTCAACCAGGAGCTCGTCACCGCCGGTGAGGTGCAGCAGCGCGTCGCGCAGGTCCGTGAGAACGCCCGCCGCAGCAACGCACAACTTCCGCCCGAAGACGAGCTCCGGCGCGAAGTGCTCAATGCCCTGATCGACGAACGCGTGGTCGTCACCAATGCGCGCGACAGCGGCATGCGCATCGACGACGCCGAGCTCGAGCGTGCCATGGCCAACGTGGCCGCGCAGAACCAGCTCACGCCGCAGCAGCTGCGCGAGCGCTTGCGCCGCGAGGGCATCGACTACGCACGCTTCCGCAGGAACGTCCGCGACCAGCTGCTCGTCGAGCGCACCCGCGAGCGCGAGGTGCAGGGCCGCATCCGCATCAGCGATGCCGAGGTCGACGCCTGGCTCGACAAGCAGCGCGCCGAAGCGGGCAATGCCGTCGAGTTCAACATCGCCCAGGTGCTGATCACCGTGCCCGAGAACGCACCGGCCAACGTGGTCGAGGAGCGCCGTGCGCGCGCCGAGTCCGCCCTCGCACGGCTGAAGAAGGGCGAAGCCTTCGAAGCGGTCGCGCGCGATCTGTCGGAGGACACCAACCGCGCCAAGGGCGGCGAGATCGGGGCCCGCCCCGCGAGCCAGCTGCCCGACATCTTCGTCAACGCGGTGCGGCCGCTGAAGGTCGGCGAGTTCACCCCGACGCTCGTTCGCAGCTCGGCCGGCTTTCATGTGCTCAAGGTGCTCGCCCGCAACGAAACCGGCGCCTTCACCGTCACCCAGACCCGTGCACGCCACGTGCTGCTGCGCCCCTCGGCCCAGCTGAGCCAGGAGGCCGCGGTGCGCCGCCTGCAGGAGTTCAAGCGCCAGATCACCGCCGGCACCCGCACCTTCGAGCAGATCGCACGCGACAACTCCGAAGATGGCAGCGCGGCCCAGGGTGGCGACCTCGGCTGGGTCTCGCCCGGCAATTTCGTGCCCGAGTTCGAAGAGGCGATGAACGCCTTGCCGCTCAATGGCCTGTCCGACCCGGTGATCTCGCGCTTCGGCGCCCACCTGATCCAGGTGATGGAGCGCCGCCAGGTCACGCTGGACGCCAAGCAGCAGCGCGAGCAGGCCCGCAACGCGCTGCGCGAGCAGAAGTTCGAGGACGCCTATGTCGAGTGGGTGCGCGAGCTGCGTTCGCGCGCGTATGTCGAGCTGCGCGAGCCGCCGCAGTAACCGCCGCCATAGCGTTTGAAGCACATCCCTCGCAAGCGATTCGGCCAGCACTTCCTGGCCGATGAATCGGTGATCGACGGCATCGTCGATGCCATCGACCCGCGACCGGGGGACGCGCTGGTCGAGATCGGCCCGGGTCTCGGCGCGATGACCGATCCGCTGGTCGCGCGCAGCAAGCACCTGACCGTCGTCGAGCTGGACCGGGATCTCGCGGCCCGGCTGCGCAAGCGCGCTGAGCTCACCGTGGTCGAGTCCGACGTGCTGAAGGTCGACTTCGCCGCGCTGGCCGCACAGGCTGGCCAGAAGCTGCGCGTGGTTGGCAACCTGCCGTACAACATCTCCACGCCCATCCTCTTTCACCTGCTCGACTCGGTGGATGAGGTGGTCGACCAGCATTTCATGCTGCAGAAGGAGGTGGTCGATCGCATGGCAGCAGCACCCGGTCACAAGGACTTCGGCCGGCTGTCGGTGATGCTGCAGTGGCGCTACGCCATTGAGTCGGTGCTGGACGTGCCGCCCGAAGCCTTCGACCCGCCGCCGCGGGTCGATTCGGCCGTGGTGCGCATGGTGCCGCTGCCCAGCCCCGAGGGCCTCGACGCCGCGCTGCTCGGCAAGCTCGTGACCGTGGCCTTTTCCCAGCGGCGCAAGCTCCTGCGGCACACCCTCGGCCGCTGGCTGGACGAACAAGGCTTCACCGGCGACTTCGACACCCAGCGCCGCGCGGAAGAAGTGCCGGTTGCCGAATACCTCGCCCTCGCCCGTTCGCTGAGCCTGAAATGAAAAAGGGCGGCCGAGGCCGCCCTTTCGGGGAAGACACTGCTGCGCTCAACTCAAGCGGCCGTCAGCCACATCGAGGTGTCGAAGGCGCTGCTCATCATCGGCATGTTCATGCCGAAGCTCGCATTCGCGGCGTTCTTGGCTGCCACCTTGGTGGGCTTTTCTGCAGTAGCGCTCGGGGCCGTTTCATTCGCCCGCTCCCATGACCCTTGTTCTTGGGAGCGGGCTACTGAAAAGAATAGAAGCACCTGAACGGTATCTTTCGCTCGGCCCAGAAGTCGGCCGCGTCACGGAAGACATCGAGCAATTGCTCGCGCGCCTCACGGTCGAAGCGCGGGTTGTCGGGCAGCTGCTCGAGCACCACCACGAAGCCTGGCTGCGCGCCCGACTTGTGAACGAGGTCCGTCATGCAGTCGTACAAGGCATCGAGGTTCTTGCCGAAGTGCGCCGGGAAAAGGAACGACTCGGCAATGGCTTCCATGACGTCCTGCTTGGTCTGTGCCGAAGTCAGGTTGGCGTAGAGGAAGTGCTGACCCGCGCCCTGCGCGGCGTCGTGCAGTTCATCTACGCGATAGGCGCGTATCGACTGGACAATGTTTGGACGGACTGTCTGCAACAGCATGGTCACGTTCCTCCTTAGGGTTCAAAAACAAAACCTTGCGACGATCACTTCACGATGCGGCGAAAGCTCGCGTAGTGGTCGTCCGTGTAAAAGCAGGCATCGGGCACGGTGGGCTGATGGCCACCACACACGATGCGGCGCGCGCCACGGTTGCGAGCGCCGGGTGTCTTGACGGTGTATTCGCGGTAGTAGCCGCGAGCCTGGACCGGCAGCAGCCGCTCGCGATTGCCGAAGCGACTGCCGTCTTTTTCATATGGGAAGGGCCCGCCGGCGCGGATGAGGCGCTCGGTCTCCTGGGCTTCACTCGGAAGGCTCGCCAGTGGAACCGTCTGGATCAGCGCTGCGGGCGGCTTGGCCGCGGCGCCATTGCCCAAAACTGCGGCACTTGCCAGAACCACCATCGCCAGAAAGTTGGCAAGCGCCGACTTTCCGAGGGACGGCCACCCAAGCTGCCGACCGAAGAGAACCACGGGTTATCCCTGAAATATGAAACCGAGATGGTACCGAATCAGGGAAAAAAGCTCAAGCCGATGCCTCAAATTGAGGCATGGAGCAGGCTATGTTTGCAAGCGCAAACTTTTTATTCACGCAAGGCTGTGCGCTGAAACGGTGACGACCAGCCGACTCCCAGCTGCCGTTTTCCCGGAGATGACCAACTGTCACATTGACCGCCCACCCGGCGCGGCCTTGCAGCGGATTCAGCGCACGCCGTTAGCGTCGGCAACCGTGAGCGCGGTCATGTTGACGATGCGCCGCACGGTGGCAGACGGGGTGAGGATGTGCACCGGCTTGGCCGCCCCCAGCAGCACCGGGCCGATCGCGATGCCACCGCCGGCCGCCGTCTTCAGCAGGTTGTAGGCGATGTTGGCGGCGTCGATGTTGGGCAGCACCAGCAGGTTGGCCTCGCCCGTGAGGGTGGAATCGGGCATCAACTGCTGGCGATAGGCGGCATCGAGCGCGGCGTCGCCGTGCATCTCGCCGTCCACTTCCAGCCAGGGGGCCTGCTCGCGGATCATGACCAGCGCCTCGCGCATCTTGATGGCCGACGGTTGGTTGCTGGAGCCGAAGTTGCTGTGCGACAGCAGTGCCGCCTTGGGCAGCAGGCCGAAGCGCTTCATCTCCTCGGCCGCCATGATCGTGATCTCGGCCAGTTGCTCGGCGGTCGGGTCGTAGTTGACGTGCGTGTCGACCAGCATCACCTGCCGGTTGGGCAGGATGAGTCCGTTCATGCAGGCGTAGGTGTTGGCGCCCTTGCGCAGGCCGATCACCTGATTCACGTAGTGCAGGTGCAGCGCGGTCGTGGCCCAGGTGCCGCAGAGCAGGCCGTCGACTTCGCCCTTGTGCAGCAGCATCGCGCCGATCAGCGTGAGGCGGCGGCGCATCTCGATCTTGGCGTACTGCTGCGTGACGCCCTTGCGGGCGTTCATGCGGTAGTAGGTCTGCCAGTAGTCGCGGTAGCGGTCGTCCTGCTCGACGTTCACCACGTCGTAGTCGCGCCCCGCCTGAAGGCGCAGGCCGAACTTCTCGCAACGCTGCGCGATGATGGCCGGCCGGCCGATCAGCGTGGGGCGCGCGAGGTTTTCGTCGACCACCACCTGCACCGCGCGCAGGATGCGCTCTTCTTCGCCTTCGGCGTAGGCCACGCGCTTGTGCTTCGAGGCCTTGGCGATGGTGAAGATCGGCTTCATCGTCGTGCCCGAGGCGTAGACGAAGCTTTGCAGCTTGTCGCGGTAGGCCTCGAGGTCCTTGATCGGCCGCGTGGCCACGCCCGACTCCGCCGCCGCCTTCGCCACCGCCGGCGCGATCTTCATCATCAGCCGCGGATCGAAAGGCTTGGGGATCAGGTAGTCAGGCCCGAAGCTGAGCGTGACGCCGGCGTACGCCGCCGCCACGATGTCGCTCTGCTCGGCCTGCGCCAGCTCGGCGATCGCATGCACCGCTGCGATCTCCATCTCGACCGTGATCGTCGTCGCACCACAGTCGAGTGCACCGCGGAAGATGTACGGGAAACACAGGACGTTGTTGACCTGGTTCGGGTAGTCGGTGCGGCCGGTTGCGATGATCGCGTCGCTGCGCACTTCCTTCACCTCTTCAGGCAGGATCTCCGGCGTCGGGTTGGCGAGCGCCAGGATCACCGGCTGCTTCGCCATCCTGGCGACCATGTCCTTCTTGAGCACGCCACCGGCAGACAGGCCGAGGAAGACGTCGGCACCTTCCATCACTTCGGCCAGGGTGCGCAGCGTCGTCTTCTGCGCAAAGACGATCTTGTCCTCGTCCATCAGCTCGGTGCGGCCCTCGTAGACCACGCCCGCGAGGTCGGTGACCCAGATGTTCTCGCGCGGCAGGCCGAGCTTCACGAGCAGGCTCAGGCAGGCCAGCGCCGCAGCGCCCGCGCCCGACGACACGAGCTTGATCTCCGACAGCTTCTTGCCCGTCACCCGCATCGCGTTCAGCACCGCGGCGCCGACCACGATCGCCGTGCCGTGCTGGTCGTCGTGGAACACCGGGATGTTCATGCGGCTGCGCAGCGCGCGCTCCACATAGAAGCAATCGGGGGCCTTGATGTCCTCGAGGTTGATGCCGCCGAAGGTGGGCTCGAGCGACGCGATGATGTCGATCAGCTTGTCGAGGTTCTTCTCGTTGACTTCGATGTCGAACACGTCGATGCCGGCGAACTTCTTGAAGAGCACGCCCTTGCCTTCCATCACCGGCTTGGCGGCCAGCGGGCCGATGTCGCCCAAGCCCAGCACCGCAGTGCCGTTGGTGATCACGGCGACGAGGTTGCCGCGCGAGGTGTAGCGGAAGGCGTTGGCCGGATCGGCCACGATCTCTTCGCAGGCCGCCGCCACACCAGGCGAATAGGCCAGCGCCAGGTCGCGCTGGTTGACCAGCTGCTTGGTCGCGGCGATGGCCACTTTGCCGGGGGTGGGGAACTCGTGGTACTCGAGTGCAGCGCGGCGCAGCTCGGCACGCTTTTCTTCTGAAGAGCTCATGGCCATCTCTCGTGTTGGAGTCACGTGCGCCGGGGGGCGCGAACGGTGGGCAGCGATTGTAGGAGCGGGCTGCCCAGCGTCGTGCGCGTAATTGCGTATCGTCGCTGCACGCGCGTCCGCAATACTGGCGGCACCCTCGCGACCGCCATGTACAACTCCACTCTCAGCCCTCCCTCCGTGCCGGCCCGCCCACGGCGCTGGCGCCGGGCGCTGCTGTGGGGCGCGCTGGTGGGGCTGCTGCTGGTCGCGCAGTCGCTGCTGGTGTGGCTGACACTCGACTACGAGAACAACCGTGCGCAGGAGCAGGTCGACGCAGCCGCCGCCAGCGCCATCGGTGACCTGCGCCACGCCCTCAGCGGCGACCTGCAGGACCTGCAGGCCCTGACCTGGAACAACCCGCCCATCCTCCAGTGGCGGGCCGATGCCGGCGAGCTGTTGCGTGCACGCCGCGAGCTGCTGCGCGTGGAGCGCCGCGACACCTCCTTTCGCGTGGAATCGGCCGTCAACTCGCCTTACCAGACGGCTATCTTCACGCAGATCCCGCGCGACCGCATGGACTTCGAGGCGCAGCTCGCCTGCGCCAACGCACAGCGCCAGGCCGGCCCGTCGTATTCGCGCAGCTACTTCGTGCCGCTGCCCGGCGGCATGGGGCTGGAGGTGGTCGACGTGTGCCTGCCCGCTCAGGCCGCCGGCGAAATCACCGGCTACCTCGTCGGCACCTTCTCGCTCACGCAGCTGCTCCACGACGTGGTGGCGGCCGACGTGACGCGCAACCACGAGCTCTCGTTCGTCGAAGGCGACGGCACCCGGCTTGCACGTGCCGGCCTGCCGCGCGGCACCGGCGTCTTCCGCAGCGACCGTGTGCTCGACCTGCCCGGCCTCACGCTGCAGCTGCGGGTCGACAGCGGCAAGGGCCGCGCCCGCCTCATCCCCAACCTCACCATCGCCCTCGTGCTGAGCCTCACGCTCGCCCTCGGCGCCGTGGTGGTGCTGCTCGCGCGCGACGTGCGCCGCCGCGCCGAAGCCGAGGCGGCCCTGGCCGAGGCACTCGCCGTGCGCAAGGCGATGGAAGACTCGCTCATCACCGGCCTGCGCGCGCGCGACCTGCAGGGCCGCATCACCTACGTCAACCCGGCCTTCTGCAACATGGTCGGCTTCAGTGCGCAGGAACTGGTGGGCCAGGCACTGCCGCCCTACTGGCCGCCCGAGCATGTGCAGGAGTACACCGCGCGGCAGCAGGTGCGCCTGACGGGCGCCACACCGCCGCCGGCCGAAGGCTACGAGACGGTCTTCATGCGCAAGAACGGCGAGCGCTTCGCGGTGATGATCTTCGAGGCCCCACTGGTCGATGGCCAGGGCCACCACACCGGCTGGATGAGCACCGCGCTCGACGTGAGCGGCCAGCGCCGCGTGGAAGAGATCTCTCGCCAGCAGCAGGAGCGCCTGCAGGCCACCGCGCGGCTGGCCACCGTCGGCGAGATGGCCTCGCTGCTGAGCCACGAACTCAACCAGCCGCTGGCCGCCATCGCGAGCTATGCCACCGGCTCGCTCAACCTGATGAACGACACAGCTCAGGCCGACAGCGCCGAAGCGCGAGCCGAAACGCAGTCGCTGCTGCGCCAGGCCGCGCAGCGCATCGCCGAGCAGGCCGAGCGGGCCGGCCGCGTGATCAAGAGCGTGCACGACTTCGTGCGCCGCCGCGAGCAGGCGCGGGAGGTGGTCCGCGTCGACGACCTGATCGAGTCGGTGCTGCCGCTGGTTCGCCTGCAGGCCCGCAAGAGCGGCGCGCGCATCGAGCTCGACCTGCCCACGCCGCTGCCGCACGTGGAGTGCGACCGGACCATGCTCGAGCAGGTGCTGCTCAACCTGAGCCGCAACGGCATCCAGGCGATGGAGACGACCACGCCGCTGCCCAAGCGCGAGCTCCTGATCCGCGTGCGGCAGACGCATGACCGCTGGGTCACCTTCAGCGTCATCGACCATGGCCGCGGCGTCGCACCCGATGTGGCGCAGCGCCTCTTCACGCCCTTTTTCACCACCCGCGCCGAAGGCATGGGCCTGGGCTTGAGCCTGTGCCGCACGGTGATCGAGCAGCACGGCGGCGTGCTCGACTTCCAGAACCTGCCAGCGCCGGCCGCCAGCCCCAACCGTGCAGGAGGCGCAGAATTCCGGTTCACCCTGCCTGCTGCGCCCATGGGCCAAGTGGCCAAGAAAGCCAGCACGGCGGAGTCTGCCTCCTGAAAGCGAACCTCCGATGGACGTGAACCCCACCCCGCAGCTCGGCCTGCCGATGGTCTACCTGGTGGACGACGAAGACGTCGTGCGCGATGCCCTCGCCTGGCTCCTGCGCACACGGCGCCTGCTGTCGGAAGGCTTCGCCAGCGCCGAAGCCTTCGAGGCGATGCTGCACTCGCGCATCGGCCCACCGGGCGCGGGGGCGGGTGGCACCGCCCACTGGCCAGTCGCGCCCAGCTGCCTGCTGCTCGACGTGCGCATGCCCGGCACCAGCGGCCTGGTGCTCTTCGAGCGGCTGATCGAGCGGGGGCTGCTCTCGCTGATGCCGGTGATCTTCCTCACCGGCCACGGCGACGTGCCGACCGCGGTGGCCGCCGTCAAGCGCGGTGCCTTCGACTTCGTCGAGAAGCCCTTCTCCGACAACGCCCTGGTCGACCGTGTCGAGCAGGCGCTGCAGGCCAGCACCGAAGCCCTGCTGAGGCGGCGCGACGAAACCAGCGTGCGCAAGCGCCTGGGTGAACTCACCGACCGCGAGCGCGACGTGATGCACCTCGTGATCGACGGCCTGGCCAACAAGCTGATCGCCGACCAGCTCAACATCAGCGTGCGCACGGTGGAAGTGCACCGCGCCCGCGTGTTCGAGAAGATGGACGTCAAATCGGCGGTCGAGCTGGCCAACCTGCTGCGCGCACTGCCGTCAGACGGCGGCCGATAATCGCGGCCCTCTCACGAGCCACCGCAGCAGTGCCCACGACCTCCACGCCCCTCGGCGAGTTCGACCTCATCGGCAAGTACTTCACGCGGCCGGTGCAGCGGGTGGCGCTCGGCGTGGGCGACGACTGTGCACTGCTCCAGCCCGCGCCCGGCATGCAGCTGGCGGTGAGCAGCGACATGCTGGTCGAAGGCCGGCATTTCCTGTCGACCGTCGCGCCTGAGCGTCTCGGCCACAAGGCCCTGGCGGTGAACCTCAGCGACCTTGCGGCGTGTGGTGCCAGGCCGCTGGCGTTCACGCTGGCCTTGTCGATGCCGCGCGTCGACGACCGGTTCCTCGAAGGCTTCTCGCGCGGCCTGCTGACCCTGGCCGATGCGCATGGCTGCGAGCTCGCGGGCGGTGACACGACACAAGGTGCGCTCACCCTCTGCATCACCGTCTTCGGCGAAGTGCCGCCCGGCCAGGCCCTGCTGCGCAGCGGCGCACGCGCCGGCGACGACCTCTACGTGAGCGGCCAGGTGGGCGACGCGCGCCTCGCGCTCGAAGCCTTTCGCGGCACGGTGGCCCTCGGTGGCGATCACTTCGAGCAGGTGCGTGTGGCGATGGAGCAGCCGCAGCCGCGCGTGGCCCTCGGGCTTGCGTTGCGCGGCATCGCGAGCAGCGCGATCGATGTGTCCGACGGCCTGCTCGGGGACCTCGGCCACATCCTCCAGCGCTCGCAGGTCGGCGCGTGTGTCGAGGTCGACCTCCTGCCGCGCAGCGACGTGCTGGCCGCCCAACCGCTCGCACTGCAGCGCGAGTGCACGCTCGCCGGCGGCGACGACTACGAGCTCGTGTTCACCGCCCCTGCGTCAAAGGCCGACGCCGTGCACGCGGCCGCGAAGCGGGCCGCGACGAGGGTGACCCGCATCGGCCGCATCGACGACAGCGGCCGGCTCACGCTCGCCGATGCCCGCGGTCAGGCGGTGCCCCACCATTTCGGCTCCTTCGACCACTTCAAGTCATGAGCACGGCCGACCCCGCCACGCCCGCGCCGCTGAACCCGCCGCTGCGCCCGGCACCCGTCAAGCCCACCGCGCGCTTCCTGCTGCGCCACCCGGCGCACGTGATCGCCCTCGGCTTCGGCAGCGGCCTCTCGCCCATCGCCCCCGGCACCGTGGGCACGCTGTGGGCATGGCTCGCCTTCCTGGTCATGCAGCCGCACCTGAGCGACCTGCACTGGGCGCTGCTGCTCGCCTTCGGCACGCTCGTCGGCTGGTGGGCGAGCACGGTGACCGCGCGCCACCTCCACACGGCCGACCCGAGTGCCATCGTGTGGGACGAGGTCATCGCCTTCTGGGCCGTGCTGTGGCTGGTGACCCCCGCCGGCTGGTGGGCGCAGTTCATCGCCTTCGCCCTCTTCCGCTTCTTCGATGCGGTCAAGCCCGGCCCGGTGGCCTGGGCCGACGGCCTCTTCAAGGGCAAGCGCGGCGCGCCCATCGGCTGGGGCCAGGGCTTCGGCATCCTGTTCGACGACCTCGTGGCGGCGCTGTGCACGCTGCTCGTGATCGCGCTGTGGAGGTGGGTGTGAGCCACGCCCTCTCCCGCTGGGATGACGCCGTCGCCACGCTCGCGCAGGCGCTGCGCGCGAAGGGCTGGCACCTCGCGACGGCCGAGTCGTGCACCGGTGGGCTGATCGCCGCCGCCTGCACCGCGATCGCCGGCTCCAGCGACTGGTTCGAGCGTGGCTTCGTCACCTACTCCAACGAGGCCAAGACCGAGCTGATCGGCGTGCCGCCTGCGCTCATCGCGCAGCATGGCGCCGTGAGCGCCGAGGTGGCGCAGGCGATGGCCGAGGGTGCGTTGCGCGCGGCGCGTGTCGAGCTCGCCGTGGCCGTCACCGGCATCGCCGGCCCGGGCGGTGCGACGCCCGGCAAGCCCGTCGGCACGGTGTGGCTGGCCGTGGCGCAGCATGGCGCCACGACACAGCCCGTGCTGCTGCAACTCGACGGCTCGCGCAGCGACGTCCGCGAGCAGACCGTCGACGCCGCGCTGGCGGCCCTGCTCGCCCGCGCGCGATGAGCCTGCTGCTCGCCACCGACTTCGCGCCCGACGCCCTCGCCGCCTGGGCCGAGCAGTTGCGAGCAGCCTTGCCCGGCGTGCCGGTGCTCACCGAGCGCCACCCGGCCACCGATGGCGACATCACCATGGCCATCGTCGCCAACCCGCCCGCCGGTGCACTCAAGGACCTGCCGCGCCTGGGCTTCATCCAGTCGATGTGGGCCGGCGTCGACAAGCTGCTGCGCGACGACAGCCTGCCGAGCGACGTGCCCCTCGCGCGCATGGTCGACCCGGCGATGAGCGCCGCGATGGCCGAGACGGCGCTGTGGGCCACCTTGAGCCTGCACCGCGACTACTTCCGCTACGCCGAGCAGCAGCGCGCCGGTGTGTGGCAACAGCTGCCGCAGCGCCGTGCCGATCAGGTGCACGTGGCCGTGCTCGGCCTCGGCGAGATGGGCCGCGCGGTTGCGTTGCGACTGGCCGGCAATGGCTACTTCGTGAGCGGCTGGAGCCGCCGCCAGCGCATCATGGTCGGCGTGGACACCTGCCATGGCGACCACGCCCTGGCCGACCTGCTGCGCGTGGCTGACGTGGTGATCAACCTCTTGCCGCTCACCGTGCGCACGCATTCGCTCTTCGACGAGCGCCGTTTCTCGCAGATGAAGCGCGGCGCCGGCTTCGTGAACCTGGCGCGCGGCCAGCACGTGGTGGAAGCGGCGCTGCTGGCCGCACTCGACAACGGCCGCATCGGGCGCGCGGTGCTCGATGTCTTCCACACCGAGCCGCTGCCGCCGAACCACCGCTTCTGGGTGCACCCGCAGGTGACGCTGCTGCCGCATGCGGCGGCGCTGACCGACCTCAGCAGTGCGACCGGCATCGCGGTCGCCAACCTCAACGCCTTCCGCGAAGGGCGACCGTTGTCACACCTGGTCGACCGGACGAAAGGCTATTGATCAGGCGGTGAGCGCCAGCCGAACGCTCTTGCGCGGGCCCCCGCCCGCCGTCCACTGCACGAGCATCAGCACCAGCCGCTTCAAGCCTTCCCAGGCGTCGAGCGGCCAGTCGGGGTGCTTGAGGCCCTTGGCAAGACCGTCGCAGATCTGCGCGGCTTCGACCAGCTGGGCGAGCGCGTTGTCGGTGAGCAGCGGCACGGCGCGCTCGAAGAGGCGCTCCTTTGCGCCCCACACCCGCGCCTCGCGCAGCGCCATCGGCAAGGGCTTGCCATGGTTCATCGCATCACGCACACGCTTGAGCGAGAGGATGTCGTTGGCGAGCGTCCAGTGCACGAGCACCGCGGCCTCGCCTTCGGCCTGCAGGCCGTCGAGCATGCGCAGCGCACGCGTGGCCTGGCCGGCGAGCACCGCCTCGCCGAGCTTGAAGACGTCGTAGCGCGCCACGTTGAGCACCGCCGCTTCGATCTGCTCGAAACTCAGTTCACCCGCGGGGTAGAGCAGCGCAAGCTTCTGAATTTCCTGGTGGGCCGCGAGCAGGTTGCCTTCCACGCGGTCGGAGAAAAAGGCCAGCGCCTGCTGCCCCGCCTCACCGCCCTGCACCCG
The DNA here is from genome assembly GCF_016735515.1 of Piscinibacter sp. HJYY11. Taxonomy (NCBI): domain Bacteria; kingdom Pseudomonadati; phylum Pseudomonadota; class Betaproteobacteria; order Burkholderiales; family Sphaerotilaceae; genus Piscinibacter; species Piscinibacter sp. HJYY11. The sequence continues at coordinate 3,720,967 of NZ_JAERQZ010000001.1, read as the reverse complement.
CTGGCCCTGCGCGGCCAGGCGCTGCGCGATCCACGCCGGCAAGGCCTTGCGCTCGATCGCGAACACCGGCACCGTCACGCCCGCGCCGTCGAGCGCGGTGAACCAGGCGCTGCTCTGCTGCGTGCGGTCGAGCTTGGGCAAGGTGACGATGGTGACCACGTCGTCGCTCAGCGTCTCGCAGTAGCGCTGCAGGGCCTCGGAGCCGTCCTTGCCGGGCTTGCCGGACGGAATGCGGATCTCGATCAGCTGCTTGTCGGCAAACAGGCTCATCGCCTGCGAGGCGCCCAGCAGGCCGCTCCAGTCGAAATGCGCGCCGGCGACGGTGTGCACCTGGCGCTCGGTGTGGCCGGCGGCGCGCGCCGCGGCGCGGATGGCGTCGGTCGCCTCCTGTGCCAGCAGCGGCTCGTCGCCGTAGACGACGTAGAGCGGGCGCAGCCCTTTGGCGAGATGGGGGGCGAGCTGGTCGGCGCGTACCTGCATGAATCGTGATTCTCTACAACGAACGCACGGCTGCCAACCGGCGCAACACCTGGTTCGCGATGTCGCTCTGCATCGCGCGGTAGAGCATCTCTTCTTCCTGCTCCTTGCCCAAGGCATCGCGCTCGTTGTAGGTCATGTCGCGCGTCAGCGCGATCGCGGTCGACGGGATCAGCTCCTTGCCGGCGAGCGTGTGCAGGCGGAACTGCAGATGCAGGCGCAGCTGGATCTCGCGCACCTCGCCTGCCGCCGTCGTGACCACCACGCCCTTGCCGCGCTTGTCGGTCTGGCCGTCGAAGACGACCTCGGCCTGCGCCGGCACCTCGACCACGCGGGTGGTGGTGGTCGACGCGATCTGGCGGCGCAGCTCTTCGGCCAGCGGCGAGTGCGGCTTGAAACCGGAGAGGTAGATGGTCTTGAAGCGCAGCTCGGGTGCGCGGCGCAGCTGGAAGCCGCAGCCGGCGGACAGGGCCGCCAGCCCGAGGACGAACGAACGTCGGGGATTGATCACCCCACCACCACGTTCACCAGGCGGCCCGGCACGATGATGATCTTCTTCGGCGCCTTGCCTTCTGCGAACTTGATGAAGTCCGGGCTCGCCAGCGCCGCCGCTTCGATCGCCGCCTTGTCGGCCGTCGCCGGCACCTTGATGGCGCCACGCAGCTTGCCGTTGACCTGCAGCATCAGCTCGATCTCGTCCTGCACCAAGGCACCTTCGTCGACCTGCGGCCAGGGTGCATCGAGCAGGTCGCCGTGCACGGTGGCGTAGCCGAGGTCCTGCCACAGCTGCCAGGTGATGTGCGGGCAGGCCGGGTACAGCGCACGCAGCAGGATGCCGAAGGCCTCTCGGATCACCGCGGGTGCACCGACCTTGAAGCCTTCGAGCGCGTTGAGCAGCTTCATCGCACCGGAGACCACGGTGTTGTACTGCATGCGCTCGTAGTCGTAGGTGATCTGCTTGAGCACCGTGTGCACCTCGCGGCGCAGCGCCTTCGCCTCGGCACCGTCGCCGCCGGTCGTGTCGCCGGTGGCGCGCAGGGCCTCGGCGTTCTTCGCGGCGTAGTTCCACACACGGCGCAGGAAGCGGTGCGCGCCGTCGACGCCGGCGTCGTTCCACTCCAGCGTCTGCTCCGGCGGCGAGGCGAACATCACGAAGAGGCGCGCGGTGTCGGCGCCGTAGCGCTCGATCAGGTCCTGCGGGTCGACGCCGTTGTTCTTGGACTTGGACATGGTCGTCCAGCCCTCGTAGGTCACCGGCTTGCCGTCGGCCTTGAGCGTGGCCGAGAGCACGTGCGCGTGTTCGTCGCGCACGATGTCGAGCTCGTGGGCCCAGAAGTACTCTTTGCCGCCGTCGGTGCGCGAGAAGGCTTCGTTGAGCACCATGCCTTGGGTCAGCAGCTTGGTGAAGGGCTCGTCGACCTTCACCAGGCCCAGGTCGCGCATGACCTTGGTCCAGAAGCGGGCGTACAGCAGGTGCAGGATCGCGTGCTCGATGCCGCCGATGTACTGGTCCATCGGCATCCAGTACTGCGTGCCGGCGCCGACCATCGCCTTGTCGTTCTTCGCGTCGCAGTAGCGCATGAAGTACCACGAGCTGTCGACGAAGGTGTCCATCGTGTCGGTCTCGCGGCGTGCAGGCTTGCCGCAGACCGGGCACTTGCAGGCCAGGAAGGCTTCGTTCTTGTTCAGCGGGTTGCCGCTGCCGTCGGGCACCACGTCTTCGGGCAGCACGACCGGCAGGTCGCGCTCGGGCACCGGCACCGGGCCGTGCTCGTCGCAGTGGATGATGGGGATGGGGGTGCCCCAGTAGCGCTGGCGGCTGATGCCCCAGTCGCGCAGGCGCCAGGTGGTCTTCTTCTCGCCCAGGCCCTTGGCGGCCAGCGCCTTGGCCACGGCATTGACCGCATCCTGGTACTTGAGGCCGCTGAAGTTGTCGGAGTTGATGGTCACGCCGCGCTGCTTGTCGGCGTACCAGTCCTGCCAGTGGTCGTAGCTGTAGTGCTCGCCGTCCACGTGCACGACTTCGAGGATATCGATGCCGTACTTCTTGGCGAAGGCGAAGTCGCGCTCGTCGTGCGCCGGCACGCCCATCACCGCGCCGTCGCCGTAGCTCATCAGCACGTAGTTGCCGACCCACACCGGCACCGCTTCGCCAGTGATCGGGTGCGAGACATGCAAGCCGGTGGGCACGCCCTTCTTCTCTTGCGTCGCGAGCTCGGCTTCGGTCGTGCCGCCGGTCTTGCACTCTTCGATGAAGGCGGCGACCGCCGGGTTGGCACGGGCCGCGTGCGCGGCCAGCGGGTGCTCGGGCGCCACGGCAGCGAAGGTCACGCCCATGATGGTGTCGGCACGCGTGGTGAAGACGTAGAGCTTGCCGTCCTGGATCAGCTTGCCGTCAGGGCCGGCAATGCTGTGCGTGAAGGCGAAGCGCACACCTTCGCTCTTGCCGATCCAGTTCTCCTGCATCAGCTTCACGCGCTCGGGCCAGCCCGGGAGCTTGTGCGTCACATGCTCCAGCAACTCCTCGGCGTACTTGGTGATGTTGAGGTAGTAGCCGGGGATCTCGCGCTTCTCGACCGGCGCGCCGGAGCGCCAGCCCTTGCCATCGATCACCTGCTCGTTGGCGAGCACGGTCTGGTCGACCGGGTCCCAGTTCACCACCTGCGTGCGGCGCTCGGCGATGCCGGCCTTCAGCATCTTGAGGAACAGCCACTGGTTCCAGCGGTAGTAGTCGGGCGAGCAGGTCGCGACCTCGCGGCTCCAGTCGATGGCCAGGCCCATCGCCTGCATCTGGCCCTTCATGTAGGCGATGTTGTCGTAGGTCCACTTGGCCGGCGGCACCTTGTTCTTGATGGCGGCGTTTTCGGCCGGCAGGCCGAAGGCGTCCCAGCCCATGGGCATCAGCACGTTCATGCCCTTCATGCGCAACTGGCGCGTGAGCATGTCGTTGATGGTGTAGTTGCGCACATGGCCCATGTGCAGCTTGCCGCTCGGGTAGGGCAGCATCGAGCAGGCGTAGAACTTCTGCTTGCTCGCGTCTTCGGTCACGCGGTAGGCATCGGCGGCTTTCCAGGCGGCCTGGGCGGCACGCTCGATCTCGGTGGGCTTGAAGTCGGGGTTCATGGGCTCGGCTCGTTGGCTCGCTCTTCGGACAGACGCACGAACGCCCGCCTCCTTGGGGGACGGAATTATAGGAAGGGGCCCCGGCATGAGCCGGGTAGGTGCTTAAAAGCGCGGCAGGTCGGCGAAGGGCAGGAGCCCTTTCTTGACGTGCATCTTTCCGTACTCGGCACAACGGTGCAGCGTGGGGATGACCTTGCCAGGGTTCAGGAGCCCCGCCGGGTCGAAGGCGTGCTTCACGCCAAACATCTGCGCCCGCTCGGCCGAGGAGAACTGCACGCACATCGACGCGAGCTTCTCGACGCCCACGCCGTGCTCGCCGGTCACCGTGCCGCCCATCGCCACGCTGGTCTCCAGGATATCGGCGCCGAAGAGCTCGCAGCGGCGCAGCTGGTCGGGGTCGTTGGCATCGAAGAGGATGAGCGGGTGCAGGTTGCCGTCGCCCGCGTGGAAGACGTTGACGCAGCGGAGCTGGTACTTCTTCTCCATCTCGGCGATGGCGATGAGGATGTCGGCCAAGCGCTTGCGCGGGATGGTCGAGTCCATGCACATGTAGTCGGGGCTGATGCGGCCGCTGGCGGGGAAGGCATTTTTCCGGCCGCTCCAGAAGCGCAGGCGCTGGGTCTCGTCGCGGCTCACTTCCATGCGGGTGGCGCCACTTTCGATCAGCACGTCCTGCATGCGGCCGATCTCCTCGGCCACCTCTTCGGGCGTACCGTCGCTCTCGCAGAGCAGGATGGCGGCAGCGTCGACGTCGTAGCCGGCGTGCACGAAGTCTTCGACGGCGGCGATCATCGGCTTGTCCATCATCTCGAGGCCGGCCGGGATGATGCCGGCCGCGATGATGGCCGCCACCGCATCACCGGCGCGGCGGATGTCGTCGAAGCTCGCCATGATGCAGCGCGCGAGGCGCGGCTTGGGCACGAGCTTGACCGTCGCCTCGGTCACCACGGCCAGCATGCCTTCGCTGCCGACCATCACCGCCATCAAGTCCAGGCCTGGCACGTCGAAGGCCTCGGAACCGAACTCGACCGGCTCGCCTTCCATCGTGAAGCCGCGCACCCGCAGCACGTTGTGCACCGTGAGGCCGTACTTCAGGCAGTGCACGCCGCCGGAGTTCTCGGCCACGTTGCCGCCGATGGTGCAGGCGATCTGGCTGCTTGGGTCAGGCGCGTAGTACAGGCCATGCGGCGCGGCCGCCTCGCTGATCGCGAGGTTGCGCACGCCGCACTGCACGACGGCCGTGCGCGACAGCGGGTCGACCTTCAGGATGCGGTTGAACTTGGCAAGGCTCAGCGTCACGCCCATGCGGTGCGGCATCGCACCCCCCGACAGGCCGGTGCCGGCCCCGCGGGCGACCACCGGCACCTGCAGGCGGTGGCAGGTGCGCAGCACGGCGGCGACCTGCTCCTCCGTCTCGGGCAGGGCCACGGCCAGCGGCTGTTCGCGGTAGGCGGTGAGGCCGTCGCATTCGTAGGGCACGGTGTCTTCGGTGTGCCACAGCAGCGCATGCGGCGGCAGCGCGGCGGCAAGCTCGGACACGACCTGGGCGCGTCGCGCCACCCGTTCGTTCTGCGCGGACTGCGAAGGGGAAACGTTGGTGTTCATGTGGCGGGGAAGACGGTCAACACGCCGGTGTAGCCAAAGAGATGCCGGCGTGCGATCTCGCCGGACGCGAAGAAGCCGACCAGCGGCACGTCACCCAGCGCGCGCTGGATGATCGCAAGCTCCGCCGAGGGCGCCCCGAAGTGCGGCCCGCCGCGGCCCAGGCAGCTCACGTAGATGGCGCCGGCCATGCGCCGCGCCGGGTGCGGGGCGTGGTCGGCCTGCGCGCCCTGCAGCGCGAGCGCGGCCTCGACCGTGAGCGTCTCCGGCTCCAGCTCTTCGCGGATCTCGGCGCAGATGCGCACCAGGTCGCGCCGTGCGGCTTCGGTGTCGCGCCGGCACCAGGCGAGCTGCTGGCCTGCCTCGACGTCGTCGGCCAGCGCCACGGCGCCCCGCCCGGGGTCGATGCCGACGATGTGGCGCACGCGGGTGTCGACGCCGAACTGGCCCGGGCGGGCCAGTGCGTCGTCGCGCGCGTCGTTGAGGCCCGCGAGCGTTTCACGGATGCGCGGCAGCGCCTCTCGCGGCTCGCGGTCGCTCACGCCCAGGTCGCGCAGCAGGCAGTCGAGCGCCGGTTCGCCGTCGAGTTCGGCCACCACGTTGCGCTCGGCGCGGGTGACGCGGCGCACCGGCCCGACGGGCTGGCAACCCTGGGTGACGCGCGAAACCACCGCCACCTCGGGCGCGAAGGCCACGCCGGAGAGCCCGCCTTCGAACACGGCATCGGCCACGTGCAGCGGCTGGTTGCGCGCCGACACCAGGCCGCCGAAGAGGTAGCCGGTGCGGGTGACGTCGCTCAGGTCGCCGAGCAGCTCCTCCAGCGACTCGGTGCGACCATCGGCGTGCACCTGCGCCATCGCCGGCACGAAACCGACAGGCGCGTGGCTCAGGGGCTTGCGTCCCGAGAAGAGACAGAACTGGTCACGCGGCAGGTCGGTGAGCATCAGCGTGACGGCCGGCTCGTCGAAGTATTCGACGCCGTTGGCCGACACCCCCACGCCCACGCCGCCCACCCACGACACACCGGGCCAGCGCTGCTGCAGCTCGGACAGCAGGGCCTGCGCCTGGGGCGCGTAGTGGTCGCTGAAATACACCCAGCCGAGCGTCGGTTGACGGATGTGCTGGCCCGCCGCATCGCGGCGCTGCGCCTCGATCTGCGCCGCGGCGAGGGCCACGGCCATGCGCCAGTCGGGGTGCGTCGCGTGCGCGTGGGCGAAGAGTTTCATGGTCAGGCTTTCGGTGCGGCCCGCTTGCGCGCCGCGCTCGCGGCCTTGCGCACCACCTTGCCCGGCGTCGACGCGGCCGCCTTGATCGTCTGGCCGGCCGCATCGACCGACTGCTTGAGCATCGCGCCGGCGAGATTCTTGGCGGCGTCGGTCGCGCTGTCTTTCATCGCGGTGGTCGCCAGTTCGGTGAACTGCTTGGTGAGCGCGCCCCACCATTGCATCGGGTCGACGGCCTGCGGCTGCGACGCCGGCGCCGCGGCCGGCTTGCCGCGCGAGCCGCCCTTGGTCTTGGTCGCGGCTTTTGCCGCCGGGGCTGCAGCGGCGGGGGCCGCGGCCACCGCCGTCGGCTTGATGGTGAGCGAATCGCGCAGGTCGTTCATCTGCACGTTCATGGTCTTGAGCGTGGTGAGCGTCATGCGTTGCACCTCGAGCGCCTGGATGGTGGCGCCGAGCATGCGGGCGTTCTGCTCGAGCCAGAACTGCACGGTGCGGAGCTCCTCGATGCGCTTTTCCAGCTCTTCAGGGTTGAGCGTGGGCGCGACCCACTGGCCGATGTTGGGCAGCGCAGACCCGGCGTTCTTGACCAGGCCTTGCAGGAAGTCGAAACCGGGGACGAGCTTGGTGAAGTTGGCGGCGGTGTCGGCCATGCTGTTGTCTCCTTGCTGGTGTCTCGTGAGCGTGCCAAGGCATTGTGCACTTGCCACACCGCCTGCACAGCCTCCGGACGAGGCATCCGCGTTCAGCGGTACAGCTCGACCGGCACCACCTCGTAGCCGCGCGCCGCCATCAAGGCCGGCAACCCCGTCGGGCCAAACATGTGCAGGCTGCCGACCGCGGCAAACACCGTCTTGCCGCTGGTGTGCAGGGCGTCGATGCGCTGCGCCATCGGGCCGTTGCGGTCGTCGAGCAGCGCCTTGAGCGACTCGCGCTCCTGCGGCGTGCGGGCGCATTCGCACCAGCTGCGGTAGCCCGACAGCTCGGCCGCACGGCCTTGCGCCCAGGCGTCGGCCACGCGCCGCAGCAACGGGCGCACACGGTCCCGCTCAAGGTCGCCCAGCATCTTGTCCATGTTCTCGCGCAACTCGGCGGCCGACTTGCTGCGCAGCACGTCGATCTGCAGTTCGGGCGTCTCCAGCGACACCAGCTCCTTGCCGGCGCTGCGCGCCAGGCGGGCCAGCGCCGGGTCGATGGCGTAGCTGGTCTCGAGCCCGTCGTGGCGGCCCACCATCATCGACAGCGTGACGCCGAGCATCTCGGGCGGCAGGCTCTGCTGCCAGTCGGCGGGCACGCAGGCGGCCTCCATCTGCCGGCGCAGGCGCACCGCCAGATCGTCGGGCAGGCGCGGGGCGGCGGGGTCGCGGGCCGCCGTCGCGAGGCCGTCGAGCAGGCGCTGCACCACGGCCTCGTCGGAGAAATCGAGCTCGAACGCCGCCACTTGGCTGCCCTGCAGCGCCTCGCTCACCTTCGGCCCCGGGAACACCCAGGCCAGACGGCCGACGTGGAGGGTGCCGTAGAGCCACGAGGTGCGGCCGTCCTTGCGGATGCGCCAGAGGAAACCGCGGTCGCGCGCCTGCCCGCGGGCTTGCGCCACGGCCTCGGCACTCGGCGAGGGCGGCGGCGGGCAGTCCGGCGCCTTGGCGTGCGCCTGCAGGGCCAGCGCGGCGCAACCCAGCGTCAGCCAGCGCCGAAGCGTCGACATCATGGTGTTGCCTCGGTGTGGATGGACAGCACCCCGTCGCGTTGCTGCCAGCGCAGGCGGCCCATCACGTCCATGCCCAGCAACGGCCGCCCGTCGAGCCCCGCCAGCGCCACGATGGCCAGGCGCTCGACCCGCACGCCGCCCTGCAGCAGCACGTCGGCCCGCACCAGCTCGCCCGTCACCACGCCGCCGGCCGTCTGGCTGCGCACCGCCTGCTGCGGCTCGAGCGAGAGTTCACGCGCCAGCGCCTGCGACATCGCGGTGCGGGTGGCGCCGGTGTCGATGAGGAAGTCGACCGCCCGGCCGTTGATCGTGCCGGGCCAGTGGTAGTGGCCATCGGGACCGCGGCGGATCTCGATCACGCCGGCATTCGTGACCTGGAAGCTCGTGCGCTCGCGCTCATGCTCGAAGTAGCGAAAGCCGAGAAACACGACCACGCCGATCAGCAGCCAGACGGTGATGATCTTGGCCGTGTGGGGAAATTCCTTCATTCGCCCGGGCCGATGGGCGCTCGGACCGCCTGGTCGATGGCGCCGAAGACGGTCTGCCCGTCGATGCCCTTCATCTCGATGCGGATGATGTCGCCGTACTTCATGAACTCGGTCTTGGGCTCGCCATGCTCGATGGTCTCGATGGCGCGCTTTTCAGCCACGCACGAGTAGCCGCGCGACCAGTCCTTGTTGCTCACCGTGCCGCTGCCGACGATGCTGCCAGCGCGCACGTTGCGCGTCTTGCAGATGTGGGCGATCAGCTGGCCGAAGTGGAAGGTCATCTCGGGGCCGGCGTCGCACAGGCCAACGCGCTTGCCGTTCCAGGTGCTCTGCAGCGGCAGGTGCAGGCGGCCGTCTTTCCACGCACCGCCCACTTCGTCGAGCGTCACCGCGACGGGGCTGAAGGCCGTGGCGGGCTTGCTCTGGAAGAAGCCGAAGCCCTTGGCCAGCTCGTTGGGGATGAGGTTGCGCAGGCTCACGTCGTTGGCGAGCATCAGCAGGCGGATGCCTTCGAGCGCCTCCTCGGGCGTGGCGCCCATGGGCACGTCGCCGGTGATCACCGCGACCTCGGCTTCGAAGTCGATGCCCATCTTTTCGCTCGGCACCACGATGTCATCGGTGGGGCCGAGGAAGTCGTCGCTGCCGCCCTGGTACATCAGCGGGTCGGTGTAGAAGCTCTCGGGCATCTCGGCGTTGCGCGCCTTGCGCACCAGCTCCACATGGTTGATGAAGGCCGAGCCATCGGCCCACTGATAGGCACGCGGCAGCGGGGCCATGCACATCGCCGGGTCGAAGGGGAAGGCGTGGCGCGCGCGGCCATGGTTGAGCGAGACGTACAGGTCTTCCAGCTGCGGCGAGAGAAAGCCCCAGTCGTCGAGCACCTGCTGCAGCCGGCTGGCGATGCCGTTGGCGTAGTGCGCCATCGAAAGGTCGCGCGAGACCACCACCAATTGCCCGTCGCGCGAACCGTCTTTGTAGCTTGCAAGTTTCATGGGTTGTGTCGTTTGGCTAGGATTGCCCGGACTCCGCCGGATTCGCCTCGTATTCTCATCGCATGCCCCAAGCCTTGCCGATCCAAGCCCGTCGACTGGCGCCCACCCTGCTCGCACTCGCGCTCGGCGTGGGGCTGCTGCACTGGCTGGCCTGGGACCGCATCGTGGGCTGGGGCACCCACGAGCCTGCCACCGCGAGACCACCGATGCAGGTGCGCACGCTGACCCCGCCCGTCGTGCAGGTCGAGGCCGTCACCCCGCTGCCCCTCGTGGTGGCGAAGCCCGCGCCCCCGCTGCGCCCGCCGGCACCACCGGCCCCGCGCCCGGCCGCCGAGCCGGAGCCCAGCGCCCGCGAGCCGGTGGTGGTGAACACCGATGCGGTGGTGGTCGCCGCCGCCCTGCCGGCCGACACGGCCAGCCTGGAGCTCACGCCCATCGCCGACATCACGCAGAACGACGTGCCCGTCTACCGCACGAAGCTGCCGCCCGCGATGACGCTCAGCTACGAGCTCACCTACGGCCGCTGGACGGGCAACGGCGAGCTCGTGTGGCGCCCCCAAGGCACGAACTACGAAGCGCGACTCGAAGGACGCGTGGTGGGCATGAAGATCATCACGCTGGCAAGCCAGGGCAGCATCGACAACGCCGGCCTCGCCCCCACGCGCTACACCGACCAGCGCCGCGGCCGCGGCGAGCAGGCGGCCAACTTCCAGCGCCAGGCCGGCAAGATCACGTTTTCAGGCAACCCGGCCGAGTTCCCGCTGCTGCAGGGCAGCCAGGACCGGCTGAGCTGGATGCTGCAGCTCGCCGCGATCGCGCTGGCCGAACCCAAGCGCGTGGCCACCGGCTCGCGCGTGGTGCTGCACGTGGTGGGCGCGCGCGGTGACTCCGATGTGTGGGCCTTCCAGGTCACCGGCACCGAGGAAGTGAGCACACCCGACGGTGCCGTGAAAACGGTGAAGCTGCTGCGCGAGCCGCGCAAACCCCATGACACCCGTGTGGAGGTGTGGCTCGCCCCGAGCCTGCATTACCTGCCGGTGCGCGCGAAACAAACTACAGAGAACTCTCACTGGGATCTGAGGCTCCAATCCTCACACCCGCCGACCTGAGGGCCCTGTATCCCGGCATGGCTTGAAACGGCACGCTTCACCCCGAGGTGGGGTGAAGGAGAAAACGCCATGCAGATGCTCTACAACTCCGACAGCTTCGCCGTGCTCCAGTTCGACGGGCTCAACGCCGACGCCACGCGCCTCGACAGCGCCCTCACGCGCGGCGGCTACGAGATCGTGGACAAGTTCGCACGCAAGGAGATCTTCATCGAGGGGGCGATGGCCGAGACTTTCAAGCTCGGCGTCGAGGCCCTGATCGAAGACGGCGAGCCTTCGGAAGAAGAGATCGACGACTACATCTCGCGCTACACCTCGCTGATGCAGCATCCCGTGGTCATGCACTGAGCGAGACGCACTCCGCGCCCCGACGAATCCCTGGGTTGAAAAGGACTTGCCATCCTGGCGCACGCTGCGCCAAGATGGCCCCGCAGTCTTTCTTTTCCCGCGGGAGTTCCGTCGATGGCGACGTCCAGTCACCCTGACGCACGGATGGTGTTGTCACCCGGCCTGAAAGAGGCGCCGGTGCTGGACCGCATGTGCTCCCAGTTCGTGCTCACGCTGACGGTGCGCCATGCCGGCCGCTTCAACGTGCGCCGCGACTGGAACGGGCTGCTCGCGCTCACCGGCAAGCACCTGGTGTGGCCCGCCACCGTGCTCGCGCGCCTGCGCGCCTTCCTCAACAAGCGCTGCAAGGGCAACGAACACTGGAACGGCCACGAGGCGCTCACCGATGCCGTCTTCATGCAGCGCCACGGCGCGTGGAACGGCCCCTACGAAGAGGGCACGCTCTTCTTCTACATCGACGAATACATCAAGGACGCCCCGAAAGACCTGCTCTCGGTGCTGGGCGCGACGGCCGACTGGCTCGACCGCAGCCTGAAGAAGGAGTCGACCCTCGTCCAGAAGAACATCGATGCGCTCGCCGGCCTGCTGCAGCTCAACCCGGCCGAGCGCGCGCTGCTGCTTTATGGCACGCTCGCCCGCTACCAGCGCGACCTGCGCGGCCTGCTGGTCGAGTTCAAGGTCTCGAATGCGCAGGAGGCCTATGCCGCGATCGCCGCGGTGGCCGGCGTCAACGAGCAGGACGTGGCCGAGGCGCTGCGCGCCGGCTCGCGGCTCGAGCGCACCGGCATGGTCGAGAACCTCATCTCCGAGCACAACATCACCGACCTCGCCGACCTGATGAAGGTGAGCGAGCAGCTGCCGCCGGTGCTGATGCGCCACTACGAAGGCCCGTCGGACCTGATGGCCGTCTTCACCCGCCCCGCCACCAAGAGCGAGCTCACCGCGACCGACTTCCATTTCGTCGGCGAGGACCAGCAGGTGCTGACCTCGCTCCTGCGCAATGCGGTGGCGCGCAAGGAGGCGGGCGTCAACGTGCTGCTCTACGGCCCGCCCGGCACCGGCAAGACCGAGCTCGCAAAAGTGGCCGCGCAGGCCGCCGGCCTGCAGCTCTACGAAGTGGAATACGCCGACCGCGACGGCAACTCGCTCTCGGGCCGCGACCGCTACCGCTCGCTGCAGATCAGCCAGGTCTTCCTCAAGGGCAGCCCGCAGGTCGCCCTGCTCTTCGACGAGGTGGAAGACGTGTTCCCGCCCATCTCGACCGACGCCGCCCAGCTGATGGCGCGGCTCGACACCAGCGACGGCGCCGTCTCGGGCAGCGTGAGCGGCAAGGCCTGGGTCAACCAGATCCTCGAGACCAACCCGGTGCCGGTGATCTGGGTCACCAACCGCATCGAGCAGATCGACCCGGCCTTCCGCCGCCGCTTCCAGTACCACCTCGAGCTGAAGAGCCCCCCGCCCGGCGCGCGCGAAGCGCTGGTGACCAAGGCACTCGATGGTGTCGACGTGTCGAAGGACTTCATCGGGCGCCTGGCCGAGCGCCGCGCGCTCACGCCGGCGCAGGTGCGCACCGCGGTCAAGTTCGCCAAGCTCGCGGCTGACGCACCCCATGGCCCGACGATGGAAACGCTGATCGAGCGCCAGCTCGGCAACGCCGACAAGGCGCTCGGCAGCCACGGCCAGCAGCGCCCGGCGCGCCGCGTGGTCACGCAGTACGACCTGGGCCTCGTGCACACTGAGTCGCGCTTCGAGCTGCCGCGCATCGTGGAAGCGCTGCGCCGCAAGAACCACGGCACGCTGTGCTTCCACGGCGCGCCCGGCACCGGCAAGACCGCGCTCGCCGAGCACATCGCCCAGGAGCTGCAGCGGCCGCTGCTCGTGCGCCAGGCCTCCGACCTCGTCAGCAAGTACGTCGGCGAGACCGAGGCCAACATGGCGCGCATGTTCGAGGAGGCCGAGTCGGAAAACGCGGTGCTGCTGCTCGACGAGGCCGACAGCTTCCTGCGCAGCCGGCGCATGGCCGAGCGCAACTACGAGGTCACCGAGGTCAACGAGATGCTGCAGGGCATGGAGCGCTTCGGCGGCGTCTTCATCTGCACCACCAACCTCTTCGACGATCTGGACGAGGCGGCACTGCGTCGCTTCAGCTTCAAGATCCGCTTCCTGCCGCTCAAGCCCGAGCAGCGCGAGCGCATGTTCGTGATCGAGGCGCTGGACGGCGCCGAAGCGGCGCTCACGCGCGAGCAGATCGAGCGCCTGCACAAGCTCGATGCGCTCACGCCCGGCGACTTCGCGGCCGTCAAGCGCCAGGTCGACGTGCTGGGCGTGGCGTTTGCGCCCGACGAGTTCCTGTCGCAGCTGGAGGCCGAGCACCGGGTCAAGCCCGAGGTGCGGCGGCGCCGCGAAATCGGCTTCCTGCACTGAGTTGGGGCTCGGCCCGGGGTGAAGCGAGACATCCGTCACGCCCCGCCCAGGCCGCCTCGCATCAAGCTTTCGGCGCCGCCGGCCGATAAACCTCGAACAACGATGTTCCCGAGGAACTGATGGACGAGGCTTTTCTGACGTGGAGGTTCCGCGCCGAGCTGTGGGCTGCCTCCACGGCGATGGCGATGTTTGCCGCCTACGTCGCGCTCGATCTCGCGCGCGGCGTGTCGTCGCGCCATGCCTCGACCTCCCTGCGCGCCGGCCTGGCCTCTGCCATCGCACTGGGCGGTGGCACCTGGGCCGCCCATTTCATTGCCGTCGCCAACGAGCCCCTGCCCTTCGCGATGGGCTACCACGGCAGCTGGGTCTTCGCGTCGCTGGTGCTGGCGCTCGTCAGCTCGGTGGTGGGCGTGCAGCTGAGTGCGCGCCCGCGCCTGGGGCTCGGCCGGGTGACGGTCGCCGCCGTGGCGCTGGGCGTCGGCGCCTGCGGCGTGCCGATGCTGGGCCTGCTGGCCCTGCGCCTGAGCCCGGCACCGCACTGGAACATTCCGCTGCTCGTCGGCGGCGCCCTGCTGGCGAGCCTCTGCGCCGGCCTGGCCCTTGCCATCGTGGCGGAGCGGCGTCGGCGCCGCCCGCACCTCGGCCTGTTGTGGCAGGTCGGCGTGGCCCTGGGCCTGGGCGGCGCCATCGCCATCGGCAACGCAGCCGTGCTCCACGCCGCCTCGGTGCCGCTGCTCACCCTGTCGCTCGCCGTGGGCCGCACCACGCCGGCCACCGTGGCGGCGCTCGCCGCCCTCGGCGTGCCGGCCCTGCTCGCGCTGTTGCTGATGACCTCGGTGCTCGAAGGGCGCTTTCGCCGGCTGCTCAAGCGCACCCGCGATGAAGTCAAGCGCGCCGCGCAGACCGACCGCCTGACCGAGTTGCCCAACCGATCGGCGGTGGAAGAAGCCCTGCAGGTCGCCGCGGTGCGCGCCGACCGCCTGGGGCACCGGCTGGCGCTGGTCTTCCTCAACGTCGACGGGCTGAAGGCCGTCAACGAATCCTTCGGCCAGTCGACCGGCGACGCCGTGCTGCGCGAAGTGGCCCAGCGGCTGCGCAAGGTGGCGAGCGCCAACGACGCGATCGCCCGCGCCGGCGGCGACGAGTTCGTGCTGCTGCTGGAAGGCAACCCCACGCAGCAGGACGCGGCGCACATGGTCGACCGCATCCTCGCCAGCATGAACGACCCCTGCCGCATCGACGACCACGAGATCTCCGTCTCGTGCACCGTGGGCGTGGCGATCTATCCCGAGCACGGCACCTCGACCCGCCTCATCGCCCACGCCGCCGCCGCCATGCGGCATGCCAAGCGCACCGGCGGCGCGAGCCATGCGATGTTCGAAGAGCGCATGGTGGCCGGCTCGCGCGACCAGGTGGAGCTGCTGCAGGACCTGCGCCGCGCCATCGCCAACCACGAGCTGATGCTGCACTACCAGCCGAAGATCCACGCGCCGAGCGGCCAGATCACCGGCGCCGAGGCGCTGATGCGCTGGAAGCACCCGCAGCGCGGCATGGTCGGCCCACACATCTTCATCCCGCTGGCCGAGCGCTACGGCCTCATCAACGCACTGGGCAACTGGCTGATCGAAGAGGTGTGCCAGCAGATCCGCGCCTGGCGCGACAAGGGCCTGCGCATGCGGGTCGCGATCAACCTCTCGGTGCACCAGCTGCGCCAGGCCGACCTGGTGGAGCGCATCCTCAACGCGCTGGAGCGCCACCACATCGACCCCTCGCTGCTCACCTGCGAGATCACCGAATCGGCCGCGATGGACGACACGCGTGTGACGCTGCAGGTCATCGAGCGCCTGTCGGCGATCGGCGTGCATTTGTCGATCGACGACTTCGGCACCGGCTATTCCTCGCTGTCCTACCTGCGGCAGCTGGCCGCCGAAGAACTCAAGATCGACCGCAGCTTCGTGTTCGACCTGGAGACGAGCGCCGATGCGCGCGCCATCGTCGACGCCGTGGTCAAGCTCGCGCAGGCGCTCGGCCTCAAGGTCGTGGCCGAAGGCGTCGAGACCGAGCAGCAGCAGGAGATCCTGCGCCAGCTTGGCTGCAACGAGCTGCAGGGCTACCTCTTCGCCAAGCCCATGCCGCCCGAGGCGCTGGTGCTGTGGGCGATGAACGACGAAGGCCCGCG
Source organism: Piscinibacter sp. HJYY11 (assembly GCF_016735515.1). NCBI lineage: Bacteria > Pseudomonadati > Pseudomonadota > Betaproteobacteria > Burkholderiales > Sphaerotilaceae > Piscinibacter > Piscinibacter sp. HJYY11. The sequence goes on along the minus strand of NZ_JAERQZ010000001.1, from coordinate 3,705,300 downwards.
CGCGCTCGACTTCCGGCCGTCGCTCTTCGGCGACACGTTGCCGCAGTCCATCCAGCCAGCCGAAGCGGCGAACGAAACCGGGTCTTGACACGGTTTCTACAATTGGCGTCATGAACGCCGCTGCAACCTACACCCGCGCCCAGGCGCTGCCCGAGATCCTCAAGCACCGCATCGCCATCCTCGACGGCGCGATGGGCACGATGATCCAGCGCTACAAGCTCACCGAGGAGCAGGTGCGGGGCGAGCGCTTCAAGGACCACCACAAGGACCTGAAGAACAATTCCGACCTGCTGGTGATCACGCAGCCGGCGGTGATCCGCGAGATCCACGAGCAGTACCTCGCGGCGGGCGCCGACATCATCGAGACCAACACCTTCGGCGCCACCACCGTGGCACAAGACGACTTCGCGCTCGGCCACCTGGTGCGCGAGCTCAACCTCGCCGCCGCCAAGCTGGCCCGCGAGGCCTGCGACAAGTACAGCACCCCCGACAAGCCGCGCTTTGCGGCCGGCGCGCTGGGCCCGATGCCGCGCACCGCGAGCATCAGCCCCGACGTGAACGACCCGGGTGCCCGCAACATCACCTTCGACGAGCTGCGCGAGGCCTATCTCGAGCAGGCGCGTGCGCTGCTCGAGGGTGGGGTCGACCTGTTCCTCGTCGAGACCATCTTCGACACGCTCAATGCGAAGGCGGCCGTGTTTGCGCTGGACGAGCTGATGGAAGAAACCGGCGAGCGCCTGCCGGTGATCATCTCGGGCACGGTGACCGACGCCTCGGGCCGCATCCTGTCCGGCCAGACCGTCACCGCCTTCTGGCACAGCGTGCGCCACGCCAAGCCGATCGCGGTGGGCCTCAACTGCGCGCTCGGTGCGGCGCTGATGCGGCCGTACATCGAGGAACTCTCGAAGGTGGCTGGCGACACCTACATCAGCTGCTACCCGAACGCCGGCCTGCCCAACCCGATGAGCGACACCGGCTTCGACGAGACACCCGACATCACCGGCGGGCTGCTGGAAGAGTTCGCGAAGTCGGGCTTCCTCAACATCGCGGGCGGCTGCTGCGGCACGACGCCGGCGCACATTGCCGAGATCGCGAAGAAGGTGTCGGCCTACCGGCCGCGGGCCAAGCACGACCCGCTGTTCAGCGGGCTGGTCGCCGCCTGATCAAGCCAGGCTCAGCAGCTTTTCCATGTTGAGCCGCACCTTCACCTCCTGAGGCGCGACGCCGCCCGTCACGTCGTGCGGGCGCAGCCGCGTGTCGCGCACGGTCGGCTCCACGAGCGGCGTGCCGCTCTTGCTCACGATGCTGGCCACCTTCGGCGCCTTCGCATGCGCGCCGTGGCGCAACACCACCGCGAGCTCACCGCTCGACAAGCGCACGAAGCTGCCCGGCGGGTAGATGCCGGTCGCCTGGATGATGGCCTTGCCGGCCTCGTCGGCCTGCTGGTGTTCGTCGAGGTAGGCGGCCTTGATCGCCGCCGAGGCGGCCAGCGCCGGGCGCGCGCGGCGCATGCTCAGGCGGGCCGAGAAGATGTCGGCCCGCTGCAGCAGCCGGGCCAGTTGCAGGCCCGGGCGCTGGCCGGCCAAGGGGCCGGGAGTCGTGTCGTGATGGTGCTCCACCGCCTCCAGCCACAGCGCATCGCCGACGCCCGCCTGGCTCAGGCAGGCCACCGCACGCTCGGCGTGGTTGTCGATCAAGGCCCGCTGCTGCGGCGCCGGCGGCTCTTCCTGCAGGGCCAGCTGGTCCTGCAGCGCGGTCATCGCGATGTTCATCGTCAGCGCCGCACAGCGCAGCGAGTGGCGCATGTCGGGCGTGAACGAAGGGATCTGGCGTGCCGCCAGCTCGCACAGCACCGCCACCAGCAACCCGTGGGTCACGCTGTAGTGGTGGGCATCGCTGCAGGTGGCCTGCACCAGCAGCAGCAAGGCCAGGTCGGCATCGGCCTCGGTGAGCGCCAGCACTTCGGCCTGGTACTTGTCGAGCTTGGCGATGAAGTCGGCCGGCGCAGGGCTTTGCAGCAGCGCGCGGCCGCGCATCTGCAGGTTCGCCCAGGCGGTGACCGGGTCGACGGCCACGGCCGCGGTGCCGCTGCTGGCCATCACCACCTCGCCGACTTCGGCGCGGGCCATGTGGCCGAGCTTGGCGTTCTGCCGCAGCATGGAATCGAGCTTGCCGGCCAGCGCCCGCTTGAGCAGGTCGCCCTCGAGTTCGTCGACGTAGAGCGCGCGCGACACCAGGCGCTGGCGCTGCGCTTCGGTCGCCACCATCACGCCCTTGGCCAGCAGCAGGTGGCCGGTGGCGTCGCGCACCGACACCGGCGCCGGGTGGCCGGTGCGCAGGATCTCGGGGGGCAGTTGGATGACGGGCATGGCGGTCGTGGAAAACCGGATGCCCGAACCGGGCACCCTGTTTGGGTTTTCGACCCGCCCGCGCCCAACTTGAGGCGTGAGAGCCGGCTTACTTCGCAGTGGCCGTGTTGTTGCGCGGCTTTTCGCCGACCAGGATCTCCACGCGCCGGTTGGTCGCACGCCCGGCCTCGTCGTCGTTGCTGGCCAGCGGGTCGCGCGAGCCGCGCCCGGCGACCGCGATGCGCACCGGCGACATGCCGCGCGCCACCAGCCAGTCGCGGGTGCTGGCCGCACGGTCGAGCGACAGGGCATCGTTGGCGGCGGCGGCGCCCTTGGCGTCGGTGTGGCCGACGATGCGCAGATCGGCGGTGGGCAGGCCCCGCAGCGACAGCACGATCTTGTCGAGCACCGCCGTGGCGCCCGGCTTCAGCGCCGAGCGGTTGGGCTGGAAGGTGAGGTCGCCGGGCAGCGTGATCCAGATGCGCTCGTCGGTCGTCCGCGCAACCGAGGCGCCGGTGCCGCTCAAGGCGCTGCTCAGCTGGCGCTCGGCCGCTTCCATTTGCGGCGAGAAGCCCTTGCCCTCGGTCGTGCCCTTGCCGTAGACCGGGCCGGCAGCCGAGCCCGGCGCCGAGGTGGCCACCGCGGGCACGGGCTTGGGTGGCGGCGAGCCGCAGCCGCTGAGCAGCCCCGCGAGGGAGCCGGTGGCAAGCGCTGCAAGCAGCAGCTGGAGCAGGCGAGGAGGCGAGCAGGAAGGCGTCATGGTGGAATCGATTTTGGTGACGAGCGACGATTGGAGCGCCTGTAACCCCATGCGTTGCAGGGAAGCTGCGCGGGGTTGTAACGAGATCCGGGTGCCCAGAAAGTCTCGCCGTGCGGCTATCGCACAAGGTGGCTGGCGTCTAAAATCCGCGGCTTCCAAGGAGCGTTGCGACGGCGCCCGGCTTCCCCCAGAAGCCAGCGCCGCCAGGCTTGGAAGCTCGCAACGACGCTCACCCCCTGCATGCCCCCGGATCCACCGATCGAGCGCATGCGCCGCGGGTGAGCACCCTGGCGCATGCGCAGTTCCCGTTTCGAACCACGCCATGACCGCCGCCGCCAAACCCACCCACGTCCCGCCCATGAAGTTGTCCGGCCTGGAACCGGTGACCATCGGCGAGGGCACGCTCTTCGTCAACATCGGCGAGCGCACCAACGTCACCGGGTCCAAGGCCTTCGCACGGATGATCCTCAACGGGCAGTTCGAGGAAGCCCTGGCCGTCGCGCGCCAACAGGTGGAAAACGGCGCCCAGGTGATCGACGTCAACATGGACGAGGCGATGCTCGATGCCAAGGCATCGATGGTGCGCTTCCTCAACCTCATCGCCTCCGAGCCCGAGATCGCACGCGTGCCGATCATGGTCGACAGCTCGAAGTGGGAGGTGATCGAGGCCGGCCTCAAGTGCATCCAGGGCAAGGGCATCGTCAACTCGATCTCGATGAAGGAAGGGGTCGACGAGTTCAAACGCCAGGCCAAGCTCGTACGGCGCTACGGCGCCGCGGCGGTCGTGATGGCCTTCGACGAGAAGGGGCAGGCCGACACCTTCGAGCGCAAGATCGAGATCTGCGAGCGGGCCTACCGCATCCTCGTCGACGAGGTCGGCTTCCCGCCGGAAGACATCATCTTCGACCCCAACATCTTCGCGATCGCCACCGGCATCGAGGAGCACAACAACTACGCGGTCGACTTCATCGAGGCCACGCGCTGGATCAAGCAGAACCTGCCGGGCGCGAAGGTGAGCGGCGGGGTGTCGAACGTGAGCTTCAGCTTCCGCGGCAACGACCCGATGCGCGAAGCGATCCACACCGTGTTCCTGTACCACGCGATCCAGGCGGGCATGGACATGGGCATCGTCAACGCCGGCATGGTGGGCGTGTACGACGACCTCGAGCCCACGCTGCGCGAGCGGGTGGAAGACGTGGTGCTGAACCGCCGGCCGGATGCCGGCGAGCGCCTGGTCGAAATCGCCGAGACCGCCAAGGGCGCGGCCAAGGACGACAGCGCGAAATTCGCCTGGCGTGCCAAGCCCGTGCGCGAGCGCCTCTCGCATGCGCTGGTGCACGGCATCAACGACTTCATCACCGAAGACACCGAAGAGGTGTACCAGCTGATCAAGGCCGAGGGCGGCCGCCCGCTGCATGTGATCGAAGGCCCGCTGATGGACGGCATGAACGTCGTCGGCGACCTCTTCGGCCAAGGCAAGATGTTCCTGCCGCAGGTGGTGAAGAGCGCGCGTGTGATGAAGCAGGCGGTGGCGCACCTGCTGCCCTACATCGAGGCCGAGAAACAGGCGCTGATCGACGCCGGCGGCGAGGCCAAGGCCAAGGGCAAGATCGTCATCGCCACCGTCAAAGGCGACGTGCACGACATCGGCAAGAACATCGTCACCGTCGTGCTCCAGTGCAACAACTTCGAGGTGGTCAACATGGGCGTGATGGTCCCGTGCCAGGACATCCTCGCCCGCGCCAAGGTGGAAGGCGCCGACATCATCGGCCTCTCGGGCCTCATCACGCCGAGTCTGGAAGAGATGCAGCACGTGGCAGGCGAGATGCAGCGCGACGACTACTTCCGCGTGAAGAAGATCCCGCTGCTCATCGGCGGCGCCACCACCAGCCGCGTGCACACCGCGGTGAAGATCTCGCCGCACTACGAAGGCCCGGTCGTCTACGTGCCCGATGCGAGCCGCAGCGTGAGCGTGTGCAGCGACCTGTTGTCGGATGAGAAGGCCAGCGCCTACATCGCCGAGCTCAACGCCGACTACGAGCGGGTGCGCCACCAGCATGCCAACAAGAAGGCCACGCCGCTGGTCACGCTTGCGAAGGCACGCGCCAACAAGACGCCGATCGACTGGGCGGCCTACACCCCACCGGCGCCCAGGTTCACCGGCCGGCGCCTCTTCAAGAACTACGACCTGGCCGAGCTCGCCAAGTGCATCGACTGGGCGCCCTTCTTCCAGACCTGGGACCTGGCAGGCCCCTACCCGGCCATCCTCACGGACGAGATCGTCGGCGAATCGGCGCGCCGTGTGTTCAGCGACGGCCAGAGCATGCTCAACCGGCTGATCAAGGGCCGCTGGCTCACCGCCAACGGCGTGATCGGCCTGTATCCGGCCAACACCGTCAACGACGACGACATCGAGATCTACACCGACGAGTCGCGCCGCGAAGTGCTGATGACCTGGCACGGCCTGCGCATGCAGAGCGAGCGCCCGGTGATCGACGGCGTCGCAAGGCCGAACCGCTGCCTCGCCGACTTCATCGCCCCCAAGGGCTCGGGCAAGGCCGACCACATCGGCCTCTTCGCCGTCACCGCCGGCATCGGCTGCGAGAAGAAGGAGAAGCAGTTCCTCGACGACCACGACGACTACAGCTCGATCATGCTCAAGGCCCTGGCCGACCGCCTGGCCGAAGCCTTCGCCGAGCGCATGCACCAGCGGGTGCGCCAGGAGCTGTGGGGCTACGCGGCCGACGAGTCGCTCAGCAACGACGAGTTGATCGCCGAGAAGTACCGCGGCATCCGCCCAGCCCCCGGCTACCCCGCCTGCCCGGACCACACCGTCAAGCGCGAGATGTTCCGCGTGCTCCAGTGCGAGGACATCGGCATGGGCCTGACCGAGAGCCTCGCGATGACACCCGCCGCGAGCGTGAGCGGCTTCTACATGGCGCACCCCGAGGCGACCTACTTCAACGTCGGCAAGATCGGCGACGACCAGTTGAAGGACTGGGCCCAGCGCAACCAGGTCGACGAGAAGCAGGCCGAGCGCGCGCTGTCGCCCTTGCTCTAGCCGCTGTTGTCGCCAGACGACCGGGCTTGCATCCGCTTACAAACGATGCAAGCCCACGCACGGGGTGCATGAATCGACACCATTTGCCCTGTTGCGAGAGGTAAGTGGCACATCGATTGCCAACAATTCACGCTTTTCGAGAGTGATCGCCCCAAACAATCCGCGGCAAGCGTCAGACATGACGACACGCGGAGGGGATCGTGGACAGCACTCATCTTGAGAAGAAGCGCCCGAGCGCAGGCGACTGGCTGAAACGGGGCACGCGCACCGGCCTGGCGCTGGTGATGGCGGCACTCGTCGTCGCCTGCGGCGCCGGCAAGGAGAACGACGACGCAGGCGGGCAGCAACTGCCCGCGAACACCGGCCCGGCGCCCACGCGCAACGAGGCAGCGCGTTTCCTGACGCAAGCCACCTACGGCCCCACCGAGGCCTCGATCAGCGCGTTGACACGCTCGAACTTCGCCGCCTGGATCGAAGCGCAGTTCAACATGCCGCGCCTGCCGCACCGCGCTCACTACGACCGGCGCAACGCCGAGCTCGTCGCCGCGATGCAGGACCCGAGCGCAGCGCAGTTCCGCGAGAGCTACTGGGCCCAGGCGCTGTCGCGCGACGACCAGCTGCGCCAGCGCGCCGCGTTTGCGCTCTCGCAGATCTTCGTGATCTCGTTCGCCGACAGCACGCTGGCCAACAACCCGCGCGGCGTGACCTCGTACTACGACATGCTGGCCGAACACGCCTTCGGCAACTACCGCGACCTGCTGGAGCGCGTGAGCCTGCACCCGATGATGGGCATCTACCTGACCCACATGCGCAACCAGAAGGAGAACCTCGCCACCGGCCGGGTGCCCGACGAGAACTTTGCGCGCGAGATCATGCAGCTGTTCTCGATCGGCCTGTACGAGCTGAACAACGACGGCACGCTGCGCGGCGGCACCGAGACCGAGACCTACACCCACGCCGACATCCAAGGCCTGGCCAAGGTCTTCACCGGCTTCAGCTGGTACGCCGGCCCCAACCTTGCCGATCGCACCAACCGGCGCTTCGGCGGCGCCGATGCACACCCCGACCGCGACTGGCAGCCGATGCAGGCGTACAACGCCTTCCACTCGACCAGCGAGAAACGCTTCCTCGGCCGCACGATCCCGGCCAGCACCACGGCCGATGCCGACGCCGACCTGCGCTTCGCGCTCGACACCATCTTCAACCACCCCAACGTCGGCCCCTTCGTCGGCAAGCTCCTGATCCAGCGCATCGTCACCAGCAACCCGAGCCCGGCCTACGTCGGCCGCGTGGCCTCGGCCTTCAACAACAACGGCCGCGGCGTGCGCGGCGACATGAAGGCGGTGTGGCGCGCCATCCTGCTCGACCCCGAGGCGCGCAACCCCGACCTGTCGAGCCCGAGCTACGGCAAGGTGCGCGAGCCGCTGCTGCGCCTGTCGCATTTCCTGCGCGCGTTCAAGGCCCGCTCGACCACCGGCAACTGGACCGGCATCGACAACACCGATGACCCGGCCAGCCGCCTCAGCCAGACGGCCATGCGCTCGCCCTCGGTCTTCAACTTCTACCGCCCCGGCTTCACGCCACCCAACAGCGCCGCCGCCGCGGCGGGGCTGGTCTCGCCCGAGCTGCAGCTGGCCAATGAAGTGTCGGTGGCCGGCTACCTCAACTACCTGCGCGGAACCTGGCTCACGGTGAACGCCGGCCGCGACATCCAGCTCGACTTCAGCGCCGAGACCGCCATCGCCGACAACGCCACCGCACTCGTCGACCGGCTGAACTGGCTCCTGATGTCGGGCCAGATGACCACGGCCCACCGCGACCAGGTGATCGCCGCCGTCACCAGCCGCAGCATCCCGGCCACCAACCAGACCAACATCGACACCGCACGCCGCGAGCGGGTCTTCATCGCCATCTTGCTGACGATGGCGTCGCCGGACTACCTGGTCCAGAAATAAGAGGGAGCCGATTCATGCGACACGACCACGCCTCCCGCCGCGAATTCCTGCGCCGCGCCGCCATCCTCTCGGGCACGGTGGGCCCAGCCGGGCTGCCCTTCGCGCTCAACCTCGCGACGATGAACGCCGCAGTGGCGCAGACGGCGCCCGGCTACAAGGCCATCGTCTGCCTCTTCCTCTATGGCGGCAACGACTCGGCCAACATGGTGCTGCCCACCGACGCCGCGTCGTGGAATGCCTACCAGACCGTGCGCGCGACGGGCACCGACCCGATCGCCCTGCGCCCGGTGGGCACCGCCCCCGACCCCACGGCCGCACGCGCCTCGCCGGCGGCGCTCGGTGGCGTGCTGCCGCTCAGCCCGAACTTCACCGCCTCGCCGGTCAACAACACCCGCAGCTTCGCACTGCACCCGGCGATGACGGAGATGCAGGCGCTGTTCAACGCCCCGACCGGCAGCCGCCTGGCCGTCATCGCCAACGCCGGGCCGCTGATCTTCCCGATGACCAAGGCCGAGTACCAGGCCAATTCGGCCTCGCGGCCGCGACCCGCCAAGCTCTTCTCGCACAACGACCAGCAGTCGACCTGGCAGGCCCTCGGGCCCGAAGGTGCGCGTGTGGGCTGGGGCGGCCGCTTCGGCGACCTCCTGGCCAGCAGCAACAGCAACACCGTGTTCACGAGCATCTCGGTCAACAGCAACGCGGTGTTCATGGCCGGGCAGAACATCTTCCAGTACCAGATCGGCACCGGCGGCGCCACGGCGGTGGGCGGCATCACCGGCAACCTCTTCGGCTCGGCGGCCGCTGCCACCGCCTACCGCAACCTCATCACGGCCAACGGCGACCCCAACTCCGTGTCGCACCTGCTCGGCCGCGAGCAGACCCAGATCACCAAGCGCTCGATCGACGCCCAGGCGCAGTTCCAGCAGGAGTTCACCAACGCCAACGCCCAGGTGGCACCGCCGTCGCAGTACGTGCCGCCGTCCACCGGCGTTGCCGCCAACAACAACCTCGCGCAGCAGCTGCAGGCCGTCGCCCGCATCATCGCGTCGCGCGGCAACCTCGGCGTGCAGCGGCAGGTGTTCTTCGTCAGCATGGGCGGCTTCGACACCCACGACAACCAGAACCGCGGCCAGGCCGACCTGATGGCGCGGCTGTCGCACGCCATCGGCTACTTCGACACCGTGCTCGGCACGCTGGGCCTGCGCGAGAGCGTGACGCTCTTCACCGGCTCAGACTTCGGCCGCACCTTCACCACCAACGGCGACGGCACCGACCACGGCTGGGGCGCGCACCACTTCGTCTACGGCGGTGCGGTCAACGGCAAGGAGATCTATGGCCGCTTCCCGCAGGTGGGCTTGAACCACAACGACGAAGTGGGCTCCGGCAGCTTCCTGCCCGGGGTGTCGGTCGACCAGATCGGCGCCACGATCGGCCGGTGGTTCGGCGTGTCCGAGAGCAACCTCGACTCGGTGTTCCCCAACCTGCGCAACTTCCAGCGCGACCTGGGGTTCATGCGGGCCTGACGAGCCTCAGGCCGGCGCGGCGAAGAGCCGCCGGTACTGGATCGCTTCGGCCAGGTGCGCCACCTCGATCGACCGGCTGGCCGCGAGGTCGGCCACGGTGCGTGCCACCCGCAGCACCCGGTGGTAGCTGCGCGCCGACCAGCCCAGCCGCGCCGAGGCGCCTTGCAGGAAACGCGTCTCCGCGGCGCCCAGCGCGCAATGCTCGTCGATGGCCGAGCCGGCCAGGCGCGCGTTGGCGCAGCCCTGGCGCGACAGCGCCACGCCGCGGGCCGACTGCACACGCTCGGCCACCTGCGCGCTCGCTTCACCATCGGGAGCCGATGAGAGAGTGTCGGGTGCGACGGCGGGCACTTCGATCTGCAGGTCGATGCGGTCGAGCAAGGGGCCGCTGAGCCGGCCCTGGTAGCGCAACACCACGTCGGGCGAGCAGCGGCAAGCCCTCAGCGGGCTGCCGAGGTGGCCACAGGGGCACGGATTCATCGCGGCCAGGAGCTGAAACGCCGCCGGGTACTCGGCCTGCCGCGCGGCGCGCGAGATGGTGACGCGGCCGGTCTCCATCGGTTCGCGCAAAGCCTCGAGCGCGGCCCTCGGGAACTCGGGCAACTCGTCGAGAAACAGAACGCCGTGGTGCGCCAGCGAGATCTCTGAAGGACCTCGCTGTATTCCGGAAGATCGCCTTAAACCCGGAATATCAGCCTTAAAAGTGCCTGATTGGCACTCTCATATGCCGCTCAAAGCAATTCGACAAGACTGTTGCCTGACGCAGTTTCTGATGGAAATCTGCTCGTTCAGTGCTCCGGGCTAGTTCTTTGCTGCCGCTTGCTCAAGAAGGCCGACAGCTCTTTTTGTCAGGCTCAGCGCTTGAGCGACGGTGCCCAGAGACTCACCCTCGCCAGTCTGCCCGCTGCGTGCTGCTATCGCACGCAAGCAGTAGTTCAGGACCTTGGTCGAAGCGCCCAGTTCCTCGCTTTCATACCTGCTCAGAGTACTTCGATCAATGCCCAGCTCCTCGGCGAAGTCAGTCTTGGTGCGGTCTCCCCGCACCTCGCTCAGCAACTCTTTTTGGGACGTCGGGTATCTCATCTGCCGTGCTACTGTAGCACGGTTGTGATACAGTAGCACGACCCTTCAACGGCCCAGTTGCGGCCTACCATCCGCGAGAGGCATTCATGGCAAGCGCAACCCAAGTCACCGAACTGCTGCGCGCATTCGTCACCAACCAAGACGAGCATTTCCTTGCAGTCGCACTGCAAGTAGCGGCTCACGAGGCAAATCGCGGACACGTAAAGGTGGCCGCTGAGATGCGGGACCTCATTGAAAAGGCCCGGACGCCGTCGTCTCCCCGTGCGAAGTCTCGCGCCGTTCCACTGGCTCAGCCTAGAGGCGAATTGGCCGAGTTGCTGACTGTCCAGTACCCGCAGCAGCATCTATCCGCCATGGTGGTCGGCGAATCGGTCACGACCCGTCTGGAGCGGGTCCTGAAAGAACAGCGCCATCACGAAACGCTGCTCGGCCACGGGTTGAGCGCACGTCGCAAGCTGCTTCTTGTCGGGCCGCCTGGTACCGGTAAGACGCTCACCGCAAGCGTCATGGCCACCGAGTTGCGGCTGCCTCTTTTCGTCGCTCGCTTTGATTCGTTGATCACGAAGTTCATGGGTGAAAGCGCTTCAAAGTTGCGGCTCGTTTTCGACGCGCTTAAGTCGACGCGCGGTGTGTACCTCTTCGACGAGTTCGACTCGCTTGGCCTGCAACGGGGCAGCCAACACGACGTGGCAGAGATGCGTCGGACGCTCAACATGTTCCTGCAGCTGATCGAGCAGGATTCGTCGGACAGCCTTATCGTCGCGGCGACCAACCACGGCGCCGCGCTGGATAGCGCCCTGTTTCGGCGATTCGATGACGTGATCCGCTACGACTTGCCAGACGAGGTTCAGGTGAGCCTTCTGTTGAGGAACAGCTTGTCCCTGTTGGCGCCCGCCAGTTTTGACTACGGCGGCCTCGTGCGCGAGGGCCTCGGCTTGTCGCACTCGGACATCGTCAAGGCTTGCGCTGACGCAATGAAGGATGCGGTGCTGGATGGTCGTGATTTTGTGGATGCGGAGCGAGTGCGCATTCATCTCCACGAGCGGGCTGCTGGTCAAAAGCAGCTCCTCTAATCCCTGTCACTGATGACGAAGCGCCACATTTGAGATAGTTTGCGCGGGTCCTAACAAAATACCCGTGCGTATGCCGCTTGAGCTGGACCACCTATTCGTTCGCGGTTACACCGACCCACAAGACTTCGAATCACCGCGCTCGGGCGCTAGGCCAACCCTCCCCCCAGATCGAAACCGGCATCAGCACGGGAAGCGCCTCATGGCCCAGCTTCAGAAGCTTGGCGTTGAGGTTCAGAACTTGCACGCCCTCAGGGCCAAGGCTGGTTTGCTGGATCCGGGCGGAGTCGCGATCACGCTTGAGGTTTCGCCACCCGGCTGCTTGAACTTCGCTGCGCTCGAGTGGAAACGTGATGACATCGAGGTACTGAGTGTCCGACCGTCCACCAGCAACACAGAGCTGGTCAGCGTATATGTGCCGCAGGGAAAGCTAACGGCTTTCCAGCGAAGGGTTCAGGCGTACATCGCAGAAGACAGTATCCCGAAGCCGGGCAAAGCGCCTCGCCCGAAGCACGCCAACCTAATCAACGCGATCATCTCCTTCCAGCGTGCCGTGTTCGATGAACTCTGGACAGATGAAGCGCCAGCGTCAGAAAACCAGCAAGCGTTTCAAGTCTGGCTTCGTCAAGGAGCGAGGACGGCGAAGGAAACATTCGCTGCCTTCGCAAAACAGGCAGCCCGCTTGGAAATTCCTCTTGATGAGGGATACGTGTGCTTCCCTGGCCGCGTCGTCGTACTCGTCCACTCAACAAGGTCGCAGCTCCAGCAATCCCTTGACTTGCTCGAAGACGTTGCAGAGATCCGCGGCACCTCGCCATCGGCTGAATACTTCCTCAGCGAACTAAAGCCCTATGAATTGGCGGATTGGGTCAAAGATCTAGCGGCGCGCGTTGAGGCAGATGAACTCAGCGAAAGCACGCCCTTTGTCACCTTGCTCGACACAGGCGTAAACCGCCACCACCCCCTACTCGACGCCGCAATAGCAAGCAGCGACCTTCATTCTGTGATGGACGAGTGGGAGAGCCATGACCACGACGGTCACGGCACCGAAATGGCCGGGCTCGCAATACATGGAGATCTTCGCGGGCCCCTCTCTTCCAAAGAGGTAGTCCGAATCGGCCATCGACTGGAGTCGATCAAGATTTGGCCGCCGCAAGGTACAAATCCCGCCCGGCTATACGGCTGGGTAATGAACTCAGCTGCGCAGAAAGTCGAAGAATCAAATGCTGAGCGCCGCCGCACCTTCGCGATGATGACAACAGCGTACGGAGCCACGGCCGGTATGCCCAGCGAATGGTCGGCAACAGTGGACAGGCTGGCATTCGGTTTGACGGGCGACAGCATCAATCAATTCGATCTGCCTCCGGTATCGGCCAGCGGCTTCCCGCAACTCAGGCCGCGCCTCTTCGTACTTTCCGCCGGCAACATCCACTGGGATCAGTGGCACAAGTACCCTGAGAACAACGACCTGCAGACGATCGAAGATCCCGCGCAAGCCTGGAATGCCATTTCGGTGGGTGCATGCACGCAGCAAGTTGATTTCAACAAGGGAAAGTGGCCAGGCCTAACAGCGATAGCCCCTCAAGGAGGGCTAGCACCTTCGTCTCGGACGTCGGTCAGCTGGTCGAGGTCATGGCCTAACAAACCCGACGTGGTTGCTGAGGGTGGCAATGGGTGCAGGGACGCGCGATCGACCGACTCAGTCGTTCGTGGACCCGAGGACCTTCGACTGCTCACGACCTCGCACAATCCAGCTGTGGGACTGCTAACCGAGTCCGGGGATACAAGTGGCGCGGCTGCCGAAGTTGCTCGCATCTGCGCCCATGTCCATGCCCGGTATCCGCAGCTGTGGCCAGAGACGATCCGTGCACTCGTTGTCAATGGCGCGCAATACACGCCAGTGATGATGCAAGGGATCAGTAGGCAATCCAAGCAGTTGGCACGCGACTCTCTGGTGCGACGCTTCGGCTTTGGCAAGGTGTCGCTCGACGCCTCGCTTAATTCCACACTTAAACGGCCGACCCTGGTCCTGCAGGAAGAACTGATTGCCTATACGAAGGCACAGAGCAAAAAGTCCAATGGCACACAGAACAACGGCACCAAGGCCAAGAGCGGCAGCGGTACGCGCCTTGGGAAAGTGAACATCCACGAGTTGCCGTGGCCCAAGGCACAACTACTGGCACTTGGCGAGATGCCCGTTGAGCTGAAAGTCACTCTCTCATACTTCGTGCAGCCCAACCCCAGTCGACGAGGGTGGAGGAGCAAGTTCAGATATCAAAGCCATGGTCTGCGCTTCTCGGTCCGAGGCGCAGCGGAAAGTAGCCAACAGTTCCATCAACGAATCAACAAGATCGACCGCGAGGAAGAAGGCGTCGAAGAATCAATGCCGGAACCGGACAGCGACGCCTGGCTTCTTCGCTACAACGTTCGCTCTCGAGGTTCCTTGCATTGCGATACCTGGACTGGACTCGCAACTGACCTGGCAAATAAGTCCGAGCTGGCAGTGTTTCCCGTGGGCGGATGGTGGAAGGACATGGGAAACGGAATTGGAGCTGATTGGAAAGTCCGATACGCGCTGGTGCTGTCACTGAACGTGCTAGCAGAGTCAGACGTCGACATCTACACCCCGATCGCTAACGAGATCGGAATCAGCGTTGGGCTGTGAGTGAGCAACAGGTTCGGCCGCGCAGAGGTCGAAGGACCGGAAGCGACCGTTTAATGATCCGTTCCGGCAATGTCCTGGTACTCCTCGAGAATCTTGTCGGACAGGTGCTCGAGGTGCTTCAACTCACCGATCTCGCGGATGCTGTCGTATGAGAGGAAGGTGCACATCTGAGCAAGTTCGCGGCCTTCCAGCAATGAGAAAACGGGACGGCGAATCTCCTGCAGCACCTTCTCTTGGCGATCTGCCGGCGCCACGATGTGAAGCTTGATGTTGATGTTGGGCTGAAGGGCCACCAGGTCCGCCATCCGTAGCAGACCGGAATAGACGGATGTGGTGTGCTCTACCTCGAACGCTCGAACGATGCTCCGCTTGCGCAACCACAACACGTCAATCTGCTCGATGGTCTTAATCGTGGACGGGTCGTATCCCAACGGCAGCTCGTCGATCAGCTCGCCAGGCTCAGGCTTCCACACCTTCAGCACACGGCTTCTGTCCGCCTTCGGCAACCAGATCGAGAAGTTCATCATCGTGCCGATGCGCGCGAGCAGCCCCTGCACCTGCATAGATTCACGAACGACTTCCGAGTCTGCCGGCGCCTCCTCGAGCTCATCAGTCACGGGTGGTACTGCAACACTCACGGTTCGGCCGGGCAGCCGGACGGAATGCTCACCACGCCAGAGCGCCTTGACCTCCGCCTGGTAGTAGAAGCGCGAAATCGTGCGAGCCGATCCTGTGAGACCAAAGGACTTGCTGCCTTCGATGATCACGCGGTTGCTTTCGACGATTCGGTGACCGATTGATGGGCCATCCCAGTCGATCTCGTTCACGAAGCCGAAGTAGTCGATGATGGCTCGGCGATCCTTAAGCGAAATGATCGACAGGTTTGCGACCGGGTCGAACGCAGCAAGGTAGGCTCCGATAGCATTTCCGCTGGGACCGGTCAGGTTGTTTTTCTGCCCGGCGTTGGCGATGTACAGCTCGTCGATCAGACGGGCTTTTGAGCTGGCGTCGGTTTCAGAGAGTACACGGTCCATCAGTCCACCCAGTGTCGCGTTAGTGTGGAACTCGTTCAGCATGCGGCGCCAAGCTCCCTGAGGGACCATCGCCTTCGCCACCGCCTCGCTCGCCTTGGTGTTCCCTTTGGCGTTGCGATCCAGCGTACGGATCACTTCATCGCATTCGGCGTCTGAAAGAGGTTGGCCGTCCGCTTGGAGGACGCGTCCTTTCCAGAACCAGCGAAACCGCTGGGTCAACTCACGCCACGCTGCGTCTTTCTCCGCGGCGGGATACGTTTCGATGAAATTCCTGACATGGAGAGCAATCAGTTCTTGATTCATGCGCTCGAATTCGAAGGGGTGTGGCCGGCTAGGAAAGCTCTTCAATCATGAGTTGCACACCGTTCTCTGCGAAGTAGTTGAACTCCTTCGAGCGACGCATGCGCTTTCCTTGGGTATTACACAGCGGGACCTGTCCAAACATCTCTTTGAACTTGAGCAGCAGGGCTCGCTCGAGTTGGTGCCAAGTCTTGACGTTCCGGCGCGGCCGACAGGTGATAACTCGCGCGTGAAAGGAACGCACTCCGCGGATGCCGAGGATCGCTTCCGCTCGGGCCGCGACGCTTTGAGCTATTCGGGCCGTGCCCTTCTTGGTCGTCCCGATATAGGCAATACGTGACTTTCCCCATTCATACCGTAGCTTCTTGTCTGCGACCAGGACGTAAACCAACTTTGACTTGCCAATGGACACTCTCGTCGCTTCCATAGCGTGATCGCGATGCATGGAAAGCTTGAGCCGTCTGAGCGTCATAGAGAAGTAGTCCAGGAGGTACTGTGCTTAGTACTAGTCGAGTCGGGCTTGCGCGATCACTTGGACGCCTGAGGCTTTGCATTTGCTACGCCTGAGGCTGCTCGCAGCGCCGCCGCCCCTGTGGCGGCTGCATTGGTTTCCGGCTGCTTAAAGCGATCACTGCTTGCGAAGGCTCCGAGGGAAAGAGCTAAGCCGGCCCAGACTGCAACGGACAATTGCTGACCGTGCTTGTAGAGCTCGAAGCTCCCAGGTGTGCCGTAAATGCGATAGAGAAAAAAGTACTCGAACCAGAACCATGCAGGTGCGCCGACCGCCCAAGCCAAGGCAAGCGCCGCGACGACGCTTCCCCAACGTGGTCCACCGCATCTGAAAGCGCCGATGGTCAGTGCGATGGTTAGTGCAAACAGCAATACCGCCACACCCAGAGCCACCTTTGTGACTATCGGGCCGCAAGAATTCTTGTCGAAGATATCGATCTTTGGATCGAGTTCTGCCATCTCCCCATACCCTCCGCTGAGATTCCTCAGGTGCCTCACACCAGCGACCCATGGTTGTCACCGCAATCGCAGAAAGTGGTCTTTGTCACCCTTCCTCACCTCGACCAGGTTCTCGAACGCCTTGACCATTTCGGCAAAGCTGGCGTGCCCGTGGTCCTTGGGATCAAACGTCGGATCGAGGCGTTTTATCAGTGGCCAAACGTTGGCCTTGTTAACCCAAGGTTCGCCTTTCGACTCTGATAGCAGATGCAGTGCCCGTCGCAGGATCTCGGCGGCTGGGTCTGGCGGTGGCGGAGGGGCCGTCTTGTCAGCGAAGAGAGGCCCTTCGGCAACGGTCTCCGCGTCCACCACACTTTCGTAGTAGCGAAATTCGTGGCAGCTCTTGGCCCAGTGTTTGTTGGTGTTCTTGCGGTTTCCGATCCCGATGAGGGTGCGTCCAGCTGCTTTCACCTTCTGCGCCACTGGCATGAAGTCGCTGTCACCGCCAATGATGATGACCGTGCTCACGTGCTCAAAGCGGCCAATGTCTTCGGTCGCATCTAGGCACAGCTTGATATCTGCTCCGTTCTTAGCCGACGGCCCTGGCGGGAAGAGTTGGATCAGTTCGACCGCGCTTTGGAGGAGAGCGTCGCGGTAGCGGCCAAAGTACTGCCAGTTGCCGTAAGCCCGGTTGATGGCCACAGGCCCGAAGGATGAGGCGAGTTCAACGAGCGCCTGGACATCCACGACGGCCTCTTGGGGCCTGAAGCGATTGTCCGGTTTGGCGTAGGCACCTTCACCGTAGCGGGCCTCCAGCACGCCGGCATGAAGATTCTCGAAGTCCCAGTACACCGCGACGGTGCCGGCACCCCCGTTGTTCTCGTTCTTCACGGGATCCTCCCTATGCAGTTCATCGTATCGCTGGAAAGACAGGCAGACAACGGAAATTGGCGGGGCCTCGGCAGAAAGCCACGTTCAACGCGCTGATAACTGGCTAGACGTTTGGCACCCCTAACCCTAGGGGTAGCTGCGGAATGAGTCTGGACGGCGCGCCGTATAAGAATGCGCGCGCAAGTACAGACCGAACGATGAAGACCGAGCTCAAACGACTCGGCCCGACACGGAGGTTTGGCATCCAGTGCCGAAGCATCACCGGCAACATGCCAAATTCGCGGCGCTACGAGTCATCGCTTGAGCGTGACTTGATGGAGCTGGTTCGTGACGAGCCGGACTACGAACGCCTTGACGACCAGCCAGTCACCATTCCTTATGGGCAGGGCCAGACATATACGCTCGACGCCTTCATCGTTTGGAAGAGCGAAAGACCGTGGCTCGTCGAAGTCAAGTATCGCGAAGAGTTTGACCGGCAGTGGCGCGAGCTACGCCCGAAGCTGCGGGCCGCTCAGGCATACGCTGAAGCACGAGGCTGGGACTTCTACGTCCTGACCGAGGTGCACATTCGCGTCCCCAAGCTCAAGGCCGTCAAGTTTCTGCACGGCTACCTGCACTGGCCTGCCCAGCCGGACATCGAGAAGCGAATCCTGCAGGCCCTGCGGTCTGGCCCGCTCCTCGCCAAAGACATCGTCGCCACCGCGGCCACGCGCGGTGTGGAACCGGTTGCGGTGATCCCGGTGATGTGGCGCCTTCTGGCGCTTCGACAGCTGTCGATCGACTGGGACAGGCCGATCAACATGGCCATCCCAATCAGCCTGGCTGCCTGAGATGCACAACCTTCTTCCCGGCTCATTCGTGTTCTGGAAGAAGAAGCGCTTCGTCGTCGAAGACCTCGTTGGTTTTGATGAGGTGATCGTGCGTCGCGACACCGGCACCAAAAAGTTCGTCGCTCCGGTGTCCGAGGTCACCCAGGTGGCCGAAGCGAAGTCGAGTCGCTTCATTCATGCCGAGAACGCCGATCAGTGGCGGGACGCGGTCGACGTCTTCCGGCTGCTTCGCCCCCTGCTGGAAAAGGAATCTCATTGCAAGACGGCTGCGGATGTCGACGCGGTGGCCAAGCAACTCGGCCTGTCTCGATCGACGGTCTACAACTACATCGCGCAGTGGAAGGCGTCGGAGAAGCTGTCGACGTTCATGCGCAAGGAACGCACCGACAAAGGCTCCGTGCGCCTGATGCCTGCAGTTGTGAAGATCCTCGAAGAGGTGATCCAGGACTTCTACGCAACGGCCGAGCGCCCATCGCCCACTGCCACCTACGACGAGATCAAGTACCGCTGCACGAAGGCAAACCTGCCGGCGCCGGGCAAGACGACCGTCGTCAAGTTTCTGGACAGGCAATCGAAACGGAAGATGCACGCCAAGCGCTACGGCACGCGCGAGGCTCGGCACAAATACGAGCCGATCCATGGCCACTTCCCGGGTGCCGATTTCCCACTGGCGGTGGTGCAGATCGATCACACACCGATGGACATGATTGTCCTCGACGAGAACCGCGAGCCTTGGATGCGCCCGATTCTCACCATCGTGATCGACGTCTGCACCCGCATGCTCCTGGGCTTTTGCATCACGATGGAAAAACCAGGGCACCTGAACTGCGCCCTGGCGCTCGTTCACGGCATGCTGCCCAAGGACGAGTTCATCAAGAAGCACAACCTGACGCAACCGTGGCCGATCCACGGCAAGCCGCGCAAGGTGTTCGTCGACAACGCCAAGGAATTCCGAGGCTCGGCGCTCAAGCGTGGCTGCGAGCAGCACGACATCATTCTCGAGAACCGCCCCAAGGGCTTGCCGCAATACGCTGGCCACGTCGAGAGAGCCTTCCGCAGCTTCATGCAGGCGCTGCACCGGATACCCGGCACCACGTTCTCCAACACGATCCAGAAGGCGAAGTACGACTCGAAGAAGCGGGCCATCATGACCCTCGAGGAATGCGAGGAGTGGTTCACCATCTTCATCACGTACCGCTATCACCACAAGCTGCACTCCGAAACCGGCTATCCGCCGATCAAGCTCTACCAGCGCTACATCCTCGGCGACGATGAAGTGCCAGGCATTGGACTGCCAGCGCCGATGCCCAACGCGGACACACTGCTCTGGGACTTCCTGCAGCCCTTCGAGCGTGTGATCTCGCCGATGGGGGTCGAGATCGATTGCATCCACTACTTCGACAACGTGCTGCGCCCCTGGGTGAACGCGGTCGATCCGGAGGATCGAAAGAGGAACCGCAAGTTCATCTTTACCCGTGACCCGCGCGACATCAGCCGCATCCGCTTCTACGACCCTGACTTGCGCGAGCACTTCTTCATCCCCTATCGCGACCGAACGCGGCCGCCCATAAGCATCTGGGAGCTCGAGGCCGTCAAGCGCGAGCTCAAGCTGGACCCCAACCGGCAGGTCGACGAGGCGGTGCTCTTCGAGGGCTACGAGCGCATGCGCAACCGGGAGGATGCCTCCGCAAAGGCGACAACGAAGGAGCGCCAGAACCGTAGCCGGCGTAAGACCGCTCAGAAGCTGGCCTCGCAGCGCCCAGCGCACGACCCACACAGCCCGTCCGAACAGCCGTCCAATCCGTCGCTCCAAGGGAACGACTGGGCCGACAAGGCCGATGACGTGCCGGACTTCGACATCGAGACGATGTAATCCATGGACCGAAACCTCGACCCCAAGGCCGAGAAGCTGCTCGGCGAAGCGAACGATGTCCGCATAGCCCACATCCGCGGCGACCGCTGGGTGACCTACCCGGCCGCCAAACGCATCCTCGATGAACTCGAGGAGCTGATGAACTGGCCCACCAAGACCCGCCCGCCATGCCGCCTCATCGTCTCCGAGTCGAACAACGGAAAGAGCAGCCTGATCGAGCACTTCGGGCGCCGCCACCCTCCTGATCAGAATCTGAGTGGTGCAAGCGTCAAGGTGCCAGTGTTGATCGCTGAGGTCACGTCGCCAAACGAGAAGGCGATGTACCGCACGCTCCTTGAGGCACTTTTCGAGAAAGTGGACCCGAAAGACACAACGGAGGAACGCAGGGAACAGCTGTACGCCGTCCTACGGCGCATCCAGCCCAAGCTGATTCTTTTGGATGAGTCCAACGACTTTCTCGCAGGCTCACGACTCAAGCTGCTCGAGTGCCTGGTTGCGCTCAAGCACATCAGCACGAAGACCAAGATTCCGATCGTTGCTGTCGGCACGCCGGAAGCGAAACGCGCCTTCGCCTCCGATCCGCAGCTCGAGAACCGCTTCGTTCCCATCGAGCTGCCGCGCTGGAAGTCAGGCCCGGAGTTCCAGGGGCTGCTCAAGAGCATCGAGAAGACGCTGCCGCTTCGGCACGCCTCCGGCCTGCACGACAAGATGATTGCCGACGTCATCTTTCACCGCACGCGCGGCATCCTGGGTGAAGCTTGCGCGCTGGTCGAAGCGGCGGCCACCTACGCCATTCGTACCGCCACCGAGAAGATCACGCTGGTGGAGCTGGAGAAGTGCAACTACCGCGTGTCGAGCAAGTTCGACTCACGCCGGAGCGCCTAGCCGTGGCGTTCATCTCGAACGACACGGCGCCAGGCCGGACAGCTCCGCCCGACCCGGTGGCTGGATTCCGCTTCGCGGCCATGCCCAACGGCAGCTGGTGGATACGCTGGCTGGGCGACGTGGCCTTCCACGAGCGGCACATTACCAGCCGACAACCCACCATCAGCGTGGTGCTGCAAAACGCGGAGCCCGGGAGAGAGAAGGAACTGGAGACCATACGGCTCACAGTCTCGCAGCTGTGTGCCGCGCGTGTGGGCTCCCTGTGGCGAAACAAGGTCGTCACAGACCAAGTGATGGGTGAGGAGCGGGAGATATCCTTCGACGCCAAGGACTTCGTGCAAACCGTTGCCGGTGCCACAACGCCACAGAACCGCTTCGGCGATGACGGCTTCATGCTGCCGTACGAAGCGCACGTGTTCCACCGTGAGCACACCAAGGCGCCGTGCCTGGCGGGCTGGGTCGACACCACCTGCTACGTCATTCCATCAACTGAGCTCATCCGCTTCTACTTTGGATCGTCGGGGGGCTTGCTGCGTCGCTTGTTCTCGGCGAACTTCGACGCCGACCGCCTGGTGACCGAGCAAAGCCTCATGGCAGGCCACCTGACCATCGGGCTGCCCCACGACCTCGGCGCTGCATCGGCGCACGATGTGGCACGCATCCTCCTGTCTCCGGAGGCCAGGCTAGGCGCCACCCAGGTTGGCCGCTCGCTGGTGGCTGGCACCGTGGCGACGCAGGGCAAAGACCCGGTATACGCACAGACCCGCCTCCCGTTCTCCGGACGCACAACGCTCAGGGTCCGAGGGGTTGAGCTGCAGGGACCCGAGTGGCTTAAGCGCTTCCTCGTTCAGGAAATTCTCAGCTGCGCGGCGCCGTTCCCGTTCCAGTCCGTGCGCTACTCGTGCACCACGAAAGCCAAGCCCGCGCCGGGTTGGCAAGGTGCGCAACCTGGCGATGCCAGGGCAAACCCAAGCGTTGCCAGCTCTCGCGGCAAGCCGACTCAAGTTGGCAATGCGGACCCATCCAAGGCCTCAGCCTCGCGGACGGTCTACCTTGGTCGAGACGTCCGCTTCCCGGACCTGGTCAACAAACCAGCGCGGCGCGTCGACATTGCAACGCCGGCGCAGATGCTGGTGCGTATGCTTCCGCCCTCACCGCTGGATGGTTCGGGCGAAGGCACCGGCCGGGGCACCGGACGCCCGCTCGACCTGTCGCTGCAGCCTGACGCCCGACCGAGCCTACCTACCCTGCGGTGCCCCGACAAGGATTGGGCGCCGTTCTTCCAGTGGTTGACGCGCCTGGCCGGAGAGCCCTGGGTCGAGAAGTTGAGCTTCGTGCGCATCCATCCCGGTCAGGCTCGAAGCCACTGGGCACAGCTTCCCGAGATCGTCACTGACGAAGGCGAGGTGCTGGAAGAAACGCGGATACGGGTTAGTCCAGTGGACCGAGACTGCTGCCGCCGGCTCGCATCGTTTGCAAACCTGCAGGTGAAAGGACGGCTCTCGGGACTGCTCTCATTGCACCCCTGGTCGCCTACCGATCAGAACGTTGTGCATGTGTGGCCGTCGATTCCGATCTCCGAGGTTGAGGCGCTCCGAGCTGTCGTTGCGGCCTGCACCGGCGATCCTGCAGTGGGACCTCCACGACGCATAGGGCTCTCGCCGGCTGCGAGCTTCGATGCGGCGAGCTTGGGCGACGCGGTGCAAGAACTGCACGATCTGCTTGTGGGCTGAGATGGGCGTCACAGCCTTCCACGAGGACCAGCTGTCGCTTTGGCCGATCCGGCCCAGGCCACTTCCCGATGAGCTCCTGTCGAGTTGGATGGTTCGGCTGGCACATGCCAATGGCAAGAAGGTCCAGCGCTTCTATCGTCACTGGTTTGGGCGCGACTCTCTTCCTTTGTGGAATCGCGACATCGACCGGTTGGCACCTCCTGAGCTCTCGCAGGAACTGGCGCGTCGAACCGGCGTACCGCTCGAACTGCTGGAGGAGACAGCACTTCGGAGCTTGGTCGGAGCGGTCTTCACAGAGTTGGCCACCGGCGGACTCACGACCTGGCTGACGACGCTTGGTGTGTTCCACCGCCAGCGTCGGCGCGGTGGCCTGATGTGCTGCACCACATGTCTCGCCGACGATGAAACACCGTACTTCCGCAAGGCATGGCGCATGTCCTGGGTCACGGGTTGCACTCGGCACCGCACGATGTTGATTGACCGTTGCCTGTGCGGCGCCACGTTGCAGCCGCACCGCGTCGACATGCGGGAACGCAACTGGCTGTCTGACCAAGTGTCGATGGCAACCTGTTGGTGCTGCGGCGAAGACCTGCGAAAGCTCCGCCCCGGCAAAGCCGATCCCGACGTTCTGGCGCTTCAGCGCATGTTGGAGACGGCGCGCCGAGACGGGCATGTGGATGTGGCAGGCCGTAGCGGCCTTCACTCGGTGCTCTTCTTCAATGGCCTTCGTGTCTTGTTGCTCGCGAGCGCACGCTTGCCGGGACCCGACGGTGTAGAGCCTGCGGGTGCCGGTCGTTTTGATGAGATGCCCGTAGAGCAGCGTGCGATGCTTCTAAGCCGCGTACAGCGCCTTTTGGCCGACTGGCCCAAGACCTTCCACAGCACCTTCAGCTCAAGGCCCAACATCTATTCGCATTTCACGCGTCACTCGCCGGTGAGGCCTTTCTGGGTGGACGAAGAGGTCAGCCTGCTCAATCGGTCCAAGACAGACCTCACTTCGGATGAGGCCCGCTCCATCGAGTCAGTCGTCGAGGCGTATCACGGGCGGTTCAGCCATGCGCTCGCGCATGAGATGTTCGGGCGCGACCTGAGCCGATTGCGAGCACGCGAAAGGCCACGCATCACCCAGGACGATGCCGACATGTTCCTCGCGGGCATCGACATCGCGGCGTCAACATCGGTCGGGCGCGTGCGTGAGGAACTGATCCGGGATCGCACGATGTTCCTCACCGCTCGGCTGCTCAAACTGCCACAGAGTGCGCTGCGGGAGATGAAGGTCGAGGACTATTTGTCTGAGATCGACGATGAGCCGTTGGACGACACACCTCGCGACGGGGACGATCTGAAGATCTATCTTCGTCGCTATGTGCGACTGGACCGGGCGAAACATCGGCTCGCCGACTTGAGTCCCTGGCTCTTCCTCTGCAGTAGCCCCACGGGTCAAATGTCGAAGAGCCTGGTTGGGAAGCGATACAACGACGCGTTGAAATTGGCCTACATGGACAGGCGGATTCCGGCCTTTCAGGACTGGATCACCTGGCCGGCCGGCGAGGCACCCGACAGCGCCCCGTTCCGCCTCAACCCTTGGGTTGATTGCAAGTGACGCGGTTGTCGTTACGCTGATTGCACCTCGACCACGACGCTTCCATCATGAGCTTCGATTTTCCGCTGGGAATCTTTGGATTGTTCAAACGCTTGCTCAAGAAGCCCCTCACCGCGCTCGGCAGGTTTCTGTTCCGAGAGGCGTACCTGATCTCGACGGTCTACAACTCCCATGGGCAGCGGCTTGGCCTGCGGCCAATGCGGCTCGCCAAGGGACTCGAATTCGACCTTCACCTCGGCAAGTACTACCTCGCTCGCCGCCAGCAATCACCGCAGATCTGGATCAGGGCGACGGACGGCAATTTGTTCTCCAAGGTCGTCCTGACCGTGACCGGCACGGGAAGCAAGGTGCATCACCAAATCGCCGTCGTGCTGTACGGCGTCGGCAGTACGCCGATCCAGGCTCCCATCGGGTTGCCCTTTCGCGACTTGAAGTTTCATGGCGACTGCGCGGACGAGCCGTACGAGTCGCTCATGATCGAAGTGCGCGAACTGCTCGATGCAAACAGCAGGCCGATTACCAACTTTAGAAGCGAACCTCGCCTTCTGGACCCGATCGACAACGTGGAGGAGGCAATGGGCCTGCGCCGCGGAGATGTCGAGGTATGGGGAGAGGTGTTCAACCTCAAATTCTTGGAGTGGCAGATCGATCGTGAGCGCCAGCGGCTGATGGGCAATCCATTTCGCATGTCGCCCTTGCACTACTGGCTGCGATCCAAGCTTTTCAGCGCCGAATGGATTGTTCTGGCTTCGTTCTGGAGCAAAAACCTGGTCACGGCTCGGCAGATGGCCGAAGCGTTCCACGATTACCTGCAATCCATCCGGCCGGTGGAGACAGCGTAGCCGTCGCCGTGCGTGAAAGGGGACCTTGCACCCTCGGCGCGGGCCTCGCTAGGAGCGTCAGGTCTTCGGAGCTTCGCTCGCCGGCGCTACGCTTACGACCGCATCGTCTGTTCCAAGCTCGTGCAAGAGCGCCCGGAACTTGGCTCTCGCAAGCATCTTCTCGGCGTTCGTGAGTTCGCCACGAGCCAACATCCTGAAGATGTTGTGGATGAGGATGCGGTCGACGTTGACGTCGATCTTCTGGGTGGTCGCGTTGATTGCATTGCGCAGCAGCGCGGGGTTTTCCTGGGCGTTGATGAAAGTGCGTACCGCGTCGCCGATCTTGACGTCATCGTCCGGGGTCAGTTCCCGCTGGTAGGGCGGCGCGGACGGCTTTGCCGGCGCTTCAGTCGACGCAGCCTTTCGCGCCGCCGGCTTGAAGCGCACCAAACCCTCGATGTCCGCCCGACACAGGTGCCCCACACGATCGGAGCGATTGCGGATCTCCGCACTCTGTTGGTCGATGACCCCCTGTGTCAGGTCCTGCACGCCGAGCACGGCTATGCGAACACCTCTGCGCTGCGCGAGGTCGATGCCGACGGCCAGATCACTGTCGCCCGTCACCAGCACGGCATCGCAGATCGCGTGGTGTGAAGACAGCTCCACCAATTCCGTGACGATCAACGAGTCGACGCCTTTTTGCTTGCCTGCGCCGTTGACCGTGCCCGCGCGAAGCACAAGGTCGTCAACGTTGATCATTGCGGCCTGCTGCTCCGTCATGCCCGTCGGGAACACGCCGTCGTACCAATAGACGCGCAACAGCTCTTTGCCATCGAGCGCGAGCAGCTCCTTGGACTTCCTGATGAGAAGCGCAACCAGTCCGGCAGGATCGACGATCTCCAGGTCCCGCCGCTTCTTGCTGCTGCGGTTGCTCACGATGTCGACCGCCTGGCACAGCAGGTATCCGGCATCCACCATCACGGCGAATCGGTTCATTTCGAACCCCGGAAAAAGATAAGCCCCCTGAACAGGGGGCAGATGCCATCAACGCGCGGATAGAGGTGCGGCTGCTGGCTGACTGCAGTATAGGTGCTCTTTGCCATCGGCGTCTATAAATAATTGACGGAACGTGCGGATTGGTGCATGGCGCGCCAATCTCTACGCAATCCAACAAGGTGCTCAGCGAGTGGCGCTCGGATCTGGCTCCGGGCTGTGCATCTCCGGCTGCCAAAAAAATGGGTCCCAACAAGTGGGACCCGAACTAGACCCGTTCGTCCGCTCTCTTCGGCCAAACGCGGCACCTAGGAGACAAAGCTAACCGAGTTCTGAAGCGTCGCAAGCTTCAGCCCCCAGGTGTGGTCAGCAGTCGAAGCTCCTTTGGAAGAAGCAAAGATCCTCACCTCACCCGACGCGAGATTCTGCAGAGTCGAGCTGTCAAACACCTGTCGCTCTCAACGGTCTACCAACCACTTTTTCAGCGCTATCTGAAGCACAACATCGATCAGCTGGTGTGGCAGGCATTGCAGCAGTAGTAGCAGCCGTTGATCCTGCTCTGCGGCCAACGCGATTTCGCCGTGGTGACGGCTTCCTGGCAGGACCAATGAGTGCCGAGATCGATCCGGTTTTCGGGAGATGGCATATAGGTGCAGCCCGTGGTGGTGTTGTGAACCTCATGGTCGCCGTTAGGCTGCGCGTTCTTGTTGATGATGAAGTTGGGCATGGTTCCTCCTCCTTGGTTGATGAAAAGTTGCCCCCTGCGGGCGCGAAGGTGATTGGTCACAGGTGCGTTCTCTGAATGAGGCGCCCGATGCGGCCCTCCAGCTTGATCTTGAGCATCGGCCACTCATGTCTTGCGATCTCGAAGCCGCTCATGTCGCCGAAGCGGCCGGTGTCTTCCATGATTTGGTGAACCACGGACACTTCTTCCTGCGCTTCGTCGCCCGGGTCTGACGAGCTCAGCTGCTCCTGCCAAGGCGCTCGCACCGTCACAGCCTCGCAGTCCCATTCGTCGAAGGCGCATCGCAATTTGAGGTACTTCGCTTCAAGCCGCGTCTTGCGCCGGCCGAAGACATCAAGGAGGTAGGTCCTTCCCACCACGGCATGCCGAGCTCGCGCGCTCGCCGTGTCGAAGGACGTGACGCCAGCAAGGCCATCACGTCCCACGTTGATCACGGCGAGCGCGAGCTGACGGCCTTCGGCCCTGGCCCGAAGCGCCTCCTCCACAAACTTGCGCGGATCGAGCCGCCCCTGACATGCGAGCAGCGTGGCGTCCCAGCCGGAGAGGACGTTCACGCAGTGGTCGGCATGTGACAACGGCCTCAGCACCGTGCCAAAGCCTCGCATCTCGGTAGGCAGTTCGCTTGCCCTCAATCGACTCCCTCCTTCAGATCGTCTAGCCGGTGTTGACGGCTTTGAAGTTTTCGACTGCCCTGCGAGCGCCCTCGACGCTCGACAACACAAACTTGGCGTGTTGATAGAAGTGTTCGCCGATGGGGGTCGGACGCACCCCGCCGCGGCCTCGCTCGAGCAGTTGCACACCGAGGTCGTCCTCCAGCGTCGCGATCTGCTTGCTGATGGCGGACTGCGCGATGAACAACTTCTTCGACGCCGCCTGAAGCGTCCCCAGCTCGATCGCGACGACGAAGTACTTGAGTTGCCTGAGCTGCATGGTTCGGCGGTCGTCGCTCAGCGGATGTACTTGCCCTCGCGGCTGATCAGGCTGAGGTCTACATAGTTGGAGCCTTCGTGATCGGTCGGCGAAAAGCCGACACGAAGGCCGCCAAGATCGAGATCGCTCATGCTCTCGAGCGCGGTGATGAACTTCGCTCGGTTGAGATCCGGCCCTGCCAATCGAAGCGCGCCCGCCACGAGCTTGGCCGCGATGAAGCCTTCAAAGCTGGAGTACGACACGGGCACCTGCATGCCCGTGTCCTTGAGCGCCTGTCGGAACTCCCGTGCCAGGGGCACCGTCGGACTCCAAGGGTAGGGTATGACCTGCGTGACGACCACGCCGCGACCATCTGGCCCAAGTGACTTGGCGAACTCATCCGAGTTGACGTTGGACAGCGTCAGGAACTGGGAGCGCAGGCCACGGGCTCGCATCTGTTTGATGAAATCGATGCAAGCCTTTGGAGAGCAGGCCATCGCGACCGCATCGGGCTTCACTGCAGAGATGGTGAGAACCGAGGACCGCACGTCCATGTCCTTGCGGTCATACTTCGCCGTTGCCAGCGACTTCACCTTCGCTTGGTTGAGTGCCTCCTCGAAGCCGACGAGTGCGTCTTTGCCGAAGGAGTCGTCCTGGTACATCACGGCGATCCTGCTTACGCCTTGCGTCGTGAGTTGCTGGATGAGGCGCACTGCCTCCTGGTGGTAGCTCGCCCGCAAATGGAAAACCATCGGGTGGTGCGGCGACCGGATCGATTGGGCGCCTGAGAAGGGCGCAACCATGGGGACCTTCTCGCGCGTGATCACCGGAATGGCCGCCTCGACCGAGGGCGTGCTTCGATAGCCGAAGAGCGCGAAGACCTTGTCTTGAGTGATCAGGCGTTCAGTGTTGGCAACGACGCGTTTCACGTCGCGACCATCGTCGTACGTCTTCAGTTCGATGGTGCGCCCATGAATGCCGCCACGCCGATTGACCGCAGCGAAGTACACCTTCGCTCCGTCGATGTTTTCTCGTGCAACACCTTGACCGCTGTACTCACCAGACTGCCCCAGCAGGATTGATGTGCGTGTCACACCCTCCTGCGACATAGCAGCGCTTGCGCTGACCAGAATTGCTGCGGCCAACACCGCTCGAACCATCCGTGAAGTGACCATGAGTGCCATCCTTCTGAAGCGACATCACAAGGCAGACACATCACGTGCACAACGTCACGACCACGTGGCATGACAACGTTGTGCACCTGCTGTGCCCACCATTCCGGGTCAACTCATTCTGGGAAGAGCACCTGTCAATCGCCTGTCATGCCGACACAGTCTTGCGGTTGAGTTGATCGAAGCGTCATCACTCGTGAACGACTGACGCTCGATCTCATCCAACATAACGAATAGGTAGAAACGCGATTCGATGTGAATACGGAAAGACGAATACTGCGCACCGTTTTTCAGCGAGACCACCATGCGCATCTTGTTGGCAGAAGACGAGAAGGAGCTTGCGACATGGCTCGTGCGCGCACTCGCGCAGAGCCAGTTCCATGTGGATTGGGTCAACGATGGACGAATGGTTCACCGCAGCATCAAGTCGACGCTCTACGACGCACTGATCCTCGATCTCGGGTTGCCCGGTTCGAGCGGCCATGATGTTCTCGCAGCCCTGCGCGCTGCCGATCAACGCTTGCCCGTTCTCGTACTGACTGCGCGCGACTCTCTCCGTGAGCGCGTGACGAGCCTTCACGAAGGTGCCGACGACTTCATGGCCAAACCATTTGAGGTGGAAGAACTTGAGGCACGGCTCGTGGCGCTGATCCGCAGAGCAAGAGGCAGTGAACACCCGCGCTTCACATGTGGTCCGCTCGTGTTCGACGTGGGGACCCGTCAGTTCGCCGTGGGCGGCACGACGCTCAATCTCACACCGCGAGAGAGCGCGGTCCTGCGAGCCCTGATCCAGCGAAGCGGCGAGCCGTTGTCAAAGCAGGAGATCCTCGACCGAGTGTTCTGTGACGACGAGGACGTACGACTCGACGCGATCGAGGTACTTGTCCATCGCATCCGCAAACGCCTAGGCCACACCCCAGTCGGCATTCGAACCGTGCGTGGCCTTGGCTACGTCTTGGAAAGCACACCAGATGCTTGAGGCGTGGCACAGGTTGAGCCTGCGGCAAACCCTGCTGCTAGTGCTTCTACCGTGCATGCTCCTCGTGATCCACGTGGAGCTTTGGTTTACCTGGCGCACGACGATCGCGGCTTCGAACGCAGCCTACGACCGATCGCTGTTGGGAGCCATCAAGTCGATCGACTCGAACATCTCTACCGAGAGCGGAGGTCTTGCCGTCGAGTTGCCCTATCGAATGCTCGAGTTTTTCGAGCTGGCAGCGAGTGGCCACGTCCACTACCGGGTCGCGACCGAGGATGGCTTGGTCGAGATTGGCAACGCAGACCTGCCACCGCCCGCCAAACCCTTGATTACCGGTCAACCCCAATACATCGACGCGGTGTATTTCGGGGAGCCGGTGCGCGTCGGTAGCTATGCCCGCATGTTGAGCCGTCCCATTGCGGGTCAGCCTTCTGCACAGCGCGTCACGATCCAGGTCGCGGAGTCACTCTCGACGCGCGAGCGGTTCACGCGGACCCTGGTGGTGCAGACCCTTGTCCGAGACCTGTTGCTGATGCTGGTCTTCGGCGCCCTCCTGGCGGCCGTCATCGGTTGGGCGCTTCGGCCACTCGCTCGACTGAGGCACGAGGTGCAGTCGCGTCTTCCGATGGACCTCACCCCCATCAGCACTTCCGCCATCCCTCGGGACGTGCGCCCCTTGGTAGAGGCCATCAACCAGCACGTGCAGCGCACCCGAGAGCTGGGCCGGGTCCAGCGGCAGTTTGTGGACGACGCGTCACATCAACTGCGCACGCCGCTGACGACGCTGGCCACGCAAGTGTCCTTCGCGTTGCGCGAGTTGCACGCCGATCACATGCGGACCGCAATCGCCGCGGTCAAGTCCCAGCTCGACGAGACCATTCGCCAGACCAACCAGATGCTCGCATTGGCCAGAGCAGACAGCATCGATATGGAAACCACCACCTTGAGCTTGGTGCTTCTGGCAGAGGAGACCACTCGGTCGTGGTGGGCGGAGGCAAGGTCGCGCCAAGTTGATCTTGAGCTTGTAACGACGTCAGCCTCCGTGCTTGTGACTGGCAACGCGCCACTGCTCAAAGAGGCATTGGCGAACCTATTGCACAACGCGATTCGGTACACACCACCAGGAGGCCAAGTGGTGGTGGAGGTGCAGGCCGGCCTGACCGAGGCACGACTCTGCGTGATCGATACTGGACCCGGCCTCAGCCCCGCAGATCTCGCGCGGGCCGGCGAGCGATTCTTCCGGGGCAGCAACGCCAGTCAGCCGGGATCAGGACTGGGGCTGGCCATCGTGAAGTCAATCGCTGAGCGGCACGGCGGCCGGCTAGAACTCACCCACGGGCGTCAGGGCATCGGACTGTCCGTCAGTGTGTTCCTGCCGTCGTACCGTCCTCTCCGCAATGGATCGCGGGTTAACCCCGAGTCCCATCAGCCGGCGTGAAAGCTCACTGAAAGTGCTCGCTTCGTATCTTCGTTCGAACGTTGACGCGGTTGATGTCGGCGTGCGCAACATTGACGGAGACTCACATGAAGCTGAAGCAAATATTCCTGGGCACTGCGTTGTCCCTCGTGGGTTGGCTGGCGGTGGCCGGGCCCCTCGACAAGACGGAGTGCATCGCCCCTGCCAAGCCGGGCGGTGGCTTTGACCTCACCTGCAAGCTCGCGCAGAGCGCCTTGCTGGAAGGGAAGTACATCGCCGATCCCATGCGCGTCACATACATGCCTGGGGGCATCGGTGCGGTGGCCTACAACACGGTGATCGCGCAGCGGCCCGACAGCGCGAACACCATCATCGCCTTCTCGGGTGGCTCATTGCTGAACCTCGCGCAGGGCAAGTTCGGCCGCTATGGCGAAAGCGATGTGCGCTGGATGTCCGTAATCGGTGCCGACTATGGTGCAGTCGTCGTTGCTGAGAGTTCCCCCTTCAAGTCGCTGAAGGACGTGCTCGCCGCCGTCAAGGCAGATCCCAGCAAGGTCGTGTTCGGGGCCGGTGGCACCGTTGGCAGTCAGGACTGGATGAAGGCCGCGCTCACCGCGCGCGCCGCTGGCATCAACCCGAAGTCCATGCGCTTCGTGGCCTTCGAAGGAGGTGGTGAAGCCATCACGGCGCTGCAGGGCGGCCATATCCATGTCTTCAGCGGTGATGCCGCCGAGACCTTGCAGCAGATCAAGGCGGGGACGAAGGTGCGCATCCTGGCTGTAATGTCGGACAAGCGACTGGCCGGCGACCTTGCAAACGTGCCGACCGCGAAGGAGCAAGGGGCCGACGTGGAGTGGCCAATCGTGCGCGGCTTTTACGTGGGCCCCAAGGTCAGCGACGCTGACTTCAGGGCATGGTCGGACACCTTCGCGAAGATGATGGCGACCCCAGCGTACGACAAGCTGCGCACCGAGCGCGGACTGTTCCCGCTCGCGTTGACCGGCGCCGACGCCGACGCCCACGTGAAGAAACAAGTCGCGGCCTACCGCAAGCTGGCTGACGAGTTCGGCCTGAACGTCGCGGCCGCCAAGTAAACCCCTTCTGCAGTACGTCGCCCGGGCCTCGCTCGGGCGGCTCACCCTCGACATCATGAGTGATCGCATTCTTGGCGCTGCGTGCGTCCTGACCTCCGCTGCCATGGCGTGGGCGGTCAAGGACTATGGCGCTGCCATCTCCTACGAACCCGTCGGCCCGCGTGCCTTCCCATTGCTGCTCGCCGGCCTGATGGGCCTGGCCGGAATCTGGCTCGTGCTTCGCCCCACGCTTCAAAGCGGCAGCTTCCATGGCGTTCCGATCAAGCACACGCTCGTGTGCCTCGGCGCGATCGTGGTGTATTCGCTGCTCTTCGAGACGCTGGGGTTCGCGCTGGCCACCGCCCTCATGGCCGTGCCCATCGGCTTGGCATTCGGCGGCACCTGGAAGCAGTCACTCGTCGCGGGCCTCGGCCTTGGCGTGGCCCTCTTCTTCATCTTTGACAAAGTGCTGGACGTCGTACTTCCCACGGGCGTTCTCTCCTGGCTTCTCGGAGGACGCTGATGGACATCCTGCAACACCTGCTCGCGGGCTTCTCCGTGGCGATGACGCCCACCAACCTGATGATTGCAGCCATTGGCGCCTTCATCGGAACCGTCGTCGGGCTGCTGCCCGGTCTCGGGCCCATCAACGGCGTGGCGATCCTCATGCCGCTCGCCTATGCGATGAAGCTGCCCCCTGAGTCGTCGCTGATCCTGCTTGCCGCCGTCTACATCGGCTGCGAGTACGGCGGACGCATCTCGTCGATCCTGCTGAACGTTCCGGGTGATGCTGGCGCCATCATGACCGCCCTCGACGGCTACCCGATGGCACGGCAGGGACTTGGCGGGGTCGCCTTGTCGATTTCGGCGTGGAGCTCATTCGTCGGCTCGTTGACCGCAACGATCGGCATCGTTGTCTGCGCCCCAGTTCTGGCGAGCTGGGCACTTTCCTTCGGACCTGCCGAATACTTTGCGCTGATGTGCTTCGCGTTTGCCTGCATCGCCGGGCTCCTAGGTGACGCTCCCGTCAAGGCCGGGCTCGCCGCCGTGATCGGCTTGTCGCTGTCATGTGTCGGCCTGGACTCCAACTCGGGGGTCTACCGTCTCACCGGCGGTGACGTGCACCTCTCCGACGGGATTCAGTTTGTGGTCGTCGTGATCGGTGTCTTCTCGATCAGCGAGATCCTGCTGATGCTTCAGGAGCATCACACCAGTGCTGGGGTCATCACGAACACCGGTCGCGCGATGTTCAACCTGAAGGAACTGGCGTACACATGGTGGGGCACGCTCCGCTCGAGCGTCGTCGGCTTCTTCGTCGGCGTGCTGCCTGGCGCGGGAGCCACCATCGCCAGCGCGATGACCTACTCAATGGAGAAGCGCCTCACCGACAAGGACAACACCTTCGGCAAGGGCGACATCCGCGGCGTCGCCGCACCGGAGGCCGCGAACAACTCCTCGGCGACTGGCTCATTCGTGCCGATGCTCACTTTGGGCGTTCCGGGATCGGGAACCACGGCGGTGATGATGGGGGCACTCTCCCTCTACAACATCACGCCCGGTCCGGCGCTCTTCACGAACCAGCCGAACCTCGTGTGGGGTCTGATCGCGTCGTTTTTCATCGCCAACGCAATGCTGCTGTGCATGAACATTCCGATGGTGGGACTGTTCACCCGCATCCTGCGCGTGCCGAATTGGATGCTCGTACCTGCCATCCTCGCTGTCAGCGCACTGGGCGTCTATGCGGTGCATGCGACAACGTTCGACCTGCTGCTGATGACCGCGCTCGGCGCAATCGGCTACCTGCTGCGCAAGCAAGGCGTTCCGATGGCTCCGCTGATCCTCGGCTTCGTACTCGGCGATCTGATGGAGCAGAACCTGCGACGCGCGCTGTCGATCACCAACGGCGACGTACGCGTCTTGATCGAAAGTCCCATCTCGATGGGTCTTTGGGCTGCTGCCGTCGCCATGCTGCTGGTCCCGCCGCTGGTGAAGGCCTGCCGGCGCAAGGCTCCCGTCGCGGCGACAGCCTGAACCTCCCGCGGGCGCTCGTGCAGTCATTGCATGCGCGCCGGATCGGTGCATCCATCAACTCTTTCCTGAGCCCACCGTGAACGGTCCATCCCATCAACTGTCCATGACGGTGCTGATGACGCCAGACACCGCGAACTTCGCAGGCAACGTCCACGGGGGCACCATCCTCAAACTGCTGGACCAGGTGGCCTACGCCTGCGCCAGCCGCTATGCTGGAAGCTACGTGGTCACGCTGAGCGTCGACCAGGTGATGTTCCGGCATCCCATACAGGTCGGGCAGTTGGTCACATTCCTCGCCAGCATCAACTACACAGGCACCTCGTCCATGGAAGTCGGCATCAAGGTGCTGGCCGAGACCATCCGCACCCGCGAAGTGAAGCACGTGAACAGCTGCTTCTTCACGATGGTGGCGGTTGACGACGACCGGCGTCCACTCCAGGTTCGCCCGCTGCAACCGTCCAACCCAGACGAGGCACGCCGCCAGGCTGCCGCCGTCGCCCGCCGCGACATGAGGCGGTTCCTCGAGCAGAGCACCGGCCAGCAGTCCTGATCGAGTACTCCTCCGCGGCCCGGCCGCTTGTGGCGCCTTCCATCTCCAAACGGAATTGAAGGGGTTTGTTCATACGTCGATGACCACTCCTAACGCGGTTGCAGTTGCCGCGCCATGAGGAACGACGATGAAAGCTCTCTGGATCCAACGTTTCACGATCAAGGCACGGATGACGGTGCTGATCATGGTTGTGATGATCATGCTGGCGCTGGTGGGCGGCGCAGGCGTCTTCGGTATGTTCAAGCTGAGGGACCTGAGCCAGGAGTACCTTGACCGCTCTGTCGCTGCCTCCGAGGACGTGTTCGAGTTGCGCAACAACATGACGAGCCTGCGCCGACTCGAGAAGGACATGATCATCAACTACGAGAAGGCGGCCAACGTGGCCAAGGACAAGGCCGCCTGGCTCAAGCACCGTGACCTGCTTCTCAAAGATCTGGATGCAATGAAGAAGAGGGCCAGCGGTGAACGTGCCAAGGCCTTTGACGAGATCCAGGTGCACATGTCGGCCTACTCCGCGGCCTTGCTGCCGGTGATCGGTCAGCTGGAAGCTTCAGCCTACGACAGCCCATCGATCGTCGTGCGCGTCATGCGGCAGGCGCACGATGCCGCGGACGCGGCAGAAGCCAAGGTGGCAATGGTGGCGGCGCTGCAGAAGACGGACGCGAAGGCCGGCAAGGGCGAGATGAACGATGCGATGCAGCTGGCCCTGATGTCCTTCGCCGTCGCCGTCGGACTTGCGGTCGCCATCGTGGTTCCGCTCACCCTGATCAACATGCGCAGCATCTGCGTTCCGATGGGAAACGCTCGCTCCTTCGCCAACCGCATCGCCGCGGGCGACCTCTCTGGGTCCATTGACGTTGTTGGCCAGGATGAAACCGCCGCCATGATGCGCGCCTTGTCCAACATGCAGGACAGCCTGCGCACCATCGTGAGCCAGGTTCGCCTGGCGGTGAGCGACATCACGCATGCCAGCGCCGAGATCGCGCACGGCAACCAGGACTTGAGCGTGCGAACCGAACAGGCCGCGGCCAACCTCCAGTCTGCCGCCAGCACCATCGTGCAGTTGAGCGAGGCCGTGCGCACGAGCGCTGAGTCGGCCCATCACGCCAACGTGCACGTTGCGGAGACTGCCAATGTGGCCGCTCGCAGCGGTGAGATGGTGTCCAACGTCGTTGCCACCATGGGCGAGATCAACTCGTCTTCAATGAAGGTTCGCGACATCATCGGCGTGATCGATGGCATTGCCTTCCAGACCAACATCCTTGCCCTGAACGCTGCGGTGGAGGCGGCCCGCGCCGGTGACAAAGGTCGCGGGTTCGCGGTCGTCGCCGACGAGGTCCGAACGCTTGCACAACGTTCAGCCAAAGCGGCCGACGAGATCAAGGCCTTGATCGGCACTTCGGTCGACCGAGTCATGGCCGGCAGCACGCTCGTGGACAAGGCTGGGGGCACGATGAAGGATGTGCTGGCCTCCGTCGAAAGCACCACCCGCCTGATCGCCGACATCAGCAAGTCGTCTCATGAGCAAGCCGGAAGCGTCGAACAGGTGAGTGGCTCCATCAACAAGCTGGAGCAGGCGACACAGCAGAACGCGGCATTGGTGGAGCAATCTGCTGCCGCTGCAGAAAGCCTGAAGCAACAAGCCCGGCGGCTCTCAGAGCTGGTGGAAACATTCCAGCTGGACGAGGCGACAGCGTGACGATTCCGTCGGATCGTCACGCTGCCCGTCTAGCGATCGATCAGTCGGGCTTGATCTTGGCGCGGGTGATCACTGCTTTCCAGCGCTGCTGCTCGACTGCGATGAACTTCTCGAACTCGGCAGCAGTGCCGCCTACCGAGAGCGCAGCATCGGCAGCGAACTTCTCGAGCAGGCCTGGATCCTTGAGCGACTTCATCGTCGCCGCCATCAGCTTCGCGTCGTGGGCAGGGTTCAGCTTGGCGGGTGCCATGAGCCCATACCACTGGGTCATCTCAAAGCCAGAGAGTCCCTGTTCTGCAACCGTCGGCACGTCGGGCAGCTGCGGAATGCGCTGAGCAGTGCCGGTCGCGATGCAACGAACCTTGCCCGTCTTGATGAACTGGAGGATGGCAGGCGCACCGATGGCAGCTGCATCGACGCGCCCTGCCAGCAAGTCGGTCAGTTGCGGACCGGTGCCGCGGTACGGCACGTGAACGATGAAGGTGTTGGACGCCGATTTCAGGTACTCGAACGCGAGATGGCCGGCGCTGCCGTTGCCGGCGGAGCTGTAGTTGAGCTGTCCGGGCTTCTGCTTCGCCAGGGCAAGGAACTCTTTCAGGTTCTTGACCGGCAGGTCGGGCTTGACGACGTAGAGGCTGGGGACCTTCGCCAGCAAGGAGATCGGCCTGAAATCACGGCTGACGTCGTAGGGCAGCTTGTCGAAGATGTACGGGTTCACGGCCAGCGTGCCGATGTGCCCCAGGATGAGCGTGTGCTGGTCGTCGGCGTTGGCCACTTCGGCCATCGCGATGTTTCCGCCGCCACCCGGCTTGTTGTCCACGAAGACCGACCCGCCAAGGTTCTTGCCGAGCTCCACTGCTGTCGCTCTGGCGATGATCTCCGAGCTGCCGCCCGGAGCGAATGGAACCACCAGGCGGATGGGCTTCGAGGGCCAGGCTTGAGCGCGTGAGATCAGCGGAGTGATGCCAGCTGCGGTCAAGGCACCTGCGGCCACTGCTTGTCGACGACTGAGAGAGAACGTGGGCATTGCGGTACCTCCAGAAATGCAAGGTTCGCACCAGTGACTGGCACGATGAAAAAGGCTGCGCGTGTGGGCAGCCCGGGATCTCAGAATGAGTGACGGATACCCGCTTCGATGGCGGTGGACGGACGACCGGCAGGTTGCGTCGGGCCGCCGTACGAGAACGTTGCGCCGCCCTCGTTCTTGATGCGGCCGGCCTGTCCGTACAGCGCCGTGCGCTTGGACAGGTTATGCACGTAGCCGAGGGCCATCAGGGTGCCGTCGTTGCCGGAGTTCTTGCGATCGGCGTCCATGTAGACCGCACGGATCTCGCCGGACCCCACCGGCGCGGTCACGCCGAGGAGCCAGGTCACCTGTTCGGTCGTGGTCTGCTTGCTGGTCGAGTACAGCGCCATGAGCTTCAGGAAGCCGAAGTTGTACGAGGTACCGGCGTTGAACGACTTGAACTTGTCGCCGGCCGCGTTGTTCGTCACCTCGGACGCGGCGACAGCTGCATCGAACGGACCGGTGGCAAAGCCAACTCGGGCACCGACGTACTTGCCCGTGGCCGCGCCTTCAGCTGCGGCAACCATCGCTTGGCCGTACACGCCGCCCAGGTCTCGTGGGAGGAAGTAGCCGATGGAGTTGTTGGAACGCACGATCGTCGGCGCCGTGGAAGAGCTGCCGCCGAAGCCGTAGAACAGAAGCCCTGAAGCGCCGACTCCGTTGGTGCCGAAGGGGCTGAAGGCACTCAGGTTCCAGAAGGTGGGGACGTAGTCGCGGCCAAGACGTAGCTCACCGACGCTCTTGTGCATCAGGCTCACCGTCGAGCGACGCTGGAAGTTGTAGCCGGAAGGATTGCCGGTGTCCGGCACGAGTGCACCTTCCAGGTGGAAGCCAGCGCTCAGGCCTCCGCCGAGGTCCTCGATGCCGCGGAACCCGAGGCGGCTGGACGACAGGCCGTCGACGCTTTGCAACTTGCGCGACTCACTGCCGTTCTTGATTTGCGAGACGCCGGCATCGACGATGCCAAAGAGCGTCACAGTGGACTGGGCGAATGCGTTGCCAGCGAAGCCGGCGAGTGTGGCTGCTGCTGCAGCAAGGGTTTGAATCTTCAAGGCAAGGTCTCCTCGTTGGTGGAAATGCCCAGAGATTCTTTGTTTCACCACCTGTCAATCGCCTGTCGCCGAAAGGGTTTCATCTCGTTCATGGGTGGCTGCGCAACAACAACTTGCCAAAAGAGTCATACATGTGGACTGACCGGCAGCTCCACTCGTACACGCAAACCCTTGCCGGTGCTCGCGTCGAGCAGTTCGAGTCGCCCGTTGTGACGCGAGACGATTTCCTGAACGATGGCTAGCCCCAGCCCTGAACCTGCCACTGTCTGCCCTGCAACCCGGTAGAAGCGCTTGCACACGTGCTCACGTTCGTGCGGCGGAATGCCGGGTCCGTTGTCTTCCACCTCCAGCACCGCGCGACCTGGCGGCTCGAGTAATGCGCGAATCGTGACGCGGGAGCCGGGCCCTGCGTACTTGATCGCGTTGTCAACTAGATTGATCAGCAACTCCTGCAGCAACACTGCGTCGCCATAGATCCAAACCGGTTTGTCGGACGTCTCGTCGAGCCCGATGTCGACTTCGGATTCCATGGCCCGAGGGACGGCCTCCAGGCCCACATGGCGTGCCATCGCGAGTAGATCGATGCTCGCCACGCTCGCACCCGTGTCAAGACCGTGCTCTGCACGCGTGAGCGACAGCAACTGATTCGCGAGCCGCGCGGCCGACTGGGTGGTGTCATCGATCGCGGCCAGCACGTCACCCAGCGCGCCAGGATCCTTCTCTCGCTTCGCCACGCCAATCTGCGTCTTCAGAACCGCGATAGGCGTGCGCAACTGATGCGCAGCGTTCGCGATGAAGCTTTTGCGAAGCTCGACCATCTTCGACAGTCGCACCACATACCGATTCAGAGCCGCGACGAATGCTCGCGTCTCGGACGGCACCGCAGCTTCGTCCAGCGGTGTCAGGTCCTGTACGTCGCGTCGCTCGAGATCGACGCGCACGCGCTCGAGCGGACGCAAGCCGCGCCCCACTGCGAACAGAATGACCAAGACCGAAAGGGCCAGCAGTAGACCTTGCTGGACCAGCGTCTCGATGAGCAGTCGATGTGTCAATGCCGAGCGTGATTCGAGCGTCTCCGCCACTTGGATGAGCGCGACCCCGGTGATCGCGTCACCACTCACCGGCTGATGCAGCGCGGCCACTCGCACGGGACGCCCGCGGTACTCGGCGTCGTAGAAGTGAACGAGTGCGGGATAGGCCTTCGACAGTGGGACGTTGGGAGGCAGGCTGGGGAAGTCATCAAACCCGGCGACGTGCTCGCGCTTCAGACCGGTCACGCGGAAGTAGAAGTCCCCGCCCAGATCGTTGTCGCTCATGTCGAGCGCGGCATAGGGCAGCTCCAGGCTCAGTTTCTTTTCATCGAGCTGGATACGCTCTGCAATCGTTCGCGCGGACACGAGCAAGGATCTGTCGTAGGCGGTGTTGGCGACCGTGATCCCGCCGAAGTAAGTCCAGAACGCATTCAGTGGCAGAAGCACCACGGTGGGAACCAGCAGCCACAGGAGAAGGGTCCCTCGCAGCGAGTTCTGGCCCTTAGGCATGCTGCCTTTCGAGCATGTACCCCAACCCCCGAAGCGTGTTGATCTGCAATCCGCAGTTCTCCAGGCGTTTGCGCAGCCGGTACACCACCACTTCTACGGCGTCCGCGTTGGTTTCACCGGCGAAGACCGCCTCAAGCAAGAACTCCTTGCTCACGGCACGTCCTTCGCGTTCAAAGAGAACGCGCAGGAGGGCATGCTCGCGTTTGGAGAGCAGCACTGGCTCGCCGTCCAGGTAGAAGGCGTTCTGCTTGTAGTCCAGCAGCAGCCGTCCAACGCGTCGCTCTTCGGGCCGAAGATCCTTCGGTCGTCTCAACAGGGCCTGCACGCGTGCCTCGAACTCGTTGACATCGAACGGCTTGGGCAGGTAGTCGTCTGCACCGGCTTTCAGCCCTCGAACACGGTCGGAGACGTCCGCCAGCGCTGTCAGCACGAGCACCGGTGTCGTGTCGCCGCGAGCGCGCATGCCCGACAGCAGATCGAGGCCAGGACGCAGTGGAAGGTTCAGATCAAGTACGACCAGGTCGAAGCCGCCTTGGCGCAACTTATTCTCGCCGTCTTCACCATCCAGCGCGAAGGTGATGTCGTGGCCCGATTGTTTGAGCGCGCGGCCGAGCCAGAGCGACAGCTCCGGATGGTCTTCGATGAGGAGGAGATTCATCGTCAGGGAGAGCCAAGCCCGAAATCGCTGGCAAGCTTCTTCAGGCGCTGCGCGTCCTTCTTGACGTACGTTGTCAGCGCTTCACCTCGCAGATTGAAGGGGGTCATCCCAAGGTCATCGCGCGCCTTGACGAAGCTTTCCGAACGGGAGATCCGCTCGAAGATGCGAGTCAGCCGTTCCACATCGGCAGGAGGCACGTCTGGTCCGGCATAGACCCCTCGGACAGTCGTCCATTCCTCGATGCTGACCCCCAATTCACGTGGTGTTGGAACATTGCTCAGAACGCCTGGCAGTCGAGCAGCCGCCAGGACGGTCAACAGTCGCACCTCACCGCTCTTCACAAAGGGGGCGATTTCCGAGGCGTCGCCGGCGTAGACGTGGATGTGGCCGCTGATCAGCGCCGTCAGCGACTCCCCGCCGCCTTCAAAGGCGACATAGCGCATCGCCTTGTGAGGAACCCCTGCAGCGCGCGCCACCAAAGCCGACTTCATCCAGTCCTGGCTTCCCAGACGCCCGCCGCCGCCGAAGATCACGCTGGAGGGCTTAGCCTTCAGGTGTGCCAGCAAGGACGGAAGGTCGGCGTACGGTGCATCGGCCCGCACCGCCACGGCGCCGTGGTCCGCCCCGACGGTTGCAATCCAGCGAACGTCGTTGACGGTGCCCTTGCCGAACCGGCCCAGCACGATGTTGAGCACGGAACCAGTCGAAAAGGCCACGAGCGTGTTGGGCTCGGCCCGCCGCTGGGAGGTGACGGTATGCCAGGCGACCGCTCCGATGCCCCCAGGCATGTGTCGGATACGGAAGTGGCGGTTCAGTGACGGGTCGTCGGCGAAGGCCGTGCGCAGGAGTTTGCAGGTCCGGTCGAATCCGCCACCGGGCTGAGCGCCGGCGATGCACTCGAATTCCGGCGAGGGTGTTGCGCACGCCGCGCTGGCCAGAACGACGCTCGCCGCTGCAAACACGCGTCGCAGTGAGATGGCGAACAGTTGCATCGGGCCGTCCGGTAGTTTCGTTGCACCAACATAAGCGTTGAGCCTGTCGAAGTGCTGTCAGCTTCTAGGGAAATGCAATCGACTTTCGACAGCGCATCGAAAGGCGGACTGCCAAAGATTGCTCTACTCGGCGGCGTTGTCAACAGTACTAACCAAGCAGTTGTCGCTCGCTGTGAGGAGTAATTGCCATGGTGAACCAAGGAACTACAACTGCCCCGGTGACGCACAGTCTGGGCGCGCTGCGCCGGCTGTCTCACGAG
This sequence comes from Piscinibacter sp. HJYY11, assembly GCF_016735515.1. Lineage (NCBI taxonomy): Bacteria > Pseudomonadati > Pseudomonadota > Betaproteobacteria > Burkholderiales > Sphaerotilaceae > Piscinibacter > Piscinibacter sp. HJYY11. The sequence continues at coordinate 3,662,780 of NZ_JAERQZ010000001.1, read as the reverse complement.
ATCAGGACGCCCCTCAATGCCGTGATGGGCTTTGCGCAGCTGCTTCGCTCGCCAGATGGCACATCGCATGAGGTGCGTGAGCGATACCTGAACCAGCTCTACCTCGCCGCACGCCATCTGTGCGGTGTGGTCGAGTCCGTCGAGTTGCTCAGCGGCGTGGCCTTCGATGCGCCGTGTCTGGAACCGACCAACATCCGTGACGTCGTCAACGAAGCGCATGACATTCTCGTCCCGCTGCTCTACAACTCTGGAACCACGCTGCACTTCGGCGTCTGCGAGGACGGATGTCGGGTTGAGGCGGACCGCCTTTGGCTACGCCAGATCTTGCTCAACCTGATTACCAATGCCATCAAGTACGGCAAGGGTCGTGTGACATTGTCCTGGTCAGTCGACGCAGGGGCTGATGGCGACAGGTGGGTGCGCCTCAGCGTCAATGACGTTGGCGCGGGGCTCGAAAGCAGTCAGGTCGCACGTCTCTTCGAGCCCTTCAATCGACTGGGCGCTGCCGCCACCGCCGTCGAAGGCACAGGCATCGGCCTCGTGATCACCCGAGAGCTCGCCAAAGGTATGGGGGGCAGCATCGAGGTGAGCAGTGTCGTGGGCTCTGGCAGCTCGTTCACGGTCCTGCTGCGGGCGATGCCCATTCACAGCAGCTGGGACGAAGATGCGTCCAATCGCAGCGCCACGATGCCGGGCGGCTTTGGACTAGGAGACTAGACGCGCAAGGAGACAGCCCGCGCGAATTCGGCCGTGGAGGCCCTCCCACCGAGATCTCGTGTGCGCACCTTGTCGACGTTCAGCGTGTCGTTGATCGCCAAGCGCAGCCGCAGCGCGAGATCCGGAAGGCCGACGTGCTCCAGCATCATCGCGGCGGCGAGCATGAGCGCCACTGGGTTGGCTCGGCCCTGACCGGCGATGTCTGGTGCGGTGCCGTGCACCGCCTCGAAGATGGCGGCCTTCTTGCCAAGGTTAGCCCCCGGCGCCATGCCAAGCCCTCCTACGAGTCCCGCGACAAGATCGGACAGCACATCGCCGAAGAGATTGGTCGTGACGACGACGTCGAATTGCCAGGGGTTCAGGACCAGCTTCATCGCGCATGCGTCGACGATCAACGTCTCGAGTTCGACCTGCCCTTTGTATTTCCTTTCGTGCAGTTCGCTTCCGGTCTCCAGGAACAGGCCGGTGAGCGCTTTGAGGATGTTGGCCTTGTGGACGATCGTGACCTTCTTTCGTCCATTGGCGACGGCATAGTCAAAGGCATATTCCAAAACGCGCCGGCATCCATGGCGGGTGTTGATCCCGGTTGCCATCGCCACTGCGTGGGGATCGTCGTCAATTGCGACATAGTGCTCATGGCCGATGTAGAGACCTTCGAGGTTCTCGCGCACCACCACCAGGTCCACGTCGTCATAACGGCCGCCCAGAACAATCGTGCGAGCAGGTCTCACGTTCGCGAACAGCTCGAACTCTTCTCGCAACCGTACGTTCGACGAACGGAAGCCGCCGCCTGAAGGCGTTTCCAGCGGACCCTTCAGCGCCAGTTGAGTCCGACGGATGCTTTCCAGCGCGGGCGGAGGCAGCGGATCTCCATGGTCGCGAACGCCGGCCAATCCTGCGGTCTGGTGGTCCCATTCGAAAGGTGCGCGCAGTGCCTCCAGAACGAACAATGTGGCATCGACGATCTCGGGGCCAACACCGTCACCTGGAATCAAGGTTGCCGGGATAAGGGCGCATCTCTGCTGTGACATAGGTGAACTGGACGTGTGCAAGTGAACACGCCCTCAGGCGTTCGATGCGGAAAAGAGAAGATCGACCGACTCGATCGCGGCGAGGGCGTCGCGTTGGCGAACAGTACGCCGCCAAGGCTTTCAAGTGGCTTTCGGTCCCGGCGTGGCAGGGGTCACTTTGATAACCGCTAGTCGACAGGGATACAGTCCAGCAAAAGGGGGATGGAACCATGTCGCTGAAGAACGCCTACGAGCAAGTCGTCGAGCAACAGGTCCAGGCGAACACAGTTGCGGCAACGACGCGACTGAGGCGCTTGGCCGCGTGGAATCATCTTGCCGATCTTGCTGTGCGGCACTTCAACCAGGCGGAGAAGGCCGCGGCGGCCGGCAAATGGTTCGACAACCTGTACGTCCTGCGAAACAACGATCTAAGAATCGTTCAGATGCACATGGGCACGCATCCGGTGAAGCGAGAGTCGGACGGATCGCTGACAGCCGAACATGGCGCAACAGTAGCAATATCGCAGAACCACATGGGCAGCGTCATCATCCTGCTGTACCCGTACGAGTCATCCCTCCAGCGCAGAAATGTCCCGCACTTGGTTTGGGAGCTGACCGACGAGCCGATGACCATCAAGGCGTCGACGGTCGTGGACCTGGTTCGCGACTTCATGACTTACGCACGCGTATCAAGCGCGTTGTTGGCACCGTCCGAATCTGACAGGAAGAGGATCGAGGTGCTCGAGCGCAGAAGTCTCGTCCTACAGGGAAAGCTGCCGGCCTTCTACCTCGGCAGTCGTGCTCGGATCGCGCTGGGCTTTGGCAGCTTCTTCCTGCTTTGCATCTTCGCCAATTGGCTTCGACAAGCGTGTACAGACACTACTCCAAGCCAAGTGCATGAACCTTTGGCCGGCCTCATTGCGCTAGTCACCGGCTGGCTGGCGGCCTTCCTTAAGGAGGAGTCGGACGCCAGATGGCAGCTCGAAGTGACTGAGCGCATGGACCATGCCCTCGCGGATGCTGGGAAAGCCCGCAGCGCCTAGCCGCCCTTCGTGGTGGTCACCTGAATCGCAGTCGAGTCGGAGACCGTGTGCTCGACACTGGCCCTTTTCAACTGCCCATCGAAATTGATCTCTGGCCAGCGAGGTTGTGAGTGCGCAAACATGGGCCCGCGGTAGTCCAAGTGCGCGAAGATCAGACGATAGAAGAGTTCCAGACAACCGTGCAGCTCGTCGAGATAGGTTTGGAGTTCCCCTTCGGAGAGCCCCAATTCGTCGGCATGCGCCGACTTGTTGCGCAGTCGGCTCCATAACGCCGCATGCTGGTCAGAGATGATGCTGCGGTCTCTCAATGCGTACAGGGCCGTCTTGGCTGCCGGCCCCTTCGCGCTTTGCAGGGATGCCATGGCCCGACTCTTCGCCCGCTCCCCAACGCTCAACGCCCGAAGGACCGGTATCGCTTCTTCCACCTCCTTGATGAAGGCTGCCTCCGGCTTTCCAAGCTCGGAGAAGTATGTCTTAAGGAGGCCTTCGATCGAGGTCGTCAGCACCAGGGCGTGGTTCTCAACGCCGGACGATGACGCCGTCAACACGCGATGCCAGAAGCCGAACAGCGCTGAATAGGGCAACGGATTCGCAGCCATGTAGCGGTCGAGGAAGTGCTGTATCGAACTGGCGCCATCGGCACGCTTGGTCGGGATCGGCGCGATCAGGGACAGAGTTCCGTGCTCCTTGTCGGACGAATCTGAATGGACGCGCTGAACATGGCTCTCGGGTTTGATGATCTTCACGACCTTCGGACGCAGACGCTTTCCGAGACAGATGCTGAGCCCTTCGAGTATTCGTTCAATGTCGTTCTCAGCCGATTCGGCTTCTGCCAGGTCGATTCGAACTTCCGTGTGGCCTTCTCTCTTGAACAAGCTACAGCGCCTCCCGGCGACCGTCAGTTCACATACGGAGCGGCTCGTCGTGCCATCGTGTGTCTCGAGCGCGTTCCAGGGTATGGCAAAGTCACCACGCACGATCACCAGGGCCCTGGGCGCGGCCCCGACGGGTCCGATGCCGTACGACAAATCGCTTTCGATCGACCGAAGCTTGGCCTGGACCACCCTGCCGCTGGCAGGAAGGCTGACGTCGCCGGTGACCCAGATCTTCGACGAGGTCCACACCGTCCCGTGCATGTCCGTGCCTGTGAAGTCGAAGTAGTGCTCGTCGCCGATCAATCGGCCCGCCTCGTGCCCAGGCCCAAATGCGGACTCGATCTCGCGTTTGAACTCGTCGGCGTCTTGGAACCGGTGGTACAGCTTCAGCATGAGGACGCCGTCATCGCCGACCACCAGACCGGCGGGTCCTGTGTAGACGACTGGAGCTATCGCCGCCTTCTGGGTCAACTTGGCCTCCAGAAACTCAAGGCTGAAGTCGTTTGCCAAGATGCGTTCGTTGTCTTTGGACACTAGCATGGTCATCGCGTTCGAGCTCCCGCTTCACAGTGCGTCCACTGGATTCTCCAATCTGTTCACGCACGTGGCGATGCCTTGACGAACGAAACGAAGCCGGCTGTGCCAGAGAATATTGCGCAAGGTCCTGCGTGGGATCAGATCGCCATTCGTACTTTCATGAAATCCACGAACGCACGGACGCGCTGCGGCAGGAAGTCCCGGGTCGCGTAGACGGCATGCAACTGACGCGGCTCGAGCCGCCAGTCCGCGAGAGCGGAGACGAGTCGGCCTTCGCGCAAGTCGGCTTCAGCCAGAGGCCGCGGCACGACACCCACCCCGCGGCCGACTCGAAGGGCGTCGAGCAGCAGCAAGGAGTTGTCGCTGCGCATCGAGCCGGCGACCTCCACCTCCTGAACGTCGCCTTCGCGCTCGAACCGCCATCGCGTGGCGTCAGTGCCTAGCAGGTAGGCGAGGCAGTCGTGGGCCGACAGGTCCTGTGGTTCCGACGGCATGCCCTTGCGAGCCCAGTAAGCGGGTGACGCACACAGCACCCGCTCAAAATGCATGAGCGGCACGGCCACCAAGGTCGAGTCCTCAAGCACGGCGCGGCCGCGCAGCGCGACATCGACACCTTCGCGCACCAGATCGGCCGGCCGATCGTTGAGGCGCACTTCGAGCTCGACGGCAGGGTAACGTTCCTGGAAGGCATGGAAGTGAGGCGCGAGGACACCGAGCGTCATCGACACAGGCGCGCTGATCACCAGGCGGCCGCTGGGGCCACGGTCCGACGCTCGCAACTCCTCGAGCACGCGATCCGTCTCAGCCACCATGGCCACGCAGTGTTCATAGAAGCGGCGCCCGGCCTCGGTAAGCGTCATGCTCCGCGTGGTGCGCGACAACAGTCGGCAGCCGGTCCATGTCTCGAGTGACTGCACGACCTTCGTCATGGCCGACGGTGAGGTGTCGAGCAGTCTGGCGGCGGCCGCGAAGCTTCCAGCCTCGACCACCCGGCAGTAGCTTCGCATTGCGTCAAGTTGATCCATGCCTACCCTCCCTGTTGGCCGGATTTTGCGGCCGACGCGGGGCGTGTGGCGAGCACATCGGCCAGCGCAGCATCGAAGGCGATCAGCCGCCCGGGCGCGTTGCCTTCGACGAGCAGCCGTGCGTCGAGCGCATCGTCGAGCAGCACGAGTGCGTCGCCCGGCAAGAGGGAAATGGTCTCGCTGGCCGGGCCGAGTTCTGCGCGCCAGGTGCCGTCGATGACGTGCAGATAGTGCGCTCGGCCGGGACTCGCGCTGCGCAGCAGCTCATCGCCGATGTCCGCGTCACCGAGAGCCACTTCGACGTCCGCCGCCACGATGACCGGCGCTGCCGAGACGGCGGCAAGTCTCGTCCAGCCGCGTGATCGCGCAGGCAGGCGCACATGCGCCACCTCGGGTGCCAGGCCACTCTCGCGCGGCGCGATCCAGACTTGCAGGTGCCGATCGACCGTGTCGTGCAGCGGGTTGTGCTGGCTGTGTCGGATGCCGCGTCCGGCGTGCATGAACTGAAGCTCGCCCGGTCTCACGATCGCACGACCTCCGCGGTCATCCCGGTGCTCGACGGCGCCCTCGAGCGGCAGCATCAGGATCTCGAGGTCGCGGTGCGGGTGCATATTGAAGCCGGTACGTGGCTGTACTTGGTCTTCGTTGAGGGCGATCAGCGGACCGAAGCGCGGCCAGTCGGCATCGCGCCACTCACCGAACGAGAAGCTGAAACGCGCGTCGAGCCAATGGAGAGCCAGATGCCCGCGCTCAGCGGCGCGGCGAACTTGCCAGCTTCGACGTGCCGCGCTCACCGTGCCGCTCCAGCAGAGGCCGGACGCCCCTGCGCGCTCACCAAGAGCTTGAGCGAAAGCACGATCAGCGCGAGCGCTGGCAGCGTCGTCCAGTGCAGCACCTCGCTGAAGACGAGCACGCCCGCCAGAACTCCGGTCAGCATCGACACGTAGCCCATGAAGCTGAAGGTCACCGGTTCCGCCCGGCGCTGCAATGCAAAGTAAAGCAGGTAGCCCGTGACGAGAACCACCGCCTGGCCCGCCAGCACGCCGAAGGCCTCGACCGTCCAGGGGATCTCCAGCGCCCCGGTCGCAGCTCCGTAAAGCGTGAGCAGCGCGGCCGAGCCCAGCAAGGTGGCCGCCGAGAGCCATTCGCCGCCTGCGTCGCGAGGAAGGTGCAACGATCGGTAGACATTGGCACCGCCCATCGAGGCAGGAATGGCGATTACCGCGAGCAGGGGCAGCCAGCCGCCGCCGCCGTGCGCCCCACGGCCGACCACGAGCAGCAGCGCACCGGCGAGCCCCGTCGCCACCGCCATCAGACGGATCGCGGTCAGCGTCTGCAAGCGAAGAGCCAGCGCGAAGGCCAGCGTGAACACAGGCGGCAGTGTGAACGCGAGCGCTGCGAAGCCGGCGCCGGTCTCGCGGGTGAGCCAGTAGAGCGCTGTCATGGGTGCGGCATGCCCGAAGAGTCCGGCCACGATGCCGAAGCGCGCGAGCTGCCGCATACGCGGTGGCCGACCCTGCCGCCCAGCGCCCAGAGCCGTGAGCACGAGCCCTGCGATCCAGGTGGGCCAGGTGGCGAAGGGGAGCGGCTGCACGTCGTGCAACGCGGCAAGCTTGGCAAGCGGGATGCCCAACCCGAGCGCCACACCGGTGGCGACGAGCAGTGGCAGCACATTGCGTGCGGATGCCATGGCACGTCCTCCTCAGGCCAGGGCCAACGCGTCGGCGTTGGCCCAAACCGGGTAGTCCACATATCCCTGCGGGCCGGGGCTGTAGAAGGTGTCGCGGTCGGCGCTTGCGAGCGGTGCGCCGGCGAGCAAACGCAGCGGCAGATCAGGGTTGGCGATGAAGGCCTGACCGAAGACCGCCGCATCGGCGCGGCCGGCCTGCACGTGCTCCAAGGCGCTATCCCCGGTCTGGCCACCCCCGAGGAAGTAGGCGCCCTTGAACAGCGGCCTCAGCAGCGAATGCCAGTCGACTGGCCCTGTCGACACGACCTCGACGAAAGCGATGTCACGCTTTGCCACCTCTCGCATCAGCGTGGTGTAGGTGTGTTCGGGCGTGTCGTCCGCGATGTCGTTGAAGGGCAGCTCGGGTGTGAGCTTCAGGCCCACCCGTCCAGCATCGGCGATGGCCACCATCGCGTCGAGCACCTCGAGAAGGAAGCGCGATCGGGCCAGCGCGTCGCCGCCGTATTCGTCGAGCCGGTGGTTGGTGCGGCTGCTCAGGAACTGCATGGGCAGGTAGCCAGAGCCGGCGTGCAGCTCGACGGCATCGAAACCGGCCTCCAGCGCACGCTCCGTGGCGGCCGCGAAGGCGTTCACGATGCGCTTGATCTCGGCGCGTTCCAGTGCACGCGGCGTGATGTGCGGGCGCGGCCCGACGTCGGTGTACGAGCTGCCGTGAGGCCGCACTGCCGAAGGAGCGACAGGCGTCGAGCCGTGCGGCAGGAAGAGTGGGTCGCTGATACGGCCCACGTGCATGAGCTGCGCCGCGATGCGCCCGCCTGCAGCATGCACGGCACGCGTCACGCGGGCCCAAGAGGCGGCCTGCTCGTCGTTCGCGAGGCCGGGCGTGCGCACGTAGCCTTTGCCCATCGCCTCGGGGAAAAGGCCCTCGGTGAGGATGAGCCCGGCCGATGCTCGCTGGGCGTAGTAGTCGGCTGTCATCGAAGGCACGGTGCCGTCATCCAGTGCACGCGACCGCGTCATGGGGGCCATCACGACGCGGTTTGGCAACGAAAGCGCGCCGGCCTGCAAGGGGGTGAAGAGAAGGTCTCGCATGAGTGCTCCTGTGGTGGGGTGGAGTCACTCTAGGAAAGCGGGTCATTCTCAGAAAGCCGTCCGCTGGAAGATGACTGTTGCCGGCGCGGAACGAATCGGATGGCGTTGGGGCATGCCACCGCTACATCAAACGGGGCGAGCCGGCCCCCGTGCCCAAGGGAGAAGAAATCTCCTTCTACGAAGTTGTGAAGATTGCCTGCAGCTTGTCCGTAGCATCTCTGAGGTGTTCGAACGAACTTCCTGCAGTGGGCTGATCGCGCTTGCCAGTGCGGATTTCTCCGAGCTGCACGAATCGATCCGATCCTCAAGTACCGCGGAGCCAGGGAGCCTCATCGAGAGCTGATCCAGAGAATCGGGGCCAACGACTGCTTGTCGCAGACAAGCTGCCTACGCTTTGGGGCTCGTTCACAAGGGACGCGGTAAACGCGGATGTCGCAAAGCGCGCAGGCATCCCAACACCTACAGGACTCATGAGTCTGTAGCCAGAACGAACGACTAAGGTTTAGCCATCAGCTGCCAACGATCGTTGGCCTGCAACGTACGCACGTAGTCTCGAAGGGAGAGGCCCCACAGCGTGCGTTTATCCGATGCGAAGTGGTCGTGCTCAAGGCCGGTTAGGTATTCAGTGAAATCCAGTACCCGTTCCATGCGGAAGGAAGAGAACATTCCACCCTTCGACGCAGCGTTGTAGCTTTCGTCGATGCGCTTTGCTGAGGTGATCTTGACCTGACACCACAGAAGCGGTGCACCTCTATGCGCCCTTGAGTTCAGCAAGCCGCCGATCTGCCTCCCGTTTGCCGATGGTGCGGACCCGGGCAATCCTGGCCAGCGCGCTAGTTCGAGGTTTGACCTTGCCGTCCTCCCATTTGTAGACGGAGAGCATGGACGCACCAATCAGCAAACCATAGTCTTTCGCAGAAAGCTTCAGCTTCTTGCGATGCGCCTTCATCCCCGCCGTACTGAAGCGGACCTGGGTTTCGTCGCGAGCCCCCTCGGCGGCTGGAGGCTTTGCCCCCTTCGATGCGCGCTTGAGCTGATTCTGCAGAGAGCGCACTTCTTTCTTCAGTGCCCCGATCTCCGATCGGTGCCCCGCCAGCCCCTTTTTGAGCGACTGGATTTCTGCACGGACTTCTTTGCGCGCGAGTCGGATGATCTCGCTCTTGAGGAGGGATGCGATGTTGGTCATCCCTGATTCTGTCGCAGCCTAGTGTGCCGAAGTGTCTTTCACCAACTTGGCACCTGTAATCGCAGCAGCCAAGGATTCCATGGCAGCTGCCTTGACGAAGACTGCCAGCAGCTCTGGCTTCTCCAGCACTGCACCGGGGCCGAATTCTTCGTCGAAGTGCTCTATGGCAGCCGCAAAGTGCTTCTTCACGTTGTCATGCGCCAACGCCAGTCTGTACTGGTCGTCGAGTGAGATCTCTTGAACATCAACCCCTGTCATTGATTCCTCCCTTGTTGTTGAGAGCGATCATGGAGGAGAAGATGTCGCGTCGACAACCCTCCAGAGCGTGAGCCCCCAATGGAGGGAGTGCAAGCTCGAAATGTCCTACCGGTCGACGCGCAGCACTGCCCTGCGCTGCTGCAGGAGGCTGCAAACCGCGTCGACCGCGACGGTGTCCTGGTCGCGCATCACGGCTTCCTTGATCGCGTCGCTGACCGCCCTGGCGACCTCCGCATGGCTGAGCCCGGTGGCCACCTCGGCGAGCTCAGCAAGCGCCTTGGGCGACTTGAGGTAGTTGGCCAGGCGCATGCGAAGCAAGGCCTTGACCTCGTCCGCCGACGGCACGTGGTACTGCACCACATCGTCGAAGCGCCGGAAGAGCGCCTCATCGAGGATGTCGGGGTGGTTGGTGGCGGCGACGATCACGCTGCTGGACTCGTCCTGCTCGATCATCAGCAGGAAGCTGTTCAAGATGCGGCGGATCTCGCCCACGTCATTGGCCATGCCGCGCTGGCTGCCGATGGCATCGAACTCGTCGAACAGGTACACGCCGCGCGTCGAAGCGACAGCGTCGAAGACCTGGCGCAGCTTGGCCGCGGTCTCACCCATGAACTTGGTGATCAGCGAGTCCAGGCGGACCACGAATAACGGGATGCCCAGCTCGCCGGCAAGCGCGGCCGCCGTCATCGTCTTCCCCGTGCCGGACGGGCCGACCAGTAGCAGCTTGCGGCGGGGCTGCAGGCCGTGGCTGCGCAGCTTGCTCAAGTGCCGCTGTTCCTTGAGGACCTGCTGCAGGCTCTCGAGCACCGGTGGCGCCAGCACCATGTCCGACAGCCGCCGCGAAGGGTATGTGACGCTTAGAAGGGAGGCGAGCTCGCCCTTGGGCCGGGTGATGGGGATCGCCGCGCCTTCGAGCGGCGCACCGTGCCGGCGCGACTTGGCGGCATCGATTAGCTCGCGCAGCTCTTCGGCGAGCTTGCCGTGCCCCTGCTTGGCCTCATGCGCGGCCATCTGCATGGCGACGGAATAGAAATGGCGATCGTCGCCCTCTGCGTGGGAGCGCAGCAGTGCTTTAAGTTGGGCGCCAGTCACCATCTTGGCCATTTTGAACTCACTCCCCTTTCACCGTACTTGATCAAAACACCCCAAACGTCAACCGGCTGAATTTGACCTACAACCAAAGCGACCTGAGACGCATCTTCGATGCGTCGGACAACTTCGAGGGAGTCCGTCGTTAAGTTGGCTCCTTTGGCCTTCGTCGAAAGCGTCGCAGGGGCTGCTCGTGGCCGCCTTGATGACAGGCCCGTCTGCGAAATCACTAGAGCGGCAACCTCATGGCGGCACATTAAATTGACGACGCGACGCTGCTCGTACGTTTGGCGACTTTTTGGCGAGATTAAAGATCAAGTGCTATTGGCGGCTTGCACTGGGGACAGTCCACTTCAGACTGGTAGCGGACCTAACTGTTGCCCATGACATTGGTTAACAGAGGCAGGCATTCCAACGGATTTGCAATGAGCTAAGAAATCGCTCTGACGAAGAAGTCATATCGATCTTGGATGTGCGCCTCACGAAATACACCATTAATCGCCTGCCGAAGGAACACTTCTAAATCTCGCTGAGTCAGCAGAACGATCTGCCCGGCCTGGTTCTTGTTCGCAACGTTCGCGATGTGCCGCAGATAACTTTCCTTTATTTCTCCGCCCCTGAAGACAATGAGTCCGAAGCGTCCAAATGAGTTGCTGAAGTAGTACTGGACTTGATGGAAGTCGTCCGCTGCCAGATCCTCGTAGTTCTTGCACTCCCACACTACTTGCGTCGCGCCATGCTTATTGCGAACGACCTCCCAGAATCCACCAGTAGCTCGATTTGACGCCACCCAATCTCTGATAGTCGTGTTGTCAGACGTGCGGGCCTTGGCTTGAACGTTAGTGAGGGATCGATAGAAGCAAAGTTTGATGATGTCACCCACGAGATCTTCAAACTTTGCGGCTCCCTCATGGCCTAGAGGTGTCGTGCGAAGGTCGGCTAGTGCTTGTTCGAGCGCGGCCTTATAGGCATCAAAGGCATAGTTTTCCGGCAAGTCCTCAAGCAGGCCCTCGTTTCTAAGCTGGGTGGCCTCCGTGAGGCGCTGCATCAAAATCGGGCGCGTATTTAGCGCAGCGCGGTAGGTCGGATGAATCACGATCTCAGAAATCGAATCAATCGCGAGCTTTGCGTTGGCGTCTTTTCCAGGTTCCTTGTACTGAACACGCCCCTTGTTCTGGAGCCCAAAGAAACCAATCCCGAACAGGAGCTCGACAAACCTAAAAGGCACCGTGTAGTCGAAGAACCATGAGCCGCAGTACTTTGAGATTTTTTCGTTGACTAGTAGCTTACCGATGAAGTCCTCGATCGCAAGAATCGAAAACTCGCTCCCAAGGCCATAGAAGTGCTCGAGGATGACGCTGATGTTTGGGTAGTTCTCCGAGAACTCGTCACCCAGGTCCTTGAGGCGGCTCGTGCTGTAGCGTCGTCCGGCGTCCTCCAGATCGGCTTTGGTCACTTTGACATTGCCGTTTGCAAGAGCAGAACTGATAGCGTAAGTTGTCAGCATCAGGACATCTCTCGGGCGCCTCTGACAAAGCTCCATTACAAGCCCTGCACTCGAACGTCCGTCGACCTCATCGAAGAAACAGTTCCATGCCTCTCCGCCGAGCTTCGGCTTTGTGTTGAAGGGTCTAACCAGGCGTCGCTCTACGAGTTCCTGCAGCTTTCTTTCTGTCCATTCGAGGAAGATCACCGACGTTTCAAGACGAGAGAATTCGTTGTCCATCGCACGAATGCGGTCATAAATGTTCTCTCTAATGAATATGTACGGCCGGATGCACGGAGTAGAAGCGCGTAGGCGAACCGCCGCGTGCATCAAAGCCATCAGGCAAATGAGTGCTGAAGGGGAGCCATCCCATGACTCATCAAGCCTGTCGATAAGAATGGTGAACCGGAACTGGCCGTCAACGGCAAGCGCATTCACTTCATCAACAAGTTCCTTGCTGCGATTAATCTGTCGAAGCCAGAGCTTGTCCTGATTGAGCGCGTATGCATCAAAGATTTCCTTGGTGAGATTGATGATGCGGTGATCAAACTCACAGTCTTCGATGAGGTTGCGCTCCTTAGCTATCGTCGCCGGCGCGTTCTTGAACTGAAAGAGCTTTGCATACCCCCAAGCGCGGACCACCTCGTCCAGGAGCGCCCGCTCCATTGTGTGCATTAAAGATTTGAACGGTCTTTGACGGGTATCGTGAAACTCCTCGCACTCCAGCGGAAGTACAAGCAGGTCGAATATGTGCGGCGTAATCGAAATCGATCGTTTGAGCTTCCGCTGAATCTCATAAACGATTGCGGTCTTGCCGGCGCCTCGACGTCCGACAAAGAAGCAGTAGTTGCCGTCCTCCGCCAGAGCGGCTAAGGCCGAAGGGGTCGACACAAATAACTGTGGGTCGTGACGGATGAGATCGTATTCTGCGAATGCTTGACCCAATTGCACGCGTTCAAGCGCATTCTTTGGCAGAGAAATCGCTGACATGTGCGTCCTCCCTCTTCTATTGACGTAGGCAATCTTCCGCAATGCACCTTTTTTGTCCATAAGAGGCAGCCCTCGCTTTGCTCGAGGCGACAGCAGTATCTTGGCCAGATGGCACGTTAGGACTCAGCGGAGCGCCAGGCAGGCGTCATGGCCGCTTTCGCTGCTGAGCAGACACTGAACAAAGGCTTCTCGCGCACCGTTTGCCCTGCTGGAGGGCCCTTAACAAGCTTGGCAGTGGTTACGCTCACGCTCCAAGGCGGCCAAGGCGGCGTCGAGTCGCCTTGCGAAGGGGAGAGAGAGCAGCCACTCTCCGACGCTGTCCAGCTCGAAACTCTCGTGCGGCCGCCCCGCCAGAAGCTCGCGCACACTGAGACGTCCTAGGTCTGGGTCTCGTCGGGTGAAGAAGTAGTGCACCTGCACCAGATCCGGATCGAACGCAGCCCTCGTTCGTTGAATCAAGCTGGGATAGACCTCTGGGGCGAGCTGATAAAAGGGATAGAGACGCTCACTGCCACGGCGCTCCCGGAAAAAGGAGAAGAGCTCACCTGCTTGCTCTCTGCGCTGCACTTCTGCAGTGCTGACGCCCAAGTAAGCGGCCATCTCTTCAAGCGTGAGCTGCTCCGACGCGAGCAGGTCGACGGCCACACCTTCACCGCCGGTCACAGTCAGCCCCTCGCGTTCGGTTCAACCACGTCTCGAAAGAGAAAGGCTGCACCTGATCGAAACGCTCAACGGCAGCAGGTTTCTCTACAGCAGCACGCCGGAGCACCTCTTCATCTAACGCGCCACTGTCGAGGACAGCGACTACCCCCTCAGGTCGTAGTCGGGCCAAGTTCACGACCGCGGACAGATTCTTGAGCCAAGCAAAGCGCATGTCGACTCCTCACTTTTAGCGAATGGCCCGAAAACTCTCTCGCGTCATTCGGCCAACCGTCTTGGTTCCATCGGCCGATACGCGCGATCCTCGTCACGTCGCTGCGTTATAGCCAGTAGGCGACCACGTTTGTGTTCGGTTTTCGACCGAACACCGCCTCTCGGGAGATGCCAGGTTCGCGAATCGCGTTACCGATCCTCTGGATCAGTTCGCGGGCAATTTGATCTACGCCATGGCGTCGCTTCATGTGCACCTCGCAACTCTACTTCGGTGGCCGGCTCACCGATCCGGCTGAACCAGCTGCTCCAGCTGAAACCACAGCGTTTCGGTCTTGGGGTCAGGGTTCAGGATGCTTGGCGCGGCCCTGAACTGAACCTGTGCCAATCCGGGCTTCACATCGATGACCAAGCCAATTGCAGACACGGATCGGAATTGAGGATGCAGGACGCGGACGCGGTCACCCGGCTTGAGTCGCGCCCTGAAAGCCGGGAGCTCTGCTCTTCGCTGTTCGGCTGCGGCTCGCTCCCTTTCCGCCAGCGCTTCTCTTGAGGCTTGCCGCTCCCGTTCGCGCTGAGCGGCCTCCTCCGCATATCGCTTCTCAGCGGCCGCGGCCGCTTCGGCACGCCGGCGCTTGCTCTCCTCGTCCTGTGGCGGATTGAGTGTTTCACCTGCCACAAACGAAGTTCGCAAGGTGAGTTGGATGCGATCGCGGTTCTGGATGTCCTGGTAGAACCGGTGATCGTTGTAGTTGATCCTGGCAATCCAGAGATAGAGCTCGCCTTTCGTACACCGGATTTCAGTGGTGACCGTGCGAACGAACTCTGGCCGGTGATCCCGCATCACGGACGGCCCCGCAAAACGCACAGCGTTCCGCACCGGAAATAAGTTGCCCTGCTGTTGGCGGCACTTCTCGTAGATCGGTTCGAGCTGGCGCTCGATGACAGGAAAGCCGAACAACTCGTTCTCGCTTTCGGGGCCAAGCCAGGTGATTCGCAAGTCACTGTTCTTGGCAACGCCGGCGACCACCTCTTCCGGAGTTCGTGAAGCGACGTTCGCGCATCCCATGAGCACAGCGACTACGAGGCCGACGAGCGCACTCAGGAGAGCTCGACGAGGCGAGCTCTCTCTCATCTTCACCATGTCTGCTCCCTTGCATGAGGCTGCCCGACCCTTGTGCCTTGTTTGGCGGTCCAAAAGACCATCAAAGTCGTCGCAACTTGCCTTTCAGTGTCTTAAAGATACTCAAAGTTAGCAAGACGTACAGCAAAGGCTGTAGCAAAACACAGACATCGGCTTGATCCTTCCCGCATGGGAAAGGCAACGAAGGAGCTGTCCGCGCGAGAGGTCTTTGCGAGAAACCTACGCCGGGCGCGGCGCTTGAAGGACCTGTCCCAGGAGCAGCTAGGGCTCGAGGCGGGCCTAAGTCGAGCCTATGTGAGCAGCATTGAGCTCGGCGAGCGCAACGTCTCCGTCGACAACATGGGGCTCTTGGCCAACGCGCTCAACGTACCCCTTCGAGATCTCGTCGATCCGGACAAATTCAGAGGCCTGGACTGATCCCCCAGGCGAGGTAACGCCGGGGTCCGCGGCGTTTGACTGAGGCGCGCAGCTTTCCGTTTCAATGGCAAATCCCGGAAATACGCCGGAAGGAACACACGGACCGGGCCAGAGCAATGACTTCGGCAGCCTCGCTGCGCTCGGAAAGCTCCAGGTAGTAATGGCCGCGGCTTACCGAGGCGCGCACCACTTCGCCTGACACCCATTCGCTTTCGGCGAATGTCCGCGCGATGCGCGTGGCAACGCCGTTCAGCAGGCGTGACAAAGGTACTCCTTTGCCGGTCTCGCCAATCTCTTTAGGCGACGTCGTTGCGGGCAGTGCATCGGCAAACCACGCTGCAAACGGTTCAAATGGTTTGCCCTCGGGCACGTACCAGTTGGACGCGGCCGGATCCCCGCGCGCCCCAGGGCTTTGACCTGGTTCTTTTCCTTGAAGTTGGTGGTGAGATAAATACGTTCGCCAGCGCCGCAACGTACCGGGGCTCGCGGCTAAGGCCGAGACTTCGTCTGCGCCCTTGGGCGACAGCAGTGTTCTGTCACTTCGACAAAGCAGACACAACACCAATCCACGGCATGTCGCCTAGTAGGCACCTTTCCCGCTGTACTTCTCGTGGGGCTGGTCAAGTCTGTAGACCGGATCCAGCGCTTGCATCGCCTTCTTCCAATTCGACTGACCAGTCGGGCGCTTCGCCGCCGCACAGGAGACTACTTCGGCGCCGACCGAAACCGGGTGTAGCGCGGCCTTGTCTTTTGGCGCATCGCTCATGTCCGGCGGCCTAGCGTCGGCTGTCGGATGCAGCAGGACCTTGTTATGCAGCTTGTAGTCCAGAAACTGTTGGACCAGCCCTGGGTTGGTCACAGGCGCGGGAGCCTTCGGCCGACCCCGACGCTTCACATGTGAATCGGAGAACGCATCCTGCATTGTGTGAAGGGTAGACCCGAGCGCGAGCTGCTGAACGTATCGTGCGTCCGCGTTGTAGATCCCCGTGAAGAAAAAATCGACTGTCCAGTCCTTGGAACCGACATATCCAGGAAAAACCGTCCTGAACTGCTCCTGAGCCTCCTTTGAATCGAGGTAGCCTGGGACTTCTGAGAATCGCGCGGTGCTCGGAATGACACCTTCCGCCACCTTGAACGCGAATTCAAGCCAGACCAGGATTCTCAGTCGGGTCGTCACCGTCCTTTCGCCTGACATGCTGGCCTTCTGACCGGATGAAGCCATCGAGTGCATGAAGGCAAAGTAGTGCAGGTGGGATGAGTAGGCCAGGTTGTTGCCCCAGCTCGACCGGCCTACGACGATCCACTGGGGCATGATGAAGTAGGTGTCTCCACGAGCGAGCATGTGGCACGGATCGTCGGGCCAGCGGGAGCCGGTTTTTACGGGATCTTCATCTGCGAAAGCCGCCTTGCGAATGTCATTGTTTAAACAGCGGCAGAACCTTGAGCCTTTGGTGTACCGGCAGCAAGCCAAGATGGTTCGCTGCGGCTTTTCCGGCTTCTTCCAGAAGGCTTCGATGCTCTTGTCATCTGCCGAACAGCTGGTCGAATGCTCCTTAGCGCGCTGAATCGACAGCGCGGTCATGGTTTCATGGACAGGATCCCCAAAGCTGGCCTGTGCATAGGCGTTGCCCTGTTCCTCGTTATCGAACGAGCAACTCGATGGCCGCGAGCTCGTTGGCGGCACCGTCGCATCAACCTTGAACGCAAGTGCCGAGTGCTGAAGTAGCAGGGCGATCATGAAGCCGACAACCGTTGCACATGTCTTCACTGTACGCATCGCCTCCCCCCGTGGACCCGACACACCGTGCGCTTGAGTAGCAGGCGCACCTCACTGCTGCGATTGCTGCCCCAGAACCTTGGTCGCAGTTTCCAGCTCTTCGACTGCCCTGAGACGTCTTTCGACCCATTGTTTGACGGCGGTTGTGATCACAGCATCAACATCGCTGGCAGCCTTTTCGCGCAGCGCAGTGGCATCGCGCAGCGACGTCTCCTTCGCAGCGACGCTCGCTCTCGCTATGACCAAGTTGGCTTGCTCCACGCCGAGGCGCTGCACGTGCTCCTGGTGACCGAGGACGGCTTGCTCGGCGTCTTTGCGTAGACCGTCGATCTTCTCGGCCGACTCTTCAGCCGCAATCGCCCTTTTGACGGCTTCCGCACTCGAGATCACCTTGGCTGCGCTCGACTCCTGTGCAGTTTGTGCGTCCTGAACCTTCGGAAGCAACGCCTGAACCTTCTGCTGTTCCTGCTTCAGTTCCTGCTCTTGCGCGACGACCAACGCAATGTCCTGGAGCACGGCACCCCGCAGTGCCTTGCGGTACTGCTCAAGGCACCTCAGAGCATCGATCAGAACATCGGACTGCGCTTTGTCAGCTGGAGCGGTTTGTGTTGCGTCAACGACCTTCGTCCAAGCCTTCTCCTGCGCTGTCATCACCGCGATGAGCGCCTCTGGCGTACGAGGAGCCAGCGTCGCCGTCCACCTCTCAATGATCGACTGCTTGTAGTGACCCACCTTCAGCGCTGAAGACAGGTCTTGCAAGTGTTCCTTGGTGCGTTTGCTGTAACGGGTCTGATAGGAACCGAGTGCACCGCTTCGGACCGTGATGCCGGCGCCCCCTTCGTTCTTGACCGTTTTATCAAGTTCGGCTTGCCAAGTGGTCCGTTGTGTCGCTGTCGCGTCCTTGTCGTTGTCCAGCTTGTTGCGAAGTTCATCGGCACGCAGGAGATTAGTGTTCATCCGCCCGCCCATGTTGTACAGCGCGAGGTTCTTCGCTGCATTGATCATTGCGCTGGGATCGGCCCCCATTCCTTTTACGTACCAGTTGCCGATGTCGTCTTTGGCGACGACGTAGTTAGTCAGGCCACCAGCATTCAGACGCACACGATTGATGTTCTGCCAAAAGACCTTGTCCAGGTCTTCTCTTGTCTTCGAGAGCGGCTTTTCCCTGTTCGAGCGGATCAGCGACTGAATGGTGTCGTTCAGCATGTTCGACCACTGTACGGAGGGGTTCTCCTGTGCAAACGTAGCTGCCAAGGAAGAGCGCAGATACGCGCTGCTCGGCCGCACGTACACCATGTCTGATCGTTGCTTTCGCGCTTGGACGAGAGCCTCAGCGTAGTTCCTTGCATCTGGATTCGACTCACCTCCAGAGGCGACTGCATCCAAGTAGCTGTACCGGAGATACGCAATGTAGTTTTCGAGCACATCTAGCGCGTCAGCCGGCGGTCCACCAGCACCGGTGAACGTTGTATTGGGCGGAAGCGCCACCACTACGCTCAAGGCAGCGTCGAGTTCTGGTAGCCGCCTGCCCGCTGACTTTTCCGCCTCCTGTTTCCTCTTAAGCGCAACGACGAACTCTTCTCTCACGATCTTCGGATCCGGCTCGCCGCGCTTGGCGACCGCCTTGATCACCTCTTCGCGAAGCGATTTCAGCAACGTCCTCAGTTCCGCAAATGCGACCGACGTCAACCGCTCGACCTGGACATCTCCTTGCGCTCTGGATGCACCGACCGCGGTCTTGGCAATGGCTTGGAGCTGGTCGTAGCTTGCTGCGACGTCCTCGCTACGCGCCTCGGCGACCATTCGCAGCTTCTTCCAAGCCTCATCCCGGGCGACATCAGCTGGGTCGTCGAGCGCTGGCAGTGCAGTGACACCTCGTTGAAGAGAGGCGGCCAGCACATAGTCGAGCTTGGCGGCCAGCACGGCAGCATCGAGGTCCGCGTCAACCTTGAGGCGGTCCGCAGCCCATTTGTCGATCGCAGCACGCGCCTGTGCAACGGTTGACTTGCCCGAAGGTGTCCCTCGACGCACTAAGGCATGGAATGCCTCAAGCTCCCTTGGTTGGCAGTTCAAGAGCGAGGCAAGCTTGGTGACGGCATCTCGATCGGCAGCGGGGGATGGCGCGAGTACAAGCCGGGTCAAGAGGGCGTCGATCATCGCGCGGCGTCGAATCGCCAGACCTTCATCGAGAGACTTGCGCTGATTGGCATCGAGCTTCGGTGCGGACAAGGTCGTCGCCGACCCAAGTTGGCTGAGTGGCTGCAACCAGGACTCGGTCATCCGGCGAAGATCGTCGACCATCAACTCGACGGTGGGCCTGCGCACCATCATGGCCGCCTCGTGCTCAGCAGCCCGAAGCTTCAGTTGATTCGCTCGGTGCCGGTCCTCCCGCCGGAGTTCGTCCGCCTGAACCATGATGGTGTTGCTCACAGTTTCAAGCAGCGTCTTGAGACGCTCAGCCTCTGGAGTGCTCTCGCTCTCTTCAGGATCCGAGAGCACCCACTGGTTGTTGGTAAAGAACTGAACACGACCGGCAAAGTCAACCAGCAGAAGTTCGAGTGCCACTCGGGGCTCGATGGATCGCCTTTCTTCGTCCTGATCCCGGCTCCAGAACCGTCTTAGAGAGTTGCTGAGCAACAAGGAGGTGCTCGGGTCCAACTTTGGTGCTGAGGCCGGATTCACCGCCGCCACCGATGCTGCCTTCGCAAGACTCTCGATCCCCTCACGCGGTCGGCCGCCGAAACCAGCAGCTTGTGAATCTGCCGGAAGCAGACAGTCTCCTTCTTCGACTGAGAGAGCTACCGTCGAAGGAGCAACAGGAGCAATTGTTGCGGGAGGGGATCCCGTTGTTGTGGCAGAGGCCCCTGCGGCAGGAGCGGAGGCGCCCACGGCTGGGAGAGCTGGTGCCGCGGGTCGACAGATGTCCAGGTAGAACGTCAGGATCCCATTGAGATGCCGTGCGCGACGAAGTCTTGCGTCGGTGTGCTTGACCCCTTGCATGCTGGCGATCGCGCTCCATGCCGATGCAGGGATGTACTTGGCGCGGTCGAGGTACGTCTGGGTCCAAGACTTTTGATCGGTGAGATCATCGAGCAGTCTATTTCGGTACTCGATGATCAGAGGCTTTGCGCCGAGCGCCATAGAGGCGAGCTGTTGCGCCTGTGTTGATTGCAGGTTCGCCAGCGGGCCCTTGTACACGTCGACATCGACCTGCAGGCCAGCGCACCCCCAAAGAGCGCAGGCCGCTCCAAGAGCAAGAGCTTTTGTGATCCTCATGGCTCGCTCTCCCTCACCAAAGCACGCAGGCGAAGCTTCTCGTCTCCGAGGGACGCGAGCAGGTCAACTATCCCTTTGTCAAAGCCAACCGTTGATTCGCCGGCACGCACCTTGGCGACGGTTCCCAGCGCACTGCTGAAAGCTTGGTCGACAGTTTCTGGGCTGCTGCCCATCACGATCACCAGACGGTGATTGCGGGGAGCCTCCCGAAAGCCTTCAGGGCCAAACATGACCAAACCGCGGCCGTTTGCGATACCCGTGACGCCTCCACCGTCATTCTTGACGTCGAGGCGCCCATCCTTCGGATTGATTTCAATCGCGCCGGTCAGTGCGTCCACCACTTCCGCGGGCACCCAGCTTGACGCAAACCGAACATTGCTCAATAGGCTGGACTGCCCGCGTACGCGGATTCTGTATACGGCTGGTGGAACCTGGCCCTGTGGATCAAAGCTACCAAGGTAATAGGTCTGCTCGAGGTCGGCGTTGGGCGTCATCGATGCGGCCACCAGGCCGACCGCCCCTGCGACTTGGTTGCGTTGCATCACTGTGAGAGCGCCGCAGCCAGTCAGCCCGCTGGATACCAGTGCAGCTATAACGGCGCAAAACGATTGTCTTGCTCGCCCAGCTGGGACATAAGGCATTGCGTCCTCCCTAGCGCTGTTTTAGGTATACCGCGCACATAACGAGGTATAGCAGCGCTACCGCAGCTGAGCTTCGTTCAAGTTAGGGATGAAGCGCTGGTCTCACGTGGAGACGCGGAGCTGTCAGGTGCCAGCCACTTAGCTTCCAGGGATCCAATGCGGACCATTTCTAGACGTTCGGCAGCGCATATTCCGAACTAGTGCCAATCATTCTGAAATAAATAGGTTTCAATCAATCTCGCCCGGCCGAGGCGGCGACCCACCACCGACCAGCGCCGCCGCCGTGGCCGAGTGGTGCGGGCTCTGGAATCGACGGACCCGCCACCGCTCGGGTGAGAACCCGTGGTACAGGCTCAGCACTGCGGCCGACTCCAGCGCCTCGTCCTGTGTGAGGGGCGGCAGCAGGCCAGCGAAGCGCTGGGCCAGCATCGACTTGCCCGTGCCGGGCGGCCCCATCATCAGCAGGCTATGGCCGCCGGCCGCGGCCACTTCGAGCGCACGCTTGGCGCCGGACTGCCCCTTGACGTCGCGCAGGTCGGGCACCGCCGCACCCACGGGCACCGCGTTCGCCTGCGCCCGCTTCAGCTCGGCGCGTTCAGAAGGCTCGCCGGGGCGCAGCGCCTGTACCACCTCGAGCAGGTGCGCCGCGCCATAGATCGGCAGGCCCTCCACCAGTGCCGCCTCCTGCGCGCTGCCTTGTGGCAACACCAGCGCGCGGGCCGCCGCCCCGACGCTGCGCTTGAGCGCGAGCCCCATCGCCAGCGCGCCCCGCACCGGGCGCAACTCGCCCGACAAGGACAACTCGCCCGCGAACTCGTAGCGCCCCAGCAGCGCCGCATCGACCTGGCCGCTGGCGGCCAGGATGCCGAGCGCAATGGGAAGGTCGAAGCGGCCAGTTTCCTTCGGCAGGTCGGCGGGGGCTAGATTGACGGTGATGCGCTTGTTGAACGGAAACTCGAGTCCGCTGTTCTGCAGCGCGGCGCGCACCCGCTCCCGCGCCTCCTTCACTTCGGTGTCCGCGAGGCCCACCAAGGTGAAGCTCGGCAGCCCGTTGGCCAGATGGACCTCGACCGTGACCTCGGGCGCCGCCAGTCCGTCGAGCGCGCGGCTGTGAATCACCGCCAGTGACATGCATTTCTCCCTGCGTGGCGGCTGCGCCGCCTTGTTTTGATGCGGACGCATTGTCCGCAGGCACCAAGCGCCGGCCATCCCGCAAAGGTCGGATCTGCACCGCCATCGTGCCAAACCGACCCGCAGAACCGCTTTTGGCACCGAACTGGAGCGAAACAGAGAGGGCCAATCCGCTTTTGGGGCGAGACGCCCCAAAACGACCATGGCACAAAAGCTGCAAACCGTGGCTCCGCCCCCAAACCCACTCTGAACGCGGAGAACACTACATGCTCAAAAAGTCGTTGCTGGTTCTGGCCACCCTGGGCTCGGCTCTGCCTGCCGTTTCCTTTGCCCAAGACGCCAGCCCGCTCAGCTTCAACCTCGGCGCGGTCACCGACTACCGCTACCGCGGCATCTCCCAGACGCGTTTCGAGCCGGCCCTGCAGTTCGGCGCCGACCTGGCGCTGCCCGCCGGCTTCTACATCGGCACCTGGGGCTCGACCATCAAGTGGATCCGCGACTCGGGCGGTGACTCCACCGTCGAGATCGACGTCTACGCCGGCTGGAAGAAGGAAGTGGTGTCGGGCCTGACGCTCGACGTCGGCGTGCTGCAGTACATCTACCCGGACGCCGAGACCCCGGCCTGGAGCAGCGTCTACGACGATCCCAACACCACCGAGGTGTATGGCGCCGTCACCTACGGCCCGGCCACGCTGAAGTACTCGCACTCGACGAGCAACCTCTTCGGCAACCGCGACAGCAAGGGCAGCGGCTACCTCGACCTCAGCGCCACCTTCAGCCTGCCCGAGGGCTTCAGCCTGACCCCGCACGTCGGCTACCAGAAGGTCAAGGGCTACACCAGCACGCTCTCGTACACCGACTACTCGCTGACGCTCAGCAAGGACATCTCGGGCACCGTGGTGAGCCTCTCCTTCGTCGGCACCAACACCAAGACCGTCCCGGCCAACATCAACGGCCATGCCTACTACGACCCGAGTGGCGCCAACCTCGGCAAGGACGGCGTGTTCTTCGGCATCAAGCGAACCTTCTAACCCACCCGTAACCACTGGAGAGAACCATGAAGATGGTGACTGCCATCGTCAAGCCCTTCAAGCTTGACGAAGTGCGTGAAGCCCTCAGCGCCATCGGCGTGCAAGGCATCACGGTGACCGAAGTCAAGGGCTTCGGCCGTCAGAAAGGCCACACCGAGCTGTACCGCGGCGCGGAGTACGTGGTGGACTTTCTGCCCAAGGTGAAGATCGAGGCGGCCGTCGACGACGCGCTGATCGACCGCGTGATCGAAGCCATCGAGAACGCTGCACGCACCGGCAAGATCGGCGACGGGAAGATCTTTGTCTCGCCGCTGGAGCAAGTGGTGCGCATCCGCACCGGCGAGACGGGCAAGGACGCCCTCTGACGCACAAGACGAACGAGAGACAACCCACCATGAAGAAACTCATTGCAACCCTCGCCCTGGGCCTCGCGGTCCTGGGCTTCAGCGGGGCCGTGATGGCCCAGGCGGCTTCGGCCCCTGAGGCGGCTGCCTCGGCGGCAGCCGTCGCTGCACCTGCTGCGGCTTCGGCCGCCGAAGCCGCTTCGGCACCCGCCGCGGCGGCCCCCGTCGCCAACAAGGGCGACGTGGCCTGGATGATCGTCGCCACCCTGCTCGTCATCATGATGACGGTGCCCGGCCTCGCGCTGTTCTACGGCGGCCTGGTGCGCAGCAAGAACATGCTGTCGGTGCTGATGCAGGTGCTCGTCACCTTCTCGCTGATCGTCGTGCTGTGGTGCATCTACGGCTACAGCCTGGCGTTCACCGAAGGCAACGCGTACATCGGCGGCTTCGACCGGCTGTTCATGAAGGGGCTGTTCGACTCGAGCGCCGGCACCTTCGCGATGGCGGCCACCTTCAGCAAGGGCGTCTACATCCCCGAGCTGCTGTTCGCGGCCTTCCAGGCCACCTTCGCCGGCATCACCTGCTGCCTGATCATCGGCGCCTTCGCCGAGCGCATCAAGTTCAGCGCCGTGCTGCTGTTCATGGTGCTCTGGTTCACCTTCAGCTACGCACCGATCGCCCACATGGTCTGGTTCTGGATGGGCCCGGACGCCTACGCCAGCAAGGAAGTGGCTGACGCGATGACCGCCAAGGCCGGCCTGATCTGGCAGTGGGGCGCGCTCGACTTCGCCGGCGGCACCGTGGTGCACATCAACGCCGCCGTCGCCGGTCTGGTGGGTGCCTTCATGATCGGCAAGCGCGTGGGCTACGGCAAGGAAGCCTTCACCCCGCACTCGCTGACGCTGACCATGGTCGGTGCCTCGCTGCTGTGGGTGGGCTGGTTCGGCTTCAACGCCGGCTCCGCGCTCGAAGCAGGCAACAGCGCCGTGCTGGCCTTCATGAACACCTTCTCGGCCACGGCCGCGGCGGTGCTCGCCTGGTCGATCGGTGAAGCGCTGATGCGCGGCAAGGCCTCGATGCTGGGTGCCGCTTCCGGCGCCGTGGCTGGCCTGGTGGCCATCACCCCGGCTGCCGGCAACGTCGGCCTGATGGGCGCGATCGTGATCGGCTTCGTCGCCGGCTTCGCCTGCCTGTGGGGCGTCAACGGCCTGAAGAAGCTGCTCGGCGCGGATGACTCGCTCGACGTGTTCGGCGTGCACGGTGTCGGCGGCATCGTCGGCGCCATCCTGACCGGCGTGTTCAACACGCAGGCCCTGGGTGGCCCCGGCCTGGTCGGCGACTGGGTCACGGCCTCGGTCATCTCCAACCCGATCGGCACCCAGGTCTGGATCCAGCTGAAGGCTGTGCTCCTGACCATCGTGTGGTCGGGCGTGGTCTCGGTGATCGCCTTCAAGATCGTCGACCTGGTGATCGGTCTGCGCGTGCCGGAAGAAGAGGAACGCGAAGGCCTGGACATCACGTCGCACGGCGAAACCGCATACCACCAGTAAGCAGGCACTTGCTGCCAACTGAAAGGCCACCGCATGGTGGCCTTTTTTCATGGTGCGCCGTTTGCTCGTGCTTCCGGTGCGGTGCTTGTGGACGCCGCATCGCACCCCATCTGCCTAGAATTCCAAGCACTCCACCCTGTCTTTCTTCGGGCCCCTGCCATGGTTCCTCACCTCATCACCGCACTCACCGGCCCGATCAACGAACTCGAGCAGCGCATCCTCGAATCGCTGCCGGCCATCGAGCGCTGGTTCCGGCTGGAGTGGATGGAGCACACGCCGCCCTTCTACACCTCGGTCGACGTGCGCAATGCGGGCTTCAAGCTCGCGCCGGTCGACACCAACCTCTTCCCCGGCGGCTTCAACAACCTCACGCAGGAAATGCTGCCGCTGGCCGTGCAGGCCGCGATGGCCGCCATCGAGAAGATCTGCCCCGAGGCGAAGAACCTGCTGCTGATCCCCGAGCGTCACACGCGCAACACCTTCTATCTCTCGAACGTCGCGCGCCTGAAGCAGATCTTTCACCAGGCCGGACTCAACGTGCGCCTGGGCACGCTCGACGAGACCATCAAGTCGCCCACCCAGCTCGACCTGCCCGACGGCAGCTCGCTGATGCTCGAGCCCTTGATCCGCACCCGCGGCCGCCTGGGGCTGAAGGACTTCGACCCCTGCACCATCCTGCTCAACAACGACCTGTCGGCCGGCATCCCGAAGGTGCTGGAAGGCCTGCACGAGCAGTACCTGCTGCCGCCGCTGCACGCCGGCTGGGCAGTGCGCCGCAAGACCAACCACTTCCAGGCCTATGAAGAGGTGGCCAAGAAGTTCGCCAAGCTGCTGGGCATGGACCCGTGGCTCATCAACCCGATGTTCGCCAAGTGCGGCGAGGTCAATTTCACCGACGGCACCGGCCAGGACTGCCTGATGAGCAATGCCGAGGCGCTGCTCGGCAAGGTGCGCCGCAAGTACAAGGAATACGGCATCCAGGAGAAGCCCTTCATCATCGTGAAGGCCGACGCCGGCACCTACGGCATGGGCATCATGACCGTGCGGGACCCCAAGGACCTGATCGACCTCAACCGCAAGACGCGCAACAAGATGAGCGTCATCAAGGACGGCCAGGAGGTGAGCGAGGTCATCCTGCAGGAAGGCGTGCCCACCTACGAGCGTGTGCACGATGCCGTGGCCGAGCCGGTGGTCTACATGATCGACCGCTACGTGGTCGGCGGCTTCTACCGCGTGAACGCCGAGCGCGGCATCGACGAGAACCTCAACTCCCCAGGGGCGAGCTTCGTGCCGCTGGCCTTTGCCGAGTCGAACCAGCTGCCCAAGCCCGGCGTCAAGCCCGGAGCGAGCGCCCCGAACCGCTTCTACATGTATGGCGTGATCGCCCGGCTGGCCATGCTCGCGGCCTCGTACGAACTCGAGGCCACCGACCCGGACGCGGAAGTCTACGAGTAAGTTGCTGCATTGCAACATCGTTCACGCCGGGCGAAACCGGCCGGCGTGACGGCCCCGGGCCGCGGAGCACAATATGCCCCCTTCGTGACTCCACCACGCCCAGCCCGCGGCCTGGTCGAACGTGAACCCTCAGCGCCCTACCTCCGGCCTCGCCGCCCTCACGCTCGCCGCCATCGGTGTCGTCTACGGCGACATCGGCACCAGCCCGCTCTACGCGATCAAGGAAGTGTTCGCCCATGGGCGGGTGCCTCTGACACCGGACAACATCTACGGCGTGTTGTCGATGATGTTCTGGACGATCACCGTCGTGGTGTCGCTCAAGTACGTGGGCCTCATCCTGCGGGCCGACAACAACGGCGAAGGCGGCCTGATCGCGATGCTCGCGCTGGCCTCGCGGGCGGTGCACGGCCGGCGGCGCCTGCACCGGGTGCTGATGATCATCGGCATCTTCGGCACCTCGGTCTTCTTTGGCGACGGGGTCATCACCCCGGCCATCACCGTGCTCAGCGCGATGGAGGGCCTGGAAGTCGCGGCCCCGGGCCTGCACAGCTTCATCGTGCCGGCATCGCTCGCGGTGCTGACGGTGCTGTTCTTCGTGCAACGCCATGGCACCGGCCTCATGGGCAAGCTCTTCGGCCCGGTGATGGTGACCTGGTTCCTCGTCCTGGGACTGATGGGCCTGCCGCACATCGTCGCCAATCCGACGATCCTCACCGCGCTCAGCCCGACCTTCGCCCTGAGCTTCGCGCTCAACCACCCGGGCGTCACCTTCGTCGCGCTCGGCGCGGTGGTGCTCTGCGTGACCGGCGTCGAAGCGCTGTATGCCGACATGGGCCACTTCGGGAAGAAGCCCATCCGCCTGGCATGGTTCGGCCTGGCGATGCCCACGCTGCTGCTGAACTATTTCGGCCAGGGCGCGATGCTCCTCGCCCAACCGCAGAACGTGAAGAACCCGTTCTACGAAATGGCGCCCACCTGGGCGGTGTACCCATTGATCGGGCTGGCCACCTGCGCCGCGGTGATCGCCTCGCAGGCCCTCATCACCGCCGCCTTCTCCATCACCAAGCAGGCCATCCAGCTCGGCTACCTGCCCCGCCTGCGCGTGCTGCACACCTCGGTGAAGGAAACGGGCCAGGTCTACGTGCCCTTCATCAACTGGAGCCTGTACGTCGCCATCGTGCTGGCGGTGGTGATGTTCGGCAGCAGCAGCCGGCTCGCCGGAGCCTACGGCATCGCCGTCACCATCGACATGCTCATCACCACGCTGATGACCTTCTTCGTCATCCGCTACGCCTGGAACTACCCCTGGGCGGTGTGCGTCGCCGCGACCGGGTTCTTCTTCCTGGTCGACCTGCTGCTCTTTGCAGCCACCTCCCGCAAGCTGCTCGATGGCGGCTGGTTCCCGGTGGTCATCGGCGCCGCGATGTTCACCCTGATGACGACCTGGAAGCAGGGCCGTGCGCTGATGCGTGAGCGCCTGCGTGACGACGCGATCGACCTCAAGAGCTTCCTCGAGGCCGTGTTCGTGAGCCCGCCGACGCGGGTGGCCGGCACGGCCGTGTTCCTGGTGCCGGAAGCCGGCGTGACGCCGAACGCACTGCTGCACAACCTGAAGCACAACAAGGTGCTGCACGAGACCAACCTCTTCGTGACGGTGACGCACCACGAGATCCCGTGGATCGGCTTTGACAAGCGTTGCGAGATCATGCCGCTGGGCCGAGACTGCTGGCAGGTCACGCTCAACTTCGGCTTCAAGAACGACCCCGACGTGCCGGAGGCGCTGGCCTTGCTGCGCCACCGCGGCGTGCAGCTGGACGACATGGAGACCTCGTACTTCCTGTCGCGCGACATCGTGATCCCGACCTTCGGCCAGGGCATGACGATGTGGCGCGAGAAGCTCTTCGCGAGCATGCACCACAACGCGAGTGGTGCCTCTGAATACCTGAGCCTGCCCACCAACCGAGTCGTCGAGCTCGGCTCGAAGGTGGAAATCTAGCGTCGCGGCTATCCTGCCGCGATGCGCTCCCTGCTTCGCGACAGCTCCGTCTCCACGCTCGCCGCCGGCTTCATCGCCGTGCTCGTCGGCTACACCAGCTCGGTGGCCATCGTCTTCCAGGCGGCACGCTCGCTGGGGGCCGATGCCGCGCAGATCAGCTCCTGGATGTGGGCGCTCGGCATCGGCATGGGCCTGTGCACCCTGGTGCCGGCGCTGTGGCTTCGAAAGCCCGTGCTGGTGGCCTGGTCGACACCGGGTGCCGCGGTGCTTGCGACGGCGGGTGCGGCGGGTGGCTTCACGATGCCCGAGGCGATCGGCGCCTTCATGGTGTCGGCGGCCCTGATCGTTCTCTTCGGCGCAACGGGCTGGTTCGAGAAGCTGATGGACCGCATTCCGATGCCGATCGCCAACGCGCTGCTGGCCGGCGTGCTGGCCCGCTTCGGGCTCGATGCGTTCATCGCCGCAAAGTCGATGTTCGGCCTCGTGATGGCGATGCTGCTGGCCTACCTCATCGGCCGACGGGCATGGCCGCGCTATGCGGTGCCGGTCGTGCTGGCGGTCGGCACGCTGTGGGCCGCGATGCACGGGCTGCTGCATCCGGAAGGCATCCACGTCGGGTTGACCATGCCGGTGTTCACTGCGCCAGTCTTCCACTGGCAGGCCATGGTGAGCCTCGCCTTGCCGCTCTTCGTCGTGACCATGGCCTCGCAGAACCTGCCGGGCGTGGCGGCCATCCGCGCGGCCGGCTACTCGATGCGGATCTCGCGACTCATCACGATGACCGGTGCGGCGACGCTCGTGCTCGCGCCCTTCGGTGCCTTTGCGATCAACCTCGCGGCCATCACGGCCGCCATCTGCATGGGCCGCGAAGCGCATGAAGACCCGGACCGCCGTTATGCGGCTGCCGCGACCGCCGGTGTGCTGTACATCCTCGTGGGCTTGTTCGGCGCCGCCGTGGCGGGTGTGCTGCTCGCGTTTCCGAAGGAGCTGGTGGCTGCGATCGCCGGGCTCGCGCTGCTGGGCAGCATCGGCGGCGGCCTGGCCGGCGCGATGAAGGACGACACGCACCGCGAAGCCGCGCTCATCACCTTCCTCGTCACCTTGAGCGGCCTCTCGCTGTGGGGCATCGGCTCCGCCTTCTGGGGCGTGGTCGCCGGCGCGCTCGCGCTTTTTGTGCAACAGTGGCGGCCCCGATCCACTGCCTGAGATTCACCCCATGAAGCTGTTGTTCGTGGCCGACCCGCTGGAGAGCTTCAAGACCTACAAGGACTCGACCTTCGCGATGATGCGCGAAGCCGCCTCGCGCGGCCACGAGCTCTGGGCCTGCGAAGCGAAAGACCTGGTGTGGCAACGGGGCGGCAAGGTCAGCGCACAGGCCCGCCGCTTCACGCTGACGGGCGAGGTCGATGCGTGGTTCAACCCCGACGCGCGTACCGGCATCACGCTCGCCGACATGGGCGCGGTGCTGATGCGCAGCGACCCGCCGTTCGATAGCGAATACTTCTATGCCACGCACCTGCTCGAACAGGCCGAACGCGAAGGCGCCAAGGTGTTCAACAAGCCTGCCGCGCTGCGCAACCACCCCGAGAAGCTCGCGATCCTCGAGTTCCCGCAGTTCATCGGCCCGACGCTCGTCACGCGCCACGCCGCCGAGATCCGTGCCTTTCACGCCGCGCACCAGGACATCATCCTGAAGCCGCTCGACGGCATGGGCGGCATGGGCATCTTCCGCGTGGGCCCCGATGGCCTGAACCTCGGCAGCATCATCGAGACGCTCAACAAGCACGGTGCGCAGACGGTGATGGTGCAGCGCTACCTGCCCGAAATCGTGCAGGGCGACAAGCGCATCCTCATCATCGACGGCGAGCCGATCCCGCATGCGCTGGCACGCATCCCGCAGGGCAGCGAAATCCGCGGCAACATGGCCGTGGGTGGCAAGGGCGTGGCGCAGCCACTCTCGGCGCGCGACCGCGAGATCGCCACCACCATCGGCCGCATCCTCGCGGCGCGGGGGTTGCTGCTCGTGGGGCTCGACGTGATCGGCGACTGCGTCACCGAGATCAACGTGACCAGCCCCACCGGCTTCCAGGAAGTGACGCAGCAGACCGGCTTCGACGTCGCCAGGACGTTCATCGATGCGCTGGAGCGCCACATCGACTGACAGGCCGGGCCTTTCGGGCGGGGCGACAATGCGGGTTTTGCTCCGCATGCCATGGCCGTCCTCTCCCTTTCCAACGCCGACCTCGCCTATGGCCACGTGGCCCTGCTCGACAAGGCCGCGTTCTCGCTCGAAGCCGGCGAGCGCCTCGGCCTGATCGGCCGCAACGGCGCGGGCAAGTCCTCGCTGCTCAAGATCATCGCGGGGCTGGAGAAGCCCGACGACGGCCTGCTCCAGATGACGCAGGGCCTGCGCATCTGCTACGTGCCGCAGGAGCCGGTGTTCGACGCGCAGGCGAGCGTGTTCGACACGGTCAGCGTTGGCGTGGCCGAAGCGAAGGCCGTGCGCCAGCAGTACGAGGAACACGCCGAAGGCGTGGACCTCGACGCGCTGCAGACGCGCATCGAAGCGCTCGACGCGTGGAACTGGGAGCAGCGTGTCGACACCACGCTCGCGCAGCTGCACCTCGACGGCACGCGGGTCGTCGGCGAACTCTCGGGGGGCATGAAGAAACGCGTGGCGCTCGCGCAGGCGCTCGTGGCCGTGCCCGACGTGCTGCTGCTCGACGAGCCCACCAACCACCTCGACCTCGACTCCATCGCCTGGCTGGAAGAGCTGCTCACCGGCTTCAAGGGCAGCGTGATGCTGATCACCCACGACCGCGCGTTCCTCGACAACGTCTCCACGCGCATCCTCGAGCTCGACCGGGGTGTCATCCGCAGCTACCCCGGCAACTTCAGCGCCTACGAGCGCACGAAGGAAGAGCAGCTCACGGCCGAGGCGCTCGCCAATGCACGCGCCGACAAGCTGCTGGCGCAGGAAGAGGTGTGGATCCGCAAGGGCGTGGAAGCGCGCCGCACGCGCAGCGTGGCGCGCATCGAGCGTCTGAAGGTGCTGCGCGACCAGCGCCAGAAGCGCCGCGATTCGCTGGGCCAGGTGAAGCTGGAGATCGACTCCGGCGTGCCGAGCGGCAAGATCGTGGCGGAGCTGAAGGACGTGTCGGTGCGCTTCGGCGAGAAGGTGATCGTCAAGGACTTCAGCGCGACGATCCTGCGCGGCGACAAGGTCGGCCTCATCGGCCCCAATGGCGCCGGCAAGACCACGCTGCTCAAGCTCATCCTCGGCGAGCTGAAGCCCGACAGCGGCCACGTGCGCCAGGGCTCGCGCATCGAGGTCGCCTACTTCGACCAGATGCGCAGCACGCTCAAGCTCGACGCGACGCTCGCCGACACCATCAGCCCCGGCAGCGAGTGGGTCGAGGTGAACGGCCAGCGCAAGCACGTGATGAGCTACCTCACCGATTTCCTCTTCTCGCCCGAGCGCGCGAACTCGCCGGTGCGCACGCTCTCGGGCGGCGAGCGCAACCGCCTGCTCCTGGCACGCCTCTTCGCGCTGCCGGCCAACGTGCTGGTGCTCGACGAGCCCACCAACGACCTCGACATCGACACGCTGGAGCTGCTCGAAGAGCTGCTGCAAAGCTACAACGGCACCGTCTTCCTGGTGAGCCACGACCGGCGTTTCCTCGACAACGTGGTGACCAGCACCATCGCCTGGGAAGGCGACGAGTCGCCGGGCCTGTGGCGCGAGTACGAGGGCGGCTACGAAGACTGGAAGACGCAGCAGGGCCGCGCCCGCAGCTTGCGTGACGACAAGCCGGCAAAGCCCGCAGCGCCCGTCGCTGCCACGCCAGCACCTGCACCGGCGCCGAAGAAGGCCAAGCTCAGCTACAAGGAACAGCGCGAGCTCGACGGCCTGCCTGCTCGCATCGAGGCGCTCGAAGTCGAGCAGAAGATGCTCGGCGAGCAGCTGAGCGGCACCGCCATCTACAGCGGCGACCCGCAGGTGCTCGCGCAGACCCAGGCCCGCTTCGCGCAGATAGAAACAGAACTGATGGAAGCCCTCGAGCGCTGGGAAGCGCTCGGCTCGCGATAGGCCTCAGCGGCCGAGGGCGCCGAAGAAGGATTCACCGAAGCCTGTGGGGCGCGTGCGGCTGACGATCAGGCCCGACTGCAGGTAGAGCGCGTTCAGCAGCCGCGAGGCGCGCTCGCTGTCGAAGCCAGGCCAGTCGGCCATCTCGCGCAGGGTGTAGCGGTCGCCCTGCAGCTTCTGGATGGCAGCAGGCAACGCGCCCGCGACACGAAGCCCCGACAGATCGACACCCGGCGCCACTCGGTAGGCGACCTGGCCGGCGATCTCGGGCAGCAAGGCACCCCGCGCACCGCGCAGCGCCAGCTCCCACAGGAGCGGGCGCAGCGGGTGGTAGTGCTGCCCTTCGCCGACGAGCGAGGCCTCGGCATCGCCGGGTGCGCGCAGCACGGCGGGCTCGACGTGCAGCACGCGCAGCTCGGTGGGCCGCTGGAGCAGCAGCGCATCGATCGAGACCGGGCAATGCACCAGCCGGTCGACCGCGAAGACGGTGAGCGGCACCACCGACTCGCCCATCTGCAGGTGCACCACCACATGCTGCGCATGGCGCACGCAGGCGGCCAGCACCTCCAGCACCTCGGAGGCCTGGCCCGAGTGCTCGAAGCGCATCAGGTCGGCCAGCAGCGATTGGCTGAGGCTGGGCTGGCCCGGCGTCAGCTCGGTGACGACACGCGCGCGCGGGCCACCCGGCGCGTGCAGGTAGCGCAGGAAGTCGCTCGCCCGCATCAACTCGGGCTCGCCAAAAGGAATGGTCGGTTCGAACAGGCTCATGAACAGTACGAATGTAGGCGACGGCCCTGCACGGAGGCAATCATGGCGGGCCGCGCAGCGCATCGCGTGTGCGCTCGAGCGCCTGCCAGAAACGGGCGTCCTGGGTGGTCGCGAAGTTGATGCGCATCAGGGTGGTCGGGCGAGGGGTGGCGTGGAAAAGGGACCCAGGCGCCAGCAGCCATCCCTGGTCGACCATCGCGTGCGACAGACGCTCAGTGTCCACCCCCACGTCGACCCAGCCGAAAAGACCCCTCGGCGGGCTGGCAAACCGGCAGCTGGCCGATTCCGCCAGCCGCACCGAGCGGGCACGGGCGGCGTCGAGCCGCTGTGCCACACGCTCGGCATGCCGGCGCAGCAGGCCTTGCTCGAGGCAATGGGCGAGCGCCTGCTCGGTGACCCCGGGGCTCGTGAGGCTGGTGAGCAGCTTGGTGTCGACCAGCCGGTCGACGAGGGCTGGCGGAGCGGCAAGAAAGCCCACGCGCCAGTTGGGGACGAGGATCTTGGAGAAGCCGGAGATGTAGACCGTGCGCTCCAGGCCGTCGAGCGCCGACAGGCGCGGCAGGTGGGGGGGCGCGAGGTGGGCGTAGGTGTCGTCCTCCACGATGTGCAGATCGTGGGCCTGGGCGAGCCGCAGCAGGCGGTGGGCGGTGCCGAGGGAGAGCGACGCGCCGGTCGGGTTGTGCAGCACCGAGACGGTGATGTACAGGCGTGGCCGTTCCTGCGGGGGCTGGGCCTCGATCAGCCGCTCCATCACGGCGAGATCGGGGCCGTCTTCACCGCGAGGCACCGGCAGCATGCGCAGGCCGAGGGCCGCGAGCCGGGCGTATTCGACCGACCAGCCGGGCTCGTCGACCAGCACCGTGTCGCCGGCCCGCAGCAGGCTGCGGGTGACGATGTCGAGCGCCTGCGTGGCGCCGATGGTGGTGACGATCTGCTCGGGGCGCGCCTTGACGCCGAAGTCCTCCAGCCGCATCGACAGCGCGCGGCGCAGGCGCAGGTCACCCGCCGGCTCGCCGTATTGCAGCGACAGCGGCCCGAGCTGCGCCGGCGCGCTGACGCGACGCAGGGCGGCGCTGAGCATCGGGAGGTCCAGCCACTCGACCGGGAGCGTGCCCAAACCCGGCATCGGCTGGCTGCCGGGCGGCTGGAACATGCTGCGCACGAGCGTGGTCGCGCTGACCGGCGCGGCCAGGCGCGGCGCGGGGCTCGGCGGGCGGGCCTGCGCGGGCTCGGGCTCGCGGCGCTGGTCGCGCACGAAGAAGCCCCGCTGCTTGCGCGCCTCGACCAGGCCCTGCGCCAGCAGCTGGTCATAGGCGGCCACCACCGTGTAGGCGCTGACGCCGTGGCGCCGGGCGCACTCGCGCACCGAGGGCAGGCGCGCGCCAGGCGCCATCAGCCGCTGGCGGATCTGCTCGGCGAAGCGGCTCGACAGCTGGTCGGTGAGCGTGGCGTCGGACTGGCGTGACAGCGGCTGGAGCGGGGTCATGGCGGCGCGCGTGTGCTGGAAAAGCAACCGGTACAGAGGATGAAATGTGCCGGCCAAGTGTATTGGCGCTGTGCTGGTCGTCAACCCTAGACTGGCCGAATGAACCCACAAACCAAGGGCCTCTGGCTGGGGCTGGCCGGCGTCACCCTCTTCGCGATGACCACGCCGATGACGCGGCTGGCCGTCGGCCCGGCCGAGGACCCGCAGCTGCCGCCGCTCTTCGTGACCGCCGGGCGTGCGGCACTCGCCGGGCTGCTGAGCCTGGTCTATCTGCTGTTCACGCGCGCACCGGTGCCGCAGGCCCGGCACCTGCCCGCGCTGCTGGTGAGCGCGGCCGGCACGGTGATCGGTTTTCCGCTCTTTCTCGGCCTCGCCCTGCGCGAGGTGGATGCGATGCACGCCGCCGTGGTCACCGGCCTGCTGCCGCTCGGCACCGCGGTCGTGGCCTCGGTCGTGCTGCGGCAGCGGCCGTCCAACGGCTTCTGGGCCTGCGCGGTGCTGGGCTTCGTGCTGGTGGCCGCGTTTGCGATGCTCGCAGGCGGAGCGCTCACGGCGGCCGATGGGCTCCTGATGCTGGCAGTGCTCAGCGCCGCGGTGGGGTATGTGAGCGGCGCGCATCTCGCCCGCGAATGGTCGGCCGAACACGTGATCTGCTGGGTGCTCGTGCTGAGCATGCCGCTCACCTGGCCGCTCGCGTGGCACTCCTGGCCGAGCCAGCCGGCGAACGTGTCGGCCTGGGTCGGCTTCGGCTACGTCACCCTGTTCTCCATGTGGATCGGCTTCTTCGCCTGGTACCGCGCGCTGGCGCTCGGCGGCACCGTGCGGGTCAGCCAGGTGCAGCTGGTGCAGCCCTTCCTCTCGCTGCTCTTCGCCGTGCCGATCCTCGGCGAGCGGCTCGACGCGATGACCCTCTTCTTTTCACTTGCGGTGATCGCCACCGTCTTCGTCGGCAAGAAAATGCCGGTGAACCTGCCGGCCGCCGAAGCCCGCTGAAGGACCCGAGACCATGACGACAGAAACCCCCTGGACCCTCGCGCGCCGCGCCGAGCGCATGAACCCGTCGGTGATCCGCGAGATCCTCAAGGTGACCGAGCAGCCCGGCATCATCTCGCTGGCCGGCGGCCTGCCCTCGCCCGACACCTTCCCCATCGAGGCGATGCGCGAGGCCACGCAGCGCGTGCTGCGCGATCACCCGCGCGAGGCCCTGCAATACGCGGCGAGCGAAGGTTTTGCGCCATTGCGTGAGTGGGTGGCGATCGAAATGACCGAGCAGGGCCTGCGCGTCGACCCGTCGCAGGTGCTCATCACCACCGGCTCGCAGCAGGGACTCGACCTCGTGGGCAAGGTGCTGATCGACCCGGGTTGCACGGTGGCGGTGGAGTCGCCCACGTACCTCGGCGCGCTGCAGGCCTTCAACCCCTTCGAGCCGGACTACGTGGCGCTCGATTGCGACGACGACGGACCGCGTGTGGAGGGGCTCGCGGCGGCGCGCGGTGCACGCTTCCTCTACGCCTTGCCGAACTTCCAGAACCCGAGCGGCCGCTGCATCGGCGCTGCGCGACGCGACCAGCTCATGCACACCGCGCGCACCATGGGCCTGCCGGTGGTGGAAGACAACCCCTACGGTGACCTCTGGTACGACGGTGCACCGCCTGCGCCGCTCGCGTCGCGCTGGGCCGAGGGCACGGTCTACCTGGGATCGTTCTCCAAGGTGCTGGCGCCGGGCTTGCGCCTGGGCTATGTGATCGCGCCCGCGCCGCTCTTCCCCAAACTGCTGCAGGCCAAGCAGGCCGCCGACCTCCACACGCCGGGCTTCAACCAGCGCGTGGTGCACGAGGTGATCCGCGGCGGCTTCCTGCACCAGCACGTGCCGACGATCCGCACGCGCTACAAGGTGCAGCGCGACGCGATGGCCGCGTCGCTCAAGGCGCACCTGCCAGCAGCCTGCCGCTGGAACACGCCGCAGGGCGGCATGTTCTTCTGGGTCGAGCTGCCCGAGGGCGTGGATGCGACGGCGCTGCTGCCGAAGGCGGTGGCCCTCGGCATGGCCTATGTGCCCGGCGCCGCCTTCTTCGCCGACCACGCGCGCGCCAACACGCTGCGCCTGTCGTTCGTCACCGTGTCGCCGGAGCAGATCGACCGCGG
Organism: Piscinibacter sp. HJYY11; assembly: GCF_016735515.1. NCBI lineage: Bacteria > Pseudomonadati > Pseudomonadota > Betaproteobacteria > Burkholderiales > Sphaerotilaceae > Piscinibacter > Piscinibacter sp. HJYY11. The sequence continues at coordinate 3,625,664 of NZ_JAERQZ010000001.1, read as the reverse complement.
CATCCGCCTGCTGGCGCAAGCCCTGGAAACCCATTCACGATGAGCAGCTTCAAGTTCACCCAGGTCGACGTCTTCACCGACCAGCCCCTCAAGGGCAATCCGCTTGCGGTGGTGCAGGATGCCGATGCGCTGAGCGATGCGCAGATGCAGGCCTTTGCGCACTGGACCAACCTGTCGGAGACGACCTTCCTGTTGCAGCCCACCGACCCGGCTGCCGACTACCGCGTGCGCATCTTCACACCCAACGGCGAGCTGCCGTTTGCGGGCCATCCGACACTCGGCAGCTGCCATGCGTGGCTGCAGGCGGGCGGTGTGCCGCGTGTGCGCGGCATGGTGGTGCAGCAGTGCGGTGTGGGGCTGGTGCGCATCCGCCAGAGCGAGACCGGCGCCGCCTTTGCAGCGCCCGCACTGAAGATGGAGCCGGTGGACGACGAGACCCTCGACAAGGTGCTCAGCGCCCTCGGCCTGGCCCGCGAGCGGGTGCAGGCCTCCCAATGGCTGCAGAACGGACCCCGCTGGCTCACGCTGCAGGTGGACAGCGCCGAGACGGTGCTGTCGCTGGAGCCCGACCACAACGCCCTCAAGGACCTGGCCGAGGTCGGTGTGGTGGGGCCGTACCCGGAGGGCAGCCCGTGCCAGTTCGAGCTGCGTGCTTTCGCCTCGGTGATCGGCGTGCCGGAAGACCCGGTGACGGGCAGCCTGAACGCCGGCGTGGCGCAGTGGCTGATCGAGCGCGGCGTGGCGCCTAGGCGCTACACCGCGTCACAGGGCCAGTGCCTCGGCCGCGCCGGCCGGGTGCAGATCGAGCACGATGGCCGCACCCTGTGGGTGGGTGGTCAGAGCGTGAGCTGCATCCGCGGCGAGCTGACGCTCTGATCGCCGCTCAGGCCTTGCGGCGACGCAGGCGCCAGGCGGCGGCCATGCGCTCCCAGGCCTCGGCGGCCTCTGGGTCCTGCTCGCGCACCAGGGCGCGGTAGCGGCGCCAGACCACGAACAGGCTCGACAGCAGCAGCGCCGCAGCCGTGGCCGCCAGCACGATGAGCGCCCGCGACGGCTTGGACTTGCGGTCCGGCGGCTGCGCCACGTCGACCTGCTGCAGCACCGGGCCTTCCTTGGCCTCGTCGAGCTTGGCCGCTTCGTACTGGCGCAGCATGCTCGCCAGCATGGTCTCCTGGAACTTCACCTCGCGGGCGGCGCGCACGTAGTCGATGGCCGCGGCCGGCAGCTTGCCGATGGGGATGTCGATGCCACCGGCTCCGGACGCGGCCTTCGCGCTCGGCGGCACCGACGACTCCATGCGAGCCAGTTCGCTGCGCAAGGCGGCCAGCTCCGAACTCAGCAGCTGCACATCGGGGTTCTGCGCCGTGGTGCTGGTGCGCATCACCTTCAGGCGCACCTCGCGCTCGATGATCTTGGTCTTGAGCTCGGCCACCGCCTTGATGATGGCCTCGGCCTGCTGGTCGAGCACGATCATCCCGGACTTCTCCTGCACGCCGCGCAAGGCCTGTTCGGCTTTGACGAGGTTTTCCTTGGTGTCCTTCAGCTGTTGGTCGAAGAAGACACGGCGCTGCTGGGCCTCGGAGACGGCCAGGCGACTGAGGAGCTTGGTCAGCTCGGCGGCATAGGCATTGGCCAACTCAGCTGCGAACTTCGGGTCCTCGTCATCGACTTCGAGGGTGATGACGCCGGACTTCTTGTCCGAAGACACGCGCACGTACTTGGGGAGCGTGCGACGCATCACTTCATAGGTCTCGACCTCGTAACGCTTGTAGAGATCGAAACGCGTGGCGAGCACCCGCTGGACGCTGTCGCTCTTGAGCAGATTCACGTACAGCTCATCAGGCGTCTTCGCCGCGATGCCACCGGCGAGCCCACCGAGTGAGCCCAATGCCGCCAGCGCGGCAGCCGAGGTACTTTGCTGTTGCGATGACGGGGGCAGCAAGGTGGTGCGCGCGGTGAAGATGGGCGCCTTCAAAAGGGCGAACACCAGCGCGCCGGCAATGGCCGCCCCTGTGACCACACCGATGGTCCGCTTTCCCTCGCCCAGCCAGGTCAGCAGATCCAGCAGACTCACGGCGGGCCCGTCATCGAGCTCATCTTCCTGTTGCAACACGTGCGGATCGACTTGGTTCATCACATCAGTTCTTCCGCAAGGTCTGGATCGCCGCAGCACCCAGCCCGAACTGGTAGAAGATCTGGCTGAAGTCCTTCAGGTTGCGGACCAGCGCACGACCCCAGGTCTCGAAGTCCAGCTGCGAGGGGACCACGATGGCATCACCCGGCTGGATGGGCTGTGACTCGATGCCGCCGAAGCCGAGGAAGCCACGGCGGTCGCCCGCATGCAGGACCGTGCCATCGGCCCGCAGCACGAACATGTTGGAGCGCTCGGCGGCCTCGTCGAGGCCGGCCTGGTTCAAGTAGTCCCCCACGGTGCGACCCGACTTCCACAGCAAGGCGTTGTTGTTGACCACGGCCCCGGCCACCGTGATGAAGCCCGGCCGAGCCGGCACCGAAATGCGGTCGGCATGCTCCAGCGGCACTTCGGGCAAGGCCCCCACACTGTTGTCGTCGGGGCGCAGCTCGAGCGCGATGCGCCCATTGGGCTCGACACGGCGCAACCGTGCCATCTGGGCCTGCGTGGCGGCCGCGTTGACGGAGGCACTGCGGTCGCCGGAGTCGTCACGCCGGTTGGCCGCGTCGCGTGCCCCTTGCGTGGCGGCGAGGGCTTCGAGCCGCGAAATGGCTTCCGTCAGGTTCTCCCTCTGCTTGCGGCGGGTGTCTTCGCGTGTGAACTCCAGCCCGTAGACATACGCTTGGGGCGTGAAACCACCCGCGCGGGCAATCAGTTGCGGCAGCGTCTCGCCGGGCAGCAACTGGTAGACCCCCGGCGCGCCCACCTCGCCTTCAAGCGACACCAGCCGGGTCTGCTTGGCCACCGGCACCCGGATGTCCTTCTGGCTGTAGACCGTGACCACGTCTCCCGCCAGCAGCTCGATGTTGCTCGCCGCGTCGCCTTGCAGCACCGCCTTGCCGAGGTTGAAGGGGATGACCTGGGTGCTGAGGTCGGGGTTCAGGCGCTCGACGACGGCGTAGTCCCAGTTCAGCTCCTCAAAGAGCGCTGCGGGCGCCTTCCTGGCACGCTCTGCCACCGTCCGATCTTCTGCGCGTCGCGCGCGGTCGGCAGCACTGCGCCCTGTCCGGCCCCCTGTCGTGCCGTTGCCAGCACGAGCGCCGGCGACACCGTCGGCCACGGGTCGACCATCAGCATCGGCCTCAACGACGTCCTCGTCTTCATCCAGCGCCTGCACCAGCAAGTTTTTGCGACGGTAGAAGTCGGGTGTTATCAGGGCTTCCTTGCTCGGGATGAGGTCGCGAATCCGCATGCCGGGATGGTGGGCATAGCGCAGCGGCTGGGCCACGGGGCCCTTCAGCGTCACGGCATTCGCAAACTGCGGCGAGATCGGCAGCAGCGTCAGCACATCGCCGTCGCGCATCGGCCGTTGCAGGCCGGCTTCGTCGAGCTTGAATTCTTCGACGAAGCGCGCCGCGGGCGTGCGCGCCGGCTCGATGCGCTCGACCAGCACCTTGTTGGGGTTGGTCAGCACCGGCGTGCCGCCCGCATAGCGCAGCACATCGCGCAGCGACTCCTGGGCCGACTTGAGCTCGTAGATGGCCGGCGTGTCGAGCGCGCCCGTCAAGGCGACCCGCGGGCCGGCGGGCTGGAACACGACCACGTCGCCGGCAATGAGCTGCACGTCCTTCGACTTGTCGCCATGCACGAGGAATTCGTAGATGTCGAGCTCGGAGACCACGGCGCCATTGCGGCGCAGGAGCACCTTGCGCATCGACCCATTGGGGCCGGGTCCGCCCGCGGCCACCACGGCCGACAGCACCGTGCCTTGGCTCGAAACGGTGTAGACGCCCGGCAGGCGCGCCGGCCCCACCACGAAGACCTTCACGCCGCGCAGCTGGCCCAGCGACACGTTGAGGTTGAAGTTGGTGTACAGCCGCCCGATCTGCGCGCGCAGGTGACGCTCGAGCTCGGAAGCCCGCACGCCAGCCACGGTGAAGCTGCCCACCTTGGGCAGATTGACCTGGCCATTGCGGTCGACGATGGCACGGTAGTCGACGTCGATCGCCCCCCAGGCGCGGATCAGGACCTCGTCACCGGGCCCGACGGTGTAGTCGCTCGACACCGGCAGGCTGTCCAGACTCGCCAGGCGGTTGCCGGCATCGAGGAAGAAGCTGGCGCCGAACACCGGCAGCTGGCGCCCGGTGGCGGCCTCGACGAAGCGCTGGAATTCGCTGGGCCGCGCCGGCGTCAACTCCACGCGTCGCTGCGTCGGGTCGTCCTGACGTTGCAGCCCATCGCGCGCACGGCCTTGCCCCGCCTCGGGCTGACCGGCTGCCGCGCCGCGCCCCGGTTGCCGTTGGCCGACGCCCCCGGGCATCTGAGGCATCTGCGAGCCCGTGGGCGCCGACGCACCGGCCGCTGCGCCAGGCGCGTAGGTCGGTGTGTTGAAGGTCCCGCTGCCGGTGTCTTCGGCGGCGTGACCCGCCCCTGAGCACAACGCCAAGCCAAGGGACAGAGCCCGAACGAATGAAGAGGAAAGACCAAGCCTAAACAATGTCATGCGGAGCGGGCTCGTGGCGGCGGCGGTGCGAAACGCATCACCTGAACAGGGGCAAGAGGGCCGCAAAAACGGCAGCGGGCAATGGTAGCGGAAGGCCTTTTGCCATCCGCCCCCGGCAAGCCCCAATGAAAAGGCCCGCGCAAGGCGGGCCTTCCAGGCACACAAGCGGAGGACGCTCAGTCGCGCCGGTAGGTGTCATGGCAGCTCTTGCACGCCTGCCCCACCGCCCCGGCTGCCGTGCGCATGGCGGCCTGGTCACCCGACTTGGCCGCAGCGTTGAGCTTGGCCATCTCTTCCTGCATCTTGGTGGCCCCGGCGTTGAACTTGTCGCGCTCCGACCAGATCTCGGCCTTGGCTCGGGTGTCGCCGCCCTTGTCGGTGCCATCGCCGAACCCGGCGAAAGGCAGGCCCGCCACCATCGTGGCGATCTCGGCATTGGTGGCGGCCACCTTGGCATCGAAGGGGATGCGCCCGTTCGCCATGGCCGCGACGCGACCGAAGTGCGCGGCCATGACGGTGAAGGCGGCCTTGCGGTACTTGATGGCATCTTCGGGCTTGGCGAACTGGGCAGCCGCGGGGAGCGCGGTCGCGAGGCCGGCAAGGGCTGCCACGGCAAGGAACAGACGTTTCATGCAGGTTCTCCTGGCAAAGGGTGAGGGGCTGGGGACCAGGGCACGCCGCTTGCTCACGGCAGCCCCGCTGCAGTGTACGCAGCAGCGGGCGACAGCGGTCCACGTGGGGCATCGCGTCGGCCTGCTCGCCACCCGCGCCTCAACCGGGTATCTTTCAGCTCCCGCTTTCGCCCGCTCCACCATGCCCCCTGCCCTTCAACGCGTCCGCATCTGGGACCTGCCGACCCGGCTCTTCCACTGGCTGCTCGCCGCCAGCGTCATCGGGTCCATCGTCAGCGCCAAGATCGGTGGCAACGCGATGGTCTGGCACTTCCGCCTCGGCTACGCCATCCTGGCGCTGCTGGCATTCCGCATCCTCTGGGGCCTGGTTGGCGGGCACTGGTCGCGCTTCGTGCGCTTCGTGTATTCACCGGCGACGCTGCTGCGCTACCTCTCCGGCAAGCAGCGCGAGGGCGAGTACCTGGAGGTGGGGCACACCCCCACCGGCGCACTGTCGGTGTTTGCACTGCTGGGCATCATCGCGCTGCAGGTGGCGACCGGGCTGGTGGCGGACGACGAGATCGCGAACACGGGCCCCTTGATCAAGTTCGTGAGCGGCTCCACCAGCAGCCTTGCCACCGGCTGGCACAAGGGCTGGGGCCAGTGGCTGATCATCGGGCTCGTCGTGCTACACATCGCCGCCATCGTGTTCTATCTGCTCAAGAAGCGGCAGAACCTGGTCGGCCCCATGTTGAGCGGCGACAAGGTAGTGCCCGAAGGCGTGCCCGCCTCGACCGATGGCGCCGGCACACGCGCCCTCGCCGCGGCCCTGCTGGCCGGCTGTGCGGGAGGCGTGGCCTGGCTCGTCAGCCTGGGCGGCTGACGGCTCCGCATGGACGCTCCGACCATCCAGCTCATCACGCCGGACACGGCCGAGTTGATCGCGGACACGCGCGCGATCTTTCGCGAGTACGCCGCCAGCCTGGAGGTCGATCTGTGCTTCCAGGGCTTCGAGGCCGAACTGGCCAGCTTGCCCGGCGACTACGCACCACCTTCCGGGCAGCTGCTGTTGGCCCTGGTCGACGGCGACGTCGCCGGCTGCGGTGCCCTGCGCCCGCTGCACGATGCGGACTACCCCAATGCCTGCGAGATGAAGCGCCTCTACGTGCGCCCGGCGTTTCGCCGCTTCGGGCTCGGCCGCCTGCTGGCGCAGCACCTGCTCGACGACGCACGCCGCGCGGGCTACTCCAACATGCTGCTCGACACGCTGGACGACATGGAGTCGGCCCGCGAGCTGTACGCCACCCTGGGCTTCGAGGAAGTTCCGCCGTATTACTACAACCCCATCCCCGGCGCCCACTACCTGCGCGCCCGGCTGGACCAGGCGGCAGAGTTCAAGGTGTCGAGGCGGTAGACCGGCATGACTGAATCATCGGAGGCCGGCTGCGAGCTGCGCGCCGGCGATCTGCGACTCGCTGTGCGGCCCGACCTCGGCGGCTGCATCGCCGGCCTGTGGCACCGCGGCGTGCCCGTGCTGCTGTCGGCCGAACCGCACGCCTTGCGGGCGTCGCGCCCCTCCGGCAGCTTTCCGCTGGTGCCATACTCCAATCGCCTCGGACACCGCCGCTTCCAGTGGCAGGGCCACGCGTACACCACCGAACCAAACTTTGGCGACAGCCCGCACTCGTTGCATGGCGTGGCGTGGCTGCGCGCATGGCAGGTGGCGTCGTACAGCTCGACGGACGTCGTGTTGCGTTATGAGCATCGGCCTGACGCACATTGGCCATTTGCGTTTGCCGTGCAGCAGCACTTCGCGCTGACGCCAGAGCGGCTTGCGGTACGGCTCGTGATGACCAACACCGCGCCACACGCCCAGCCGGCGGGGCTTGGCTGGCATCCCTATTTCCCCAGGCGCGCGAGCAGCCATCTGCAGGCGCAGGTCGCGCGTCGCTGGGAGTTCGATGGCGTGCAGTTGCCCACCCGTCCGGTCGAGCAGGGCAGCATCGACGCCGACATCGCCGAACTGCGCCTCGACCATTGCTTCGACGGCTGGGACGGATCGGCGCAACTCCGCGACGAGCAGTTCTCGCTGAGCCTTCGCTCATCGCTGCGGCACCTGGTCGTCTACACCCCACAGGACAAGGGCTATTTCTGTGTCGAGCCGGTGAGCCACGTGAACAATGCGATCCAGATGGCCGACCCCCTCCAGCATGGCCTCGTGGCCTTGAACCCGGGCGACACCACCGATGCGTGGATGACCCTTGACGTGACCCTTCCGTGACCCAAACCTCTCTCGACATCACCGCGCTCGATGCGCCTGTCTCGCTGCTCGGCGAGTCCCCCTTGTGGCATCCGGTCGAGCAACAGCTCTACTGGACCGACATCCCCGGCAAGTCACTGCATCGGCACGACCCGCGCACCGGCCAGCACCAGGCATGGCCGATGGAGACCGAAGTGGGCAGCCTTGCCCCCATGCGAAATGGCGGCCTGCTGCTCGCGCGGCGCGATGGCCTCTGGCACTTCGATCCCGACACCGCGCGTCAGCATGCCCTGGCCGCCGCGCCCTACGACCCCAGCCGCGAGCGCTTCAACGACGGCAAGTGCGATCCACAGGGGCGCTTCTGGACCGGCACTCTCTACGAACCCCGCGACGCCGCCCTCGCCGCCCTCTACTGCTATGACCGCGAACACGGCCTGAGGCGCATGGCCGGCGACATCACCGCGGGCAACGGCCTGGGCTGGAGCCCCGATGGCCGCACGCTCTATTACAGCGACACCAAGGCCCACACCATCTACGCGCAGGACTTCGATGCTGCCACCGGTCAACCGGGCGCACGACGTGTGCTGGCCCAGTTCCCGCTGAAGCAGCCGGACCAGGACCTCGATTCCTACGGCGGCCGCCCTGATGGCGCGGCCGTCGACGCAGAGGGCACCTACTGGTGTGCGATGTTCGAAGGCCAGCGCCTCCTGCGCCTGTCACCGCAGGGCCAGGTGCTGCGCGAGATCCAACTGCCGGTGCGCTGCGCCACCATGCCCTGCTTCGGCGGCGCGGACCTGAAGACGCTCTACATCACCACCTCGCGCGAGAAACGGCCCGCCGCCGAATTGGCCACTCAGCCCCTCGCGGGCCGTGTCCTCAGCCTGCGCGTGGACACGCCAGGGCTCGCGGCCAACAGCTTCGGCTGAACCCTCGACAACCGGCCCGCAAGAAGTAACGCCTCCAGGCGGTTCTGGAACCGCACGGGTTACCACGTATAATCCCGAGGCTTTGCTGCAACCGCCTGTAACCCGAGCCATGACCAACCCTGTGGGCCGTGACTCGTGGCCAGATGAGGCAGATCAGCCGCCGTTCAAGCCGCTGACCGCCGAAGAAGCCAAAGCCCTGAAATCAAAGCTCCCCATGGTCTCGCCATGGCGCGTGCTCGGTGCTCAGGCGCTGGTCGGTTTGCTGTGCACCGCTGTGGTCTGGGCGGTCACACAACGCAGCTCGGCAGCTTGGTCAGCGCTCTATGGCGTGCTGGCCGTGGTGCTTCCGGGGGCCTTGCTGGCCCGCGGAATGACCAGAGGGACAAGAAGCCCGGTGGCTGCGGCCGTGGGATTCATGTTCTGGGAAATGCTGAAGATTGCGGCGGCGATCGCCATGTTGGTGATCGCGGCCAGAGTGGTGCCCCAACTGAGCTGGCCAGCGTTGCTGATCACGATGGTGGTGTGCATGAAGGTGAACTGGCTGGCGCTCGCGTGGCGCCGGTCTTGATGGACAAGATTCAGGACTGACCAATGGCAAGCGCAGGCGCAAACGCCCCGTCCGCGGGTGAATACATCAGCCACCACCTGCATCACCTGCAGAACCACCACCAGACCGGCCCCGTCGATTTCTCGGTCATCAACCTCGATTCCATCTTCTTCAGCGTCGTGCTGGGGGTGCTTGGCTGCTGGCTGCTGTGGCTGGCCGCACGCAAGGCCACCTCGGGCCGCCCGGGCCGTTTCCAGGCCGCCGTCGAGATCCTCGTCGAGATGGTCGACAGCCAGGCCAAGGGCATCGTGCACAACGCCCAGAGCCGCAAGCTCGTCGCGCCGCTGGCGCTCACCGTGTTCGTCTGGATCTTCCTGATGAACTTCATGGACATGCTGCCGGTCGACATCCTGCCCTGGATCAACGACAAGACCATCGGCCTGCCCTATCTGCGCGTCGTGCCCACCGCCGACCTGTCGATCACCATGGGCCTGTCGGTCGGCGTGCTGATCCTCTGCCTGTTCTACAACGTCAAGATCAAGGGCCTGGGCGGCTGGGTCCATGAACTTTTCGCCGCCCCGTTCGGCGACAAGTGGTTCCTCTATCCCTTCAACTTCGCGATGCAGATCATCGAGTTCGTCGCGAAGACCGTGTCGCACGGCATGCGGTTGTTCGGCAACATGTACGCCGGCGAACTGATCTTCATGCTGATCGCGCTGATGGGCGGCGCCTTCGCGCTCAACGCCACCGGCATCGCCCTCTTCCTCGGCCACATCGTGGCCGGCACGGTGTGGACCATCTTCCACATCCTGATCATCACCCTGCAGGCCTTCGTGTTCATGATGCTCACGCTGGTCTACATCGGCCAGGCGCACGACGCCCACTGATCACCGCAGTTTTTGTCCCTTCGTTTTCATTCCCCCTTTCTTTCCTAAAACCCTAAGGAGTCATCATGGAAGTCATTAGCTTTGTTGCCCTCGCCGCCGGCCTGATCATCGGTCTGGGTGCTGTCGGTGCCTGTATCGGCATCGGCATCATGGGCAGCAAGTACCTCGAGTCGGCCGCCCGCCAGCCCGAGCTGATGAACGAACTGCAAACCAAGATGTTCCTGCTGGCCGGTCTGATCGACGCCGCGTTCATCATCGGTACCGGTATTGCTCTCTGGTTCGCCACTGCCAACCCGTTCCTGGCCCAGATCGCCAACCTGCCGAAGTAATGCTCGTATCGGGCTCGGCCCGAACGTCGCACTACTTTTTGATCTGTCCAATTCTGTAGAGGCAACACCGTGAGCATCAACGCTACGCTGATCGCGCAGCTGATCGTGTTCCTGATCCTCGTGTGGTTCACGATGAAGTTCATCTGGCCACCGATCGTGAAGGCACTCGACGAGCGTGCGCAGAAGATCGCCGACGGCCTGTCGGCTGCCGACAAGGCCAAGAGCGAACTCTCCGCCGCGAACAAGCGCGTGGAAGAGCAGTTGTCGGCCGCCCGCAACGACTCGGCACAGCGCCTGGCCGATGCCGAGCGCCTGGCCCAGTCGATGGTCGAAGAAGCCAAGACCCGCGCAGCCGAAGAAGGCGCCAAGATCGTCGCCGCTGCGAAGGCCGAAGCCGAGCAGGAGTCGATCAAGGCCCGCGAAGCCCTGCGCGAGCAGGTGGCTGCGCTGGCCGTGAAGGGCGCTGAAGCGATCCTGCGCAAGGAAGTCAACGCAGGCGTGCACGCCGACCTCTTGAACCGCCTCAAGGCCGAGCTCTGACCATGGCCGAGCTTGCAACCATCGCCCGCCCGTACGCCGAAGCGCTGTACAAGGCCGCCGGCAATGCCGACGTGAAGCCCCTGGTCGAGCAGCTCGACGCGGTGGCCGCCGTGGCCGCCGACGCGCAGCTGCGCTCCTTCGCCGACAACCCGAAGGTCACCGCCCAGCAGGTCTTCGACGTGATCACCGGCGTCGCCAAGGTCACGCTGTCGAATCACGTCAGCAACCTGCTGCGCACGGTCATCGAGAACGGCCGCCTGGCCGCGTTGCCCGAAGTCGCCAAGCAGTTCCACACCCTGGCCAGCGCCAAGTCCGGCGTGTCCGAAGCCACGGTGTACAGCGCCTTCCCGATCGACGACGCCCAGCTGTCGGGCGTGGTGGCCTCGCTGGAGAAACGCTTCGGCCGCAAGCTCAACGCGACGGTGCAGCTCGATCCCGAACTGATCGGCGGCATCAAGGTGGTGGTCGGCGATGAGGTGCTCGACACCTCGGTCAAGGCCCGTCTTGAACAAATGAAGGTGGCGCTGACGGCCTGACGCTGCTGAGCGACGGCACCCACATCGTCTGACACTGCAGGCTATTTCATCGACTAGCCCGCGGACCGGAGAAAGCAATGCAACTGAACCCCGCTGAAATTTCCGAGTTGATCAAGAGCCGCATCGAAGGCTTGGCCGGCTCGACCGACATCCGCAACCAGGGCACCGTGGTCTCGGTGACCGACGGCATCACCCGCATCCACGGCCTGTCCGACGTGATGCAGGGCGAAATGCTGGAATTCCCCGCCGGCTCCGACGGCCAGCCGACCTACGGCCTCGCCCTGAACCTCGAGCGCGACTCCGTCGGCGCCGTGATCCTGGGCGAGTACGAGCACATCTCGGAAGGCGACACGGTCAAGTGCACCGGCCGCATCCTGGAAGTGCCGATCGGCCCCGAACTCAAGGGCCGCGTGGTCAACGCGCTCGGCCAGCCGATCGACGGCAAGGGCCCGATCAACGCCAAGCTGTCGGCGCCGATCGAGAAGATCGCTCCGGGCGTGATCGCGCGCAAGTCGGTCGACCAGCCGATGCAGACCGGCCTCAAGTCCATCGACTCCATGGTGCCGATCGGCCGTGGCCAGCGCGAGCTGATCATCGGCGACCGCCAGACCGGCAAGACCGCCGTGGCGATCGACACGATCATCAACCAGAAGGGTCAGAACATGACCTGCATCTACGTCGCGATCGGCCAGAAGGCCTCGTCGATCAAGAACGTGGTGCGCGCACTGGAAGCCAACGGCGCGATGGAATACACCATCGTCGTGGCCGCCTCGGCCGCCGAATCGGCCGCCATGCAGTACGTGTCGGCCTACTCGGGCTGCACGATGGGCGAGTACTTCCGTGACCGCGGCGAAGACGCGCTGATCGTGTACGACGACCTGTCCAAGCAGGCCGTGGCCTACCGCCAGGTGTCGCTGCTGCTGCGCCGCCCGCCGGGCCGCGAAGCCTACCCCGGCGACGTGTTCTATCTCCACAGCCGCCTGCTCGAGCGTGCCGCCCGCGTGAACGCCGACTACGTCGAAGCCTTCACCAAGGGTGAAGTCAAGGGCAAGACCGGTTCGCTGACCGCGCTGCCCATCATCGAGACGCAAGCCGGTGACGTGTCGGCCTTCGTGCCCACCAACGTGATCTCGATCACCGACGGCCAGATCTTCCTGGAGACCTCGCTGTTCAACGCCGGCATCCGCCCCGCCATCAACGCCGGTATCTCGGTGTCGCGCGTGGGTTCGGCGGCACAGACCGACGTGGTCAAGCGCCAGTCGGGCGGCATCCGTACCAACCTCGCCCAGTACCGTGAGCTGGCGGCGTTCGCGCAGTTCGCCTCCGACCTGGACGAAGCCACCCGCAAGCAGCTCGACCGCGGTGCCCGCGTGACCGAACTGCTGAAGCAGGCCCAGTACTCGCCGCTGCCCATCAGCCTGATGTCGGCCACGCTGTTCGCCGTGAACGAGAACTTCATGGACGACATCGACGTCAAGAAGGTGCTCGCCTTCGAAGCCGGCCTGCACCAGTTCCTGAAGACCAGCCACGCCGGCCTGCTGAAGAAGATCGAGGACACCAAGAAGCTCGACGACGAGTCGAAGGCCGAACTGAAGAACGCCATCGGCGCCTTCAAGAAGTCCTTCGCCTAATCTGACAGGAGCCAGACATGGCAGCAGGCAAGGAAATACGCGGCAAGATCAAATCGGTGGAGAACACCAAGAAGATCACCAAGGCCATGGAGATGGTTGCCGCCTCCAAGATGCGCAAGGCGCAGGACCGCATGCGCCATGCGCGTCCGTACGCCGAGAAGGTGCGCAGTCTGGCGGCCAACCTGTCGCAGGCCACGCCCGAGTACAAGCACCCGTTCATGGTGAAGAACGAAACGGCGAAGACTGCCGGTTTCATCGTCGTCACCACCGACAAGGGTTTGTGTGGCGGCCTCAACACCAACGTGTTGCGTGCCCTCACCGGCAAGCTGCGCGAGCTGGAAGCGGCTGGCCAGAAGACGGAAGCGGTCGCGATCGGCAACAAGGGCCTCGGCTTTCTCAACCGCATCGGCGCCAAGGTGGTGTCGCAGGCCACGCAGCTGGGTGACCAGCCGCATCTCGACAAGCTGATCGGCCCGGTGAAGGTGCTGCTCGACGCGTATGCCGAAGGCAAGCTCTCCGCCGTCTACCTCTGCTACACCCGCTTCATCAACACGATGAAGCAGGAGCCGGTGGTGCAGCAGCTGCTGCCGCTGTCGGCCGAGAGCATGGCCGTCGACAAGAGCAGCCACGGCTGGGACTACCTCTACGAGCCCGACGCCGCCACGGTGATCGACGAGCTGCTGGTGCGCTACACCGAAGCCCTGGTCTACCAGGCCGTGGCCGAGAACATGGCCTCGGAGCAGTCGGCGCGCATGGTCGCGATGAAGTCCGCCACCGAGAACGCCGGCAACGTGATTGCCGAACTCAAGCTGGTCTACAACAAGACCCGCCAGGCCGGCATCACCAAAGAACTGTCGGAAATCGTGGCCGGTGCGGCCGCGGTTTGATGACGCAAAGAATTTTCTAGATCCAAAGGAAAGAACATGGCTTCGGTTGCAGCAGAAGGCAAGATTGTTCAGTGCATCGGCGCGGTGGTGGACGTGGAGTTCCCCCGCAACGCAATGCCCAAGGTGTACGACGCACTCAAGCTGGCAGGCTCGGCCCTGACGCTCGAAGTCCAGCAGCAGCTGGGCGACGGCGTGGTGCGCACGATTGCACTGGGTTCGTCCGACGGCCTGCGCCGCGGCCTGACCGTCTCCAACACCGGCGCGCCGATCTCGGTGCCGGTCGGCCCGGCCACCCTCGGCCGCATCATGGACGTGCTGGGCACGCCCATCGACGAGCGTGGCCCCGTGAGCCAGGAGCTCACCGCGTCCATTCACCGCAAGCCGCCGGCATATGACGAGCTGAGCCCCTCGCAGGACCTGCTCGAAACCGGCATCAAGGTGATCGACCTAGTGTGCCCGTTCGCCAAGGGCGGCAAGGTGGGCCTGTTCGGCGGCGCCGGTGTGGGCAAGACCGTGAACATGATGGAGCTCATCAACAACATCGCCAAGGCCCACTCGGGCCTGTCGGTGTTCGCTGGTGTGGGCGAGCGTACCCGTGAAGGCAACGACTTCTATCACGAGATGTCCGACTCCAAGGTCGTGGACCAGGAGAACCTCGCAAACTCCAAGGTCGCGATGGTGTACGGCCAGATGAACGAACCCCCGGGCAACCGTCTGCGCGTGGCCCTGACCGGCCTGACCATCGCCGAGTCGTTCCGCGACGAAGGCCGTGACGTGCTCTTCTTCGTCGACAACATCTACCGCTACACCCTGGCCGGTACCGAAGTGTCGGCACTGCTGGGCCGCATGCCTTCCGCCGTGGGTTACCAGCCGACGCTGGCCGAAGAAATGGGCCGCCTGCAGGAGCGCATCACCTCGACCAAGGTCGGCTCGATCACCTCGATCCAGGCCGTGTACGTGCCGGCGGACGACCTGACCGACCCGTCGCCTGCCACCACCTTCGCCCACCTGGACTCGACCGTGGTGCTGTCGCGTGACATCGCCTCGCTGGGCATCTACCCCGCCGTGGACCCGCTCGACTCGACCTCGCGCCAGCTGGACCCGAATGTGGTCGGCGAAGAGCACTACACCGTGGCCCGCGCCGTGCAAGGCACGCTGCAGCGCTACAAGGAACTGCGCGACATCATCGCGATTCTGGGCATGGACGAACTGGCACCGGAAGACAAGCTGGCCGTGGCCCGCGCGCGCAAGATCCAGCGCTTCCTGTCGCAGCCCTTCCACGTGGCCGAAGTGTTCACCGGTTCGCCCGGCAAGTACGTGCCGCTGAAGGAAACCATCCGCGGCTTCAAGATGATCGTCAACGGCGAGTGCGACTCGCTGCCCGAGCAGGCCTTCTACATGGTCGGCACCATCGACGAAGCCATCGAGAAGGCGAAGAAGGTTCAGTAAGCCGCGCGCTTGCCGGACTTCTCCCCACCTCTAAGGACACCACATGGCAACCCTGCACGTAGACGTCGTCTCCGCCGAAGAGAGCATCTTCTCCGGCGAAGCGAAGTTCGTCGCCCTGCCTGGTGAACTGGGCGAGCTCGGGATCTACCCGCGCCACACGCCTTTGATCACCCGCATCAAGCCGGGCGCGGTGCGCATCGAGCGCGCCGACAACGGCCAGGAAGAGTTCGTGTTCGTGGCCGGCGGCATCCTCGAAGTCCAGCCGGGCACGGTCACCGTGCTGGCCGACACCGCCATCCGCGGCAAGGACCTCGACGAAGCCAAGGCCAGCGAAGCGAAGAAGCTCGCCGAAGAAGCGTTGAAGAACGCCAAGAGCGACCTCGACCTCGCCAAGGCCCAGAACGAACTGGTGGCGCTCGCCGCCCAGATCGCCGCACTGCGCAAGTTCCGCAAGAAATAACCAGAACGTTTTCCAGGCGGTCCGTATCGCCTGCGACATCAGCCCGCACGGCTTGGCCGCTGCGGGCTTTTTTCTTAGAGTCGTCAGGCCCGCGTGAGGCCGAGCCGCCGGCGGATGCGCGACAACGCCACGTTCGTGATGCCCAGGTGGCTGGCGATGTGGTGCAAGGGCAACCGCGCCGCCAGTTCCGGGCGCTCGCGCAGGAAACGGGCGTAGCGGCTGGCCGCGTCCTCCGAGAGGAGTTCGGCTTCGCGCGCGATCTGTTCCGAGAAGGCCCAGCCCAACGCGTCGGCATGGACCGTCTCGACGGCCGGAAAACGCGCGATGACGTCTCGCAGCGACTCGTACGACAGCTCCAGCACCTCGGTCGCTTCCAGCGCCTCGATCGCATAGGCACTGAGCGTGCTGCGCGGTGGCATGCCGCTGCCCACCCAGGCGCCTTCGGCGTGGAAGGATTTGTTGCGCTCCAGGCCCTCCGGGCTCAGGAAGTAGAAGCGCAGCAGCCCTTGGCGGATCCACCAGACATGACGGGCGGGCTCGCCGATCCGCAACAGGGTCTCGCCAGCCTTGAGCGACCGCTGCGGCAGTGACTGCCAGTGGCGGGTCAGTGCGGGGTCGGCCGCGATCACACGCGCGAGCGCTTCGGGGAGGCAGGCGGCGCAATCGGCGGGACGGGAATGAACCATGGTTAATGCGCCGACACGGCCGCACGACGAGCATGCCGGCATCAACTGCAATGGAGCTTTGGATGCCCGCGGATCATATCGAGTGGAACCACGCCCACCTGCTCGCCCTGGCGTGGACGCCGGCGTACACGGCAGCGGTGATTGCGGCCGGCTGGAGCGGCACCGCCATCCTGGCCGTGCACCTCTTCGCCACCCTCGGGTGGTTTGCCGCGTTCGAGCGCTGGCGCCCTCACCGCCCGCGCTGGCAGGCCACGCCCGCGGACTGGCGGCGCGACGCGTCCTTCCTCGGCATGAATGCCGTCGCCGATGGCCTGGCCGGTGTCGCACTGGCCGCCGCCACGCTGCAATTCACAGGCAGCGGGCCGGCGTCGATGCTGCCGCTGTGGGCCTCCGCCCCGCTCGCCGTGCTCGTGGCCGAGTTCGGCGCCTATTGGCTGCACCGTGCGCTGCATCGCGGGGGCTGGGGATGGCGCGTGCACATGGTCCACCATCGGCCCGAAGCGCTGAACGTCACCAACAACCTGACCACGCATCCGGTGAACGTCGTCCTGCTCAAGGCCGTGAAGCTGCTCCCGCTGGCGCTGCTGGGCTTCAGCGCCGACGCGGTGCTCCTCGCTGCGGTCTTCATGCAGCTTCAATCGTTCGCCACCCACGCCAACACACGCGGGCGCATGGGCTGGCTGAACCACGTCATGGGCACCGCAGAACTGCACCGCTGGCACCACAGCGCACGGGTCGGCGAGGCGCTCAACTTCTCCACGTCGGTGCCGCTGTGGGACCAGGTCTTCGGCACGTTTCGCCACGTTCCGGGTGCGGAGCCGGCCGAGGTGGGTGTCGAAGGGCCGGGCGGCTATCCCGCCGCGACCGCCACCTGGGCCCTGGCGACGTACCCGTTCACACGCAGATGCTGCTCGGCCTAGGGCGGCCGCCCCGTTCAGGGCTTCGCCGGCCGGTTGGTCTTCGGTGGCGGCGACAGCGGCTTCACGTCGCCGCAGTCTGCGCCGAGCCACTTCGCGTTCATCGTCATCTGCATGCTGCGTGGCTCGCCCTTGCGGTTGCTGGTGGTGTTGATCTTCACCGTATAGCGCTCGGGGCTTGCGATGCTGGCCTCGCCTTCGCTCTCGCTGGTCGGCTGGGTGCACACCGAGCGCCATTTCCACAGCGTCGAGGTGCGGGTGGTGAAGTCAGTCTTGCAGCTACCTTCGTCACTGCGCCAGCGGCCTTCGTCGAGCTGCTCGCGCGTCATGCAGATCTTGGTGTTGCCCGCGCCACCGCTCATGTCGATGCCACGCTGCTTCATCATGGCTTCCATCTGCTTGCGCGCCTCGGGCGGCATGTTGGCCATCTGGGCGGACATGTCGGGCATCTGCACCTTCTGGCCATCCACCAGCCGCTCGCTCGTCACCTGCCACAGCCCCGGCTTCAGCGGCGGCGCCGTCTGTGCATGCGCCACGGCGGCGCACGCCGCGATCAGACCGACCACCCGCCAACGGATGAGGCTGCTGGATTTCATGGACGCGCGCTCCAGGGCTGAGTGAGGAACAACAGCTACTGGACCACAGGCGCGTCGGGCAGTTCATTGGGATTTGCCTCAGGGCCGACCGAGGGGAAGTGACGGTCGAGCATCTGGCCGACCGCATCGACCGCCGCAGTGAGACCGCCTTCGTAGTCGCCACGGCGGAACGCGTCGGCCATGCCGGCGGTCAGCTCGCGCCACTGCTCGGTGCTCACATGGCGGTTGAGCCCACGGTCGGCCACGATCTCGATCGCATGCTCGGCCAGCAGCAGGTAGATGAGCACGCCGTTGTTGTACTCGGTGTCCCACACACGCAGCTTGCCAAACATCGTGACGGCACGTTCGCGCGGTGTGGCGTTGCGCCACAGGTACGACAGCGGCAGGCCCGCCTCGACGCAGATGCGGATCTCACCGCTGTGGCCACGTTCGCTCTGCGCCACACGTGCCTGCAGTCGCTTCAGGGTCTCGGGGCCCAGGGCGCGGCGTGCATCGGCCTCGTCGAGCCAGCGGTGCTTGAGGATGCGCAGCCAACGGTTCATGTCACCAGTCTCCTGAGGCACCACCGCCGCCGAAATCACCACCGCCGCCTGAGCTGAAGCCGCCGCCGGAGCCCCCGCCCCAACCGCCACCACCGCCGCCGCCCCAGATGATGGGCATGCCACCGCCACGCCGAGAGCCCACCCCCATCACGCCGACGAGCACCAGCGCCACCAGCGCAGCACCGCCCGCCAGCAGGAGACTCGTCGTCAGCCACCACCCGAGCCCGCCCGCCGCACCCGCCGTGGCCAGCGAGCCGAGCTTGCGCCCGAAGACCGAGGTGAGAATGGCACCGGCGATCGGCACGCCGATGAAGAAGAAGATCGCGATGCCTTCGAGGTCGAAGCCGCCTGCATCGCCACGCCACTCCGACGACTTCGCGCTCGGTTCCGGCAAGCCTTCGCTGCCGATGCGCTCGGCCAGGCGATCCACCGCCGAATTGAGCCCGCCCGCGAAGTCGCCCGCGCGAAAGGCCGGTGTGATGCGGTCGTTGATGATCTGCTTGGCCGCCAAGTCGGGCACCGCGCCTTCGAGCGCCTTTGCCACCTCGATGCGCACCTTGCGGTCGTTCTTCGCGACGACGATGAGCAGGCCGTCGCCCACGTCGCGGCGGCCGATCTTCCAGGTGTCGCCGACACGTTGCGCATACGAGGCGATGTCTTCCGGCTGCGTCGTCGCGACCATCAGCACCACGAGCTGCGAGCCGCGCTGCCGCTCGATGCCTTCGAGCTTGGCCGTCAGCGCCTGCACCTGCGTGGGCGTCAGCGTGCCGGTCTGGTCGATCACCCGGCCCGACAAGGGCGGCACCGGCTGCACGTCCTGCGCGCGCACCGGCGAGGCCAGTGCCAGCAGCAGGACGACGAGCCACGCCAGAAGGCCCGCCAGAGACAGGCGCATCACGCGTCGCTTCTTACTTGGCGGCCGAGGCCGGCTTGTCGAAGTTCACCGTCGGCGTGGTGGAGATCTGTGCCTCGTTCTGCACGGTGAAGTTCGGCTTCGGCTCGTAGTTGAAGACCATGGCCGTCAGGTTGCTCGGGAAGCTGCGCGCGAGCACGTTGTAGTCCTGCACCGCCTTGATGTAGCGGTTCCGGGCGACGGTGACGCGGTTCTCCGCACCTTCGAGCTGCACGCGCAGGTCCTGGAAACCCTGGTTGGACTTGAGGTTCGGGTAGTTCTCGCTGACGACGAGCAGGCGGCTCAGCGCGCCGCTCAGCTCGCCCTGCGCCTGCTGGAACTTGTTGAACGCTTCGGGGTTGTTGAGCGTCTCGGGCGTGACCTGGATGCTCGTCGCCTTCGCGCGGGCCTCCACCACCTTGGTCAGCGTCTCCTGCTCGAAGTTCGCCTCGCCCTTCACCGTCGCCACGAGATTGGGGATGAGGTCGGCGCGGCGCTGGTACTGGTTCAGCACCTCGGACCAGGCGGCCTTTGTCTGCTCGTCCAGGCGCTGGAAGTCGTTGTAGCCACAGCCGGTGAGGCCGAGGGAGGCCGCAAGTGCAAGCGCGGCAAGCCAGAGTCTCTTCGTCGTCATCGTGTGTCCCTTGATAGCCGAGGCGGGGCGATGCTACCCCGGCCACCAGATGCGGCGTGCGCTCGGCAATTCAAGGGCATGGATACTCGCCGCATGTCCCTGCTCCGAGAAGCCCTGCGTGCCGGCCACGCGCCGGCGCCGCGCGCCTCCGCTGGCCCGCGCGTGCTGGTGTGCGGCGGTGCCGGCGCGCTCGGCTCGGCTTTGCTCG
The DNA here is from genome assembly GCF_016735515.1 of Piscinibacter sp. HJYY11. NCBI lineage: Bacteria > Pseudomonadati > Pseudomonadota > Betaproteobacteria > Burkholderiales > Sphaerotilaceae > Piscinibacter > Piscinibacter sp. HJYY11. Next base: position 3,605,492 of record NZ_JAERQZ010000001.1, on the reverse strand, counting down.
AAGGGCTGCTCGCGGCGCGGCACCATGCGCAGGTCAGCGTGTTCGTCACCCAGCCCCTGCAGACCGGGCTGCGCGGCCTGCACACGCTGGCCTGGGACGAGCGCGGCACCACGCCGCTGGCACCGACCGCCGTGGTCGTGTTCGACCGCGAACGCGGCGTCAACGGCCGGGAGCTTGCGTTCTACCGGCCGCAGCCGGAGCAGCTCACGGCGCTCGCCACCCAGCTGCACGCGCGCGGGGTGCGGCACCTGGTCGTGGTGATGCCGCACACCCAGGCCATGCTGCCCGAGGCCTTGAAGCGCGGCCTCGCAAGCCTCGACGAACAGGCCGTCGCCGCGCTCGGCTTCGAGCACCTGGTCTTCGTCCGCTCGGCGCAACCGCCCGAGCAGGTGCGACATCAGCACCCTGCGCAGCGCCTCGCGCACTGGATGCTCTCGCAGCTGCAGATGATGGTGCCCGAGCGGCAACGGCCGGTGCGCGCCGCCAAGGTGGCCGAGTTCGCCGCGCGACTGGCGACGCGGCTGCCGCAGTCGGCACCGGGCACCCGCGTGGTGCCGCCCGAGCGCATGTGGGACGCGAGCCAGGCACGCGACGCGGCCGCCGTCGCCGACGACTGGCTTGCCGGCGGCTGAGGCGCGTCAGCGCCCCTGCGCGGCCTGCGACGCCGCCACCGCCATCGCGACCCGCAGTGCCGGAGCCGGTGGGCGCCAGCGTTCCGCCGCCTTCACCAGCGCCTCGCGCTCGCCCCGCGTCACCGGCCGCAGCTGGTCGGCGACCCAGGCCACCCGCGCACGGTTCGCATCGCCGTGGCGGCCCATCTGGGCCAGCTCGCGGTCGGGGTTGTGCAGCAGCGTGGCGAGCCACACCGCTTCCACCGGCGTGAGGTGTGCAGCGTCCTTGCGGAAGAAGTGGCGCGCCGCAGCCTGGGCGCCGCATTGGCCATCGCCCCACGGTGCGAGCGCCAGGTAGAGGTTGAGCAGCCGCGGCTTGCCGAGCGTGCGATCGAGCTCCACCGCATACAGCAGCTCGCGGAGCTTGCGGCCGTGGTGTCGGCTGTCGCCGGTGTAGAGCAGCTTCGCGAGCTGCTGCGCCAGGGTGCTGCCACCGGCCACCGCACGCTCGTCGCGCTGGTTGCCGAACCACGCCGCCACGATCTCCTGCAGGTCGTAGCCCGGGTGCTCGTAGTAGCGCTGGTCTTCGGCAGCGACCACCGCGCGCGGCAGCCAGGGGCCGAAGTCCGGCCGCTCGGCGTCGCCCTCATCGCGGCCACAGGCGGGTTGCGCATTCAGCAGCACTTCGGTGCCCAGGCCTGACACCCGCAGGCCATCGAGCCGCGGCTTGAACTCCCACTCGCGCGCAGGCCAGCGCCATTGCGCCTTCACGCTCACCCGCCCGTCGATGCGGGCGCGAGCGAACTCGGGAATGTCGCGCTGGAAGAGCGCAAACGCGCGCACGGCCGGCTCGTCGGCGATGCGGAACTGCAGCACCAGCTGCTGCCGCTCGATGCGCGACGACCAGCGGCCCTGCAGCGGCTCGGCGCCCTCCCCAAGGGCGAAGTGCCCCTGCAGGTTCATCTGCATGTCGGGCACGACGGTGAACTCCACGCGCGACAGACGCAGCGGCTCGCGGCCGAGCCCACCCACCGGCAGCGTGCAGGGCGCACACACCGCGCGCCAGGTGTTGGGTGCGTTGACCGCCTGCCAGTGCACCGTGCCGTAGGGCGTGCGAAAGCTGCGCCCTGCCATGAGGTGAAGCGTGAACGGATGGCTCGCGATGCGCAGCACCGCGGGCATGCTGATCTCTCGCTGGAAGGGGCCGAGCTGCACCAGGCGCGTCCACTCGCCGGGTGCCGGTTGCAGCGCACGCAGCACGAAGAACAGGGCGAGCGCCAGGCCCGCGAGCAGGCCGCACAGCAGCCCCAGCAGCCATTTCAGTATGCGTTTCACAACACCCTCGCTGTGGTGACGGCGCGCCAGGGGCCGGTGGACTGGCCCAGCGCCGCGGCCCAGAACCAGCTCGACGCATCGGTGAAGGCCTCGCCCTTCGCATCGACGATGCGCTCGCAGACGCGCAGCCGTTGCCCATCGCGCTCGGCGACGAAGCAGCGCCACAGCTGCTGTTGCGCGTCACGCTCCAGGCGGGCGTCGGCGATCGCGTAGCCAATGCCGCGGTAGCAGTCGGCCGCCGGGTGCAGCATGCGCGTGGGCTCGCGCACCTCGCGCAGCACCAGCACCTGCTCGCCATCGGTGAGCCTCGCGATGTGGCCGGGGAAACGTGACGCGAAGCGCGCCTCCACCGGGCTCAGCGCCAGCGGGCGCAGCGCGCGGCCCTCCCAGGCGGTGGGCCACTCGGGCGCCGCGCGCGAGTCGCGCGGCGATGCACCAGCCTGCAACGCGAGCGGCGCGAGCGCACACGCCGCCAGGCCCAGGGCCAGCAGCACGCGCGCGAACCAGGGGTCAAGCCTGCGCATCACGGCCTCCGCGCATCACCGCCACGACGGCGCCACACACCGCCAGCAGCACCACGAGCCCCACGCCCTGGTGCACCGCTTCGGAGACGCTGGCCTGCTGCGCCTCGAGCGTCACCAGCACGCTGTTGCGGAGCACGTTGCCGGCCAGCACCAGCAGGCCAACAAGCGGCAGGCGAGCCAGCATCGCGCGGTCACGCAGGCCGCTGAACGCCGCCACCGCACAGGCGCAGAAGTACGCCATCCACACCATCTGCACGCCGGAGCACGGCGCATCGACGATCACGAGCTCGCCCTCCACCAGCATCGCGGTGCCACTGCGCTCGGCCGCCAGGCCGGCGAGCTGCAACACCCAGGTGCTGATCTCCGCCGTGACCACCCGCAGCGGATAGCCGGCATAGAACTGCAGCGACGAGACCACCGGCAGCGCCAGCACCGCGAGGCCGGCGACGGGCAGCCACGGCTGGCCGGAGGGCATCACGCTGCGCAATCCGGCGGCAAGGGCCAGCACGGCCAGCACGGCGCCGAGCAAGGGCGGCAGGAAGAAGAGCGCGAGCGTGGCCATGATCGTCACGGCCGCGGAAGCGAACGCCCAGGCCCGCCGCGGCGAGCCGCGCAGCAGCGGCTCACGCTGCGCCACCCACAGGCCCAGCGCGGCGAGCGCGGCCAGCCCGAGCGGGTCGTCCGAGCCATCGGCGAGGCGCGCCCCGGCCCAGCGCCAGTGCGGCCAGAGGGCGGCTGCCTGCAGGCCCAGCCAGGCCAGCGGCGACAGCGCTTCGCAACGGGCCTGCCAACGCCCGAGCGGATGGGTGGCGATGAAGGCAGTGGCCATGGGTCACTCCTTGCGACGGCGGCGACGCGACGGCCACACGCCGGCGATCACGATGCCGAGCACCACCAGCAGCGCCGCGATGGCGCCCGGCTCCGGCGTGCTCGGCACTTCGGCGCCGATCGCGTGGTTGCTCACGCCTTCGGGCAGCGGCGAGGGCTGGTCGACCGGCTGCGTCTGCGACGGGTTGGAATTGCGCACACGCTGGTCGACGGCGATGAAGCTCGTGTAGGGCGTGAGCAGGCTGTAGCGCAGGCCCAGCTCGGTGATCTGCGCCTTCTGCGTGCTGCCCCCTTCGAGTGCCTCCTGGTCGCTCAAGGCGGCGATGCGCTGGCGCGCCCACAGCTGGCGCAGCGCCGACGGGCCCTGGCCGTCCGGCAAGGCGGTCAGCACCTGGCGGTAGGGGCCATCGGCCGCACGCCCTTCGAGCACGAACTTGCCGGCCCACTCACCGCGCCACTTGCCGAACACCACCACCGGCCGACCGCCCAGCACGTCGGGCAGTTGCAGCGGCTCCACGTCGTAGGCGTCGATGCCTTCGAAGCTCGCCTTCACCTGGGTGAGCACCGGCGTCTCGATGATGCGGCGCAGCCGCTCGGCCTGCGCGGCCGCCTGCTCCGGCTTGGTGACGATGAAGGCCTCGCCCTGGCCGGCGCGCGCCATGCCTTCGATGAGGTGGCGGTTGACGCTCGTGCCGATGCCGAACGAGAACACGTTGAACTGGTTGAGGTTCTGGCGGATGAGGCGGAACACCTCGGCCTCGACGCTCACGTAGCCGTCGGTCACGAAGATCACGCTGCGCGACACCTCCTCGGCCTTGGGCAGGGCGGCCACACGCTTCAAGGCGGGCACGATCTCGGTGCTGCCACCACCGCCCATCTCGTTGATCGTGCGGATGGCCTGCTCGATGTTGGCGCGGGTGGCCGGCACCGAGGCGGGCGCGAGCATGCGGTTGCTGCCCGAGAAGAGCATCACGTTGAAGGTGTCGCTCGGGCGCAGGCCGCCGATCAGGTTGCGCAGCAGCACCTTGGCCGTCTCCAGGGGGTAGCCGTGCATCGAGCCCGAGATGTCGACCACGAAGATGTAGTCGCGCGGGTTGATCTCGCGCGGCGCCACCGCCTTGGGCGGCTCGACCATCGCGAGGAAGAAGTTCTCTGCGCCGCCCTCATCGCCGTCATCGGGCGTGCCGCGGTAGAGCACCAGGCCGGCCTCGATGCGGTCGCCGGCCAGGCGGTAGTTGAGGATGAAGTCACGGTTGTTGGCGGGTTGCTCGCTGGGCTTGAGCGACACCGCGGCATGCGTGCTGCCGATGCCGTCGATCATCACCTCGTGCGAGGGCGAGGCGACGGCGCGCACCGGGAGCGGCGTGTCGAGCACCACGCGCAGCGTGAGCGGCGCGTTCGAGGCGGTGCCTTGCTTCAGGTAGGCACCGCCGATCGCACCGCCGTTGTGTGCGGCGGCGCTCGGGCTGTTGTAGCGCGGGCCGACGACGGTCGGGAAGACGAAGCCGTATTGCGCATCGGTCGGGCGCAGCAGCTCGGTGTAGCGCAGCTCCACCGCCACGTCGTCGCCGGGCAGGATGTTGGCCACGTTCATCTCGAAGACGTTGGGCCGGCGCTGCTCGAGCAGCGCACTGGTCTTGCCCTCGCGCTTGGCGGCCTGGTACTCGATGCGGGCCTGTTCCTTTTCCTTGATGCGCGCGGTGAGCACCCGGCCGCCGAGCTTGACCGTCATCGCATGGACGGCGGCCTGCGTCGAGCCCGGGAAGACGTAGCGTGCTTCGATCGGGCGCTGGCCTTCGTTGCGGTAGTGCTGCGTCACCGTCACGTCGGCGATCACGCCGGCGATCTTCACGTTGACGTCGGTCGACTTGAGCGGCAGCCGGTCGGTGCCGGGCTCGCTGCTGTTGACGGCGAAGTACGGGCTCTCGGCGCGCAGGGCTTCGGAGTCGTCGGCATGCGCGGGCGACCAGAACAGCATCAGCACCGCGGAGAAGGCCGCGAGCGCCATGCACCACAGCACGCGGCCGGTGCGGGTGAGCGGGTTGTAGGGAATGCGGGGGCGGGACATGGCTCCTCTCCTGGGCGATGCCACCACGGCGGTGGCGTGCGAGAGAGGATCGGCGCGGCGCTCGAAGCCGATTTGAAGCCTGAGAGCGGCTCTGTGAAGACTGCGTGAACTCAAGCGAAGCCGCGATACTGGCGGCTCATCGTTCAACCCGGAGGAGACCCTTGATGAAGAACCTGATCCTGTCGGCAGTGCTGCTCGCCCTTGCCTCGCCGGCCTTTGCCGCCGGTAAGCCCTGCGAAGAGCTGAAGTCGGAGATCGCCGCCAAGCTCGACGAGAAGAAGGTGGCGGGCTACAAGCTCGAGGTCGTCGACACCGACAAGGTCGGCGACGGCAAGGTGGTGGGCAGCTGCGACGGAGGCAAGAAGAAGATCGTCTACAGCAAGGCCGCCGCCAAGTAAGGCTCAGCCGTTGCCGTCGCTCACCGGGAGGGTGAGCGTGGCCAGCGCGCCGCCGCCCGGTGCGTTGGCCAATGTCACGCGGCCCTCGTGCAACTCGGCGATCTCCTTCACGAAGGTCAGGCCGAGGCCGGTGCTCTTCTTGCGCGACTGCGGGCGCGCGAGCGAATAGAACTTCTCGAACACCTTGTCTTCGGCGTAGTCGGGGATGCCGGGCCCATGGTCGCGGACGGTGAGCTCGGCGTGCCGGCGCTGCCGCTTCAGCGCGAGCGTGACCGTGCCGCCGGCGGGCGAGAAATCAAGCGCGTTGTCGACGAGGTTCGACACGGCGCGCTGCAGCAGGAAGGCGTCGCCCTGCACGCTGGCGTCGTCCCCGTCGTCGAGCACCACGTTCAAGCCGCGCATCGCGGCCGCCGGTTGCACCGAAACCACCAGCTCCTGCAACAGGGAGCGCAACGCGACCGGCACCGGCGCGTCGAGTGCACGGCGCGACTCGAGCGCGGTGAGCTCCATCATGCGGTCGACCAGCTCCTGGATGCGCTGCGTCTCGCGCGCGATGTTGGCGATGAAACGCGCCCGGTCGGCGTCGGGCATCGGCTCCTGCAGCAGCTCGGCCGCGCCGCGGATGGCGGAGAGCGGGCTCTTCACTTCGTGCGTGAGCGTCTGCACGTAGTCGGCCACGTAGTTGCGGCCGGCGAGCGCGTCGCGCATCTCGTCGTAGGCCGCGCCGATCGCCTTCAGCGCCCGCCGGGTGAGCCGCGGCAGGCTGAAGCTGCGCTGCGCCTTCACGTAGCGCACGTAGTCGGCCACCACGCCGAAGGGCCGCACCAGCCACACCGAGAGGATCACCACCAGCAGCAGCACCGCCACCACCGAGGTCGTGCCGACGAGCAAGGTCTTGCGACGCGCCGCCTGCACGAACTGGCCGAAGCTCTGCACCGGCTTGCCCACGCTGACCGCGCCGATGATCGCGCCGCCCACGCGGATGGGCGCGGCCACGTACATCACCGAGCTGCTCGGGTCGCCCTCCACGTCGGGCGTGGTGCGAGCACCGTATTCACCTTGCAGCGCCCGGCGGATGTCGCGCCACAGCGAGTGGTCGGCGCCGAGCGAGCGGTTGGTCGAATCGAACACCACCGTGCCGCCGCGGTCGACCACCGTCATGCGCAGCTCGACGCGGGTCTTCTCGAAACCGTAGATGTCGGCCTTGAAGCGGCGCGCGTAGAGCGCCTGGAACACCGGGCCGAGCGCGTCGACCTGCAGCGTGCCGTCGCGCGAAGCGCCTTCGAGCAGCGTGGCCATCAGCTGCGAGGTCTCGACCAGGTTTTCCTCGGCCGACTCGCGGTAGCGTGGGTCGATGTCCTCCAGCTGGCGGTACATCAGGAGGCCCACGCCGATCACGTAGGCCAGGAGGATGCCGAGGAAGATGCGTGTCCGCTTGCTCACGCAGGCAAGGTCGGCGGGAGGTCTTCGCCCAGCGCGTAACCCGAGCCGCGGTGCGTGCGGATCGGCTCCAGCGTCGGCGCCACGGTCTTCATCTTCGCGCGCAGCGTCTTCACGTGGGCGTCGACGGTCCGGTCGAGGCTTTCGGTGTCGTCACCCCACACGCGGGCGAGCAGCGTGTCGCGGCTGAACACATGGCCGGGGCGCGAGGCCAGCGTCTGCAGCAGGCCGAACTCGTAGCGCGAGAGTTCGAGCAGCTTGCCGTAGAAGCGGATCTGGCGTTTGCCTTCGTCGATGGTCAGCGGCAACGCAGGCTCGGCCGGAGCCGCGGCCGCCTTCGCACTGCGCCGCAGGATGGAGCGCACCCGCGCCACCAGTTCGCGCGGCGAAAACGGCTTGGCCACGTAGTCGTCGGCGCCGAGTTCGAGGCCGACCACGCGGTCGATCTCGTCGCTGCGGGCGGTGAGAAACACCACCGGCACGTCGGCCACTTCACGCAGGCGCTTGAACACCTCGAAGCCGCTGGTGTCGGGCAGGCCGACATCGAGGATCACCAGAGAGGGCCGCTGCACCTTGAACTGCGACAGCGCTTCTTCACCGGTCGCCGCCCAGGCCGGCTCGAACCCGTCGGTCCGCAACGCGTACTGCAGCGTGTCGGCGATGCCGGGCTCGTCCTCGACGATGAGGACGCGCGGTTTCATTCGTTGGGCAAGAAGCCTTCGATGGACAGGTAGCGCTCGCCCGTGTCGTAGTTGAAGCCCAGCACCGTGGCGCCCTTGGCGATGTCCGGCAGCTTCTGTGCAATGGCGGCCAGCGCGGCGCCCGACGAGATGCCGACCAGCAGCCCCTCTTCACGCGCGGCACGGCGGGCGTATTCCTTCGCCGCTTCGGCTTCGACCTGGATCACGCCATCGAGCAGGTCGGTGTGCAGGTTCTTCGGGATGAACCCGGCCCCGATGCCCTGGATCGGGTGCGGGCTCGGCTTGCCGCCGCTGATGACCGGCGACGCGCTGGGCTCCACCGCGAACACCTTGAGCGTCGGCCACAGGCTCTTCAGCACTTTGGCGCAGCCGGTGATGTGGCCGCCGGTGCCCACGCCGGTGATCAGCACGTCGACCCCGCCGGGGAAGTCGGCCGCAATCTCCTGCGCGGTGGTGCGCACGTGCACGTCGATGTTGGCCGGGTTGTCGAACTGCTGCGGCATCCAGGCGCCGGGGGTGGAGGCCACGATCTCGGTCGCCTTGGCGATCGAGCCGTTCATGCCCTTCTCGCGTGGCGTCAGCACGAAGCTCGCGCCGTAGGCCAGCATCAGGCGGCGGCGCTCGACGCTCATGCTCTCGGGCATCACGAGGATCAGCTTGTAGCCCTTGACGGCCGCGACCATCGCCAGGCCCACGCCGGTGTTGCCCGAGGTCGGCTCGACGATGGTGCCGCCGGGCTTCAAGGTGCCATTCGCCTCGGCCGCCTCGATCATCGACAGCGCGATGCGATCCTTGATCGAGCCGCCCGGGTTGGAACGCTCGCTCTTCACGTACACGCTGTGCGAGTTGCCGAACAGGCGGTTGATGCGGATGTGCGGCGTGTTGCCGATGGTCTGCAGGACGTTCTGGGCGAGCATGGCGGTCTCCGTGGGAAAGGTGCGGCCGATTATGGGACGGCAGGGATAATCCGTTGATGTTCGCGCCCCTACAAAACGACAGCTTCCTGCGCGCCTGCCTGCGCCAGCCCACCGACCACACGCCCGTCTGGCTGATGCGCCAGGCCGGCCGCTACCTGCCCGAGTACCGCGCCACGCGCGCCAAGGCGGGCAGCTTCATGGGCCTGGCCACCAACACCGACTTCGCCACCGAGGTGACGCTGCAGCCGCTGGAGCGCTACAAGCTCGACGCCGCCATCCTCTTCAGCGACATCCTCACCATCCCGGATGCCATGGGCCTGGGCCTGAGCTTCGCAATGGGCGAGGGCCCGAAGTTCGCCCACCCGGTGCGCGACGAGGCCGCAGTCGCGAAGCTCGCCGTGCCCGACCTCGACAAGCTGCGCTACGTCTTCGACGCCGTCACCTCCATCCGCAAGGCGCTCAACGGCCGCGTGCCGCTGATCGGCTTCTCGGGCAGCCCCTGGACGCTCGCCTGCTACATGGTCGAAGGCGCCGGCTCCGACGACTACCGCTTGGTCAAGACCATGCTCTACAGCCGGCCCGACCTGCTGCACAAGATGCTCACGGTCAACGCCGATGCGGTCGCCGCCTACCTCAACGCCCAGATCGAGGCCGGCGCGCAAGCGGTGATGGTGTTCGACAGCTGGGGCGGCGTGCTGGCCGACGGCGCCTTCCAGTCCTTCAGCCTCGACTACACCCGCCGCGCGCTCGCGCAGGTGAAGCGCGAGCACGAAGGCAAACGCATCCCGCACATCGTGTTCACCAAGGGTGGCGGGTTGTGGCTTGAAGAAATCGCCGCGCTGGGCTGCGACGTGGTCGGGCTCGACTGGACGGTGAGCCTCGCCGCCGCCCGCCAGCGCATCGGCCAGTTCAGCGCGCTGCAGGGCAACCTCGACCCGTCGGTGCTCTTCGCCTCGCCCGAGCAGGTGCGCGCAGAAGTGATCAAGACGCTCGACAGCTTCGGGGCCTGGAATGCCGACGGCCGACCAGCCGGCCACATCTTCAACCTCGGCCATGGCATCAGCCAGCACACGCCGCCGGAGAGCGTGGCGGCACTGGTCGACGCCGTGCATGAGCATTCGCCCAGCCTTCACCAGTGACTTCCGGTCTGGTTGCACTTGGTTGCAAGTTTCTGGAACGGCCTGCAGTGCTTTCCCGGTGAGCGAGCACTCAGGCCTTGACTTATCCCCAAAACCGCGAATCTGACGCGTGTAGGACAAGGCTGACGCATTGCACCATCAGTATTTCTGATTAGGTAGCTAAGTCCTTGATTTCATTGAGTGCCGGATCTGCTTCGAAAGTGAGCAACGCAGCGCGAAGGCCCGAAAATCAAGGATCTAGCGTCACTTTTTGCAGGTTCCCCACAAAGTTATCCACAAGAGTCGTGGAAACATTCAAAAGCGCTGAAAAATCAGCGACTTAAGACTCATTCCTAATACGGTGCCCCGGCCCGTTCGAGCCCTTTCCGACCTTGCCGATGGATGACCGCCTGCCCGTTCGTGTGGCCGTCGACGCCCCGCAGCACAGCGGCCTGGGCGGTGCACTCGACTATCTGAGCGAGCGCACGCTCTCACCTGGAACGTTGGTCCGCGCGCCCTTGGGGCGGCGCGAGGTCACCGGCATCGTGTGGCCGGGCGACGCCCAGCCCGAGCCTTCGATTTCGCTGAAGCCGATTGCCTCGGTGCTCGACGCGGTGCCGCCGCTGTCGGCCCGCTGGTGCGAGCTGGTGGACTTTGCCGCGTCGTACTACCAGCGGGGGCTGGGCGAAGTCGCGCTGTCGGTGCTGCCGCCGGAGCTGCGCAAGCTCGATGACACCCAGCTCGCCCAGCGCGTGGCGCGCCTGCGCAAGGCGTGGGCGCTGCCGCCGTCCGGCCCCGCTCCCACCCGGCCGGAGCTCACGCCCGACCAGGCCGCGGCGCTCGCCCGCCTCGGCGAGCTCAGCTCGCCGGGCAACGCGCCGGTCGTGCTGTTGCACGGCCTCACCGGCAGCGGCAAGACCGAGGTCTACCTGCGCGCCGCCGAAGACGCACTGGCCGCCGGTCGCCAGGTGCTGGTGCTGGTGCCCGAGATCAACCTCACGCCGCAGCTCGAGGCGCGCTTCGCCGAGCGCTTCGGCAGCGGCCCGTCGCCGAAGCGCATCGTCTCGCTGCACAGCGGCCTGACGCCGGCGCAGCGCCTGAAGAACTGGCTGGCCGCCCACCTGGGCCTGGCCGACCTGGTGCTGGGCACCCGCATGGCGGTGTTTGCCCCGCTGCCGCGGCTGGGGCTGATCGTGGTCGACGAGGAACACGACCCGTCCTACAAGCAGCAGGAAGGTGCCCGGTATTCGGCACGCGACCTCGCCGTCTACCGCGGCAAGCTGGAAGGCGCCTGCGTGGTGCTCGGCTCGGCCACGCCCTCGCTGGAAAGCTGGCAACGCGCCGAACAAGGCCGCTACGAGCGGCTGACGCTTGCGCACCGCGTGGGCAACGGCGCCCTGCCGGCGGTGCGGCTGGTCGACATGAACCTGCTGCCCAAGGCACCGGGCGTGACCACGCTCTTGTCGCCGCAGCTCGTGGGCGCCCTGGCGCGCCGCCTGGAGCGTGGCGAGCAGAGCCTCGTCTTCCTCAACCGCCGCGGCTACGCGCCGGTGCTGCACTGCGGGGCCTGCGGCTGGAAGAGCGACTGCCCGCACTGCAGCGCCTGGCGCGTGTTTCACAAGGTCGACCGCACGCTGCGCTGCCACCACTGCGGCTTCACGCAGAGCGTGCCGCGCGCCTGCCCCGACTGCGGCAACCTCGACATCGCCCCGCTCGGCCGCGGCACCGAGCGCCTGGAAGAACAGCTCGCCGAGGCCCTGCCCGGCGCCCGCGTGGCCCGCATCGATGCCGACAGCACCAGGCAGAAAGGCGCGCTCGAAGCGCAGCTCTCGGCCGTGCACGCGGGCGACGTCGACGTGCTCGTCGGCACGCAGATGGTGGCCAAGGGCCACGACTTCCGCCGCATCACGCTGGTGGCGGCGGTGAGCCCGGACAACGCGCTCTTCAGCAGCGACTTCCGCGCGCCCGAGCGGCTCTTCGCGCTCCTAATGCAGGCGGCCGGCCGCGCCGGGCGCGATGCCGCGCAGGCCGACCGCAGCGAGATGGTGGTGCAGACCTGGCACCCCACGCACCCGCTCTACGCGGCGCTGCTGCGCCACGATTTCAAGGCCTTCGCCGAGAGCCAGCTGAAGGAGCGCAGCATGGCCGGCCTGCCGCCGTTCAGCCACCTGGCACTGCTGCGCGCCGAGGCGCGCACGGCTTCAGCCGCGAAGGAGTTCCTGCAGGCCGCGGCAGCGCTTGCGGAAACGATCCCCGGCGCCAACGAGCTGCTGATCTACCCGCCGGTGCCGCACCACATCGCACGGGTGGCGAACGTGGAGCGCATGCAGATGCTGGTGGAGTCGTCGGCGCGCGGCAACCTGCAGCGCGTGCTACGTCCGTGGGTGGATGCGCTCACCCGATTGAAGTCGGAGCACAAGGGCGTGCTGCGCTGGGCGCTAGACGTCGACCCTCTGGCGATCTGAGCCGTCCAGCCAGGCCGGCACCTGCGCGGCCAGGGCCTGGCGCTGCGAGACCGCCGTGCCGAGCAGGGCAAAGCCCAGCAGCCGGCCCGTCGCGTCGGTGAACCGGGCCGTGCAGGCGTCGTCGCTCAGCTCCACCGTCCAGCTGCCGGCACCACCTGGCAGCGGCGGGCACACGACGGTCGGGCAGGCCGGGGTCTTCACCGTGACCGGCATCGCGGGGTAGACCACCGGCGTCGGCGTGCCCGCGAGCGTGGCAGCGAGTGCGCGGGTCTGCGCCATCAGCGGCAGCACGAAGGGCAGCGACAGGCCGGCGACCTCGGCGCAGTCGCCGAGCGCGTAGACATGCGGCGCGCTGGTGGCGAGCAGCCGGTCGGTGGTGACGCCGCGCTGCGTGGCGATGCCGGCCGCAGAGGCCAGGCCGGTGCGCGGCCGCAGGCCGATGGCCGAGAGCACACGGTCGGCGTAGAGCCGGCTGCCGTCGCTCAGCGTCAGTTGATAGCCGTTGACGTCGCGGTCGACGCGTGTGACCGACACGCCCAGGCGAAACGCCACCCCGGCGGCGCCAAGCTTCTCCTGCAGCCGGTCGCTCGCCTGCGGCGGCAGCAGGCGCGAGAGCAGCTTGTCGGCGACGTCGATCACCGTCGGTGCCACGCCGCGGTGCAGCAGGTCGTTGGCGAACTCACAGCCGATCAGGCCGCCACCGAGGATGGCGACGGTGTCGGCCCCTTCGAGCCGCTCGGCGAACCGTGCGTAGTCGTCGAGGTCGTTGACCGAGAGCACGTCCGGCTCGGCGTCGCCTGGCAACGGCAGGCGGATCGGGTCGGCGCCGAGGGCGAGCGCAAGGTCGCGGTAGGCGATGGTCTCGCCGCTCGTGAGCTCGAGGGTCTGCGCGGCGGTGTCGAGCCGCTTCAGCTCGGTCTTGGCGAGCAGCGTCGCGTTGAGCTCCTCGCGCATCTTCTCGGCAGCCTTCATCACCAGCATGGCCGCCGTCTTCTTGCCGGCCAGGGCGTTGGAGAGCATGGGCTTGGAATAGAAGCCGGCGTGGTCGCGGCTCACAACGACGAGCGGCGTCTCCTTGTCGAGCTTGCGGAATTCGCGGGCGAGGTTGTAGCCGGCGAGGCCGGAGCCGACGATGACGAGGGGCTGGGACATGGGAGCGGCGGTCGGGTTCAGAGAGCGGGCAAGGCTATCACTTCAAGACCGCGCCTCGCTCGGCCAGCAAGTCGCGCAGCAGCGAGCGGTGGCAGCGGTTCTCGTCCTCGCAGTAGCAGCCGAGGGCGAATGCCGCGGTGTGCGAGAGCGCGGCCAGCGTGTCGAGCAGGTGCGCGCGCTCCGGCTCCTTCATCTCGGCCCGGTAGCGGCGGGCGAAGGCCTTCCATTGCGCGTCAGTCTCCGCGGCCAACGCTTCCTTCCGCAAGGCCTCGCTGGGCGCAAGATTGGGCAACCACACGTCGTAGTAGTCGCGCTTCGCGAACTCGGCCTTGGGCACGCCGCGCGGCGGGCGGCGCACGGTGCCGATGCGCAGGCCCTCGCCCGCGGCACGGGGCTCACCGAGTCGAACGATGCGGATGGGCATGGGGCCACTCCTCGAACGCGAAGCCTGCATTGTGGGCAACGCCAAAAGAAAAGCGGGCCGTGCTCGCGCACTGGCCCGCTGAATGAGCCACAGCATTCAGGGAGGGAGGGAGGAGGGAACCGTGGCCCGAGACAAATGCTATGACGCGGTGCAGGATGCGCCTGTAGGACAACACCGCGTCTTGGCGCCGGCCAAGGTTCGGCTCACCTTTGGTTACGTCGGCGGGGCTTGACAGGCTCCTTATGGCGCTATTCACCCTCACTTAAAGTGACATGGTTCACACATTGGAGATCTCATGACCGCTCCCCGTTCTGCCCTGCGCCGCTGGTTGGGGCGTGCCTGGTGGTTGATCGACGGCACCCGCCGGCTGGTGCTCAACCTGATCTTCCTGTTGATCCTGACGATCGTGATCGTGGCCATCGCCACCAGTGGACCGCCCAAGCTGGAGGACCAGACCGCGCTGGTGCTCAACCTGCGTGGCCCGCTGGTCGAGCAGCATGCGCAGGGCATGCGCGACGCCGCCCTGTCGCAGCTCTCGGGCGAGGCACCCAAGAGCACGCAGCTGCGCGACGTGCTGACGGTGCTCGACGCGGCCGCCCGCGACCCGCAGATCACGAGCGCCGTGCTGCTGCTCGATGAATTCCAGGGCGGCGGCATGGCCAGCCTGCGGGAGGTGGCCGCGGCGCTGCAGCGCTTCCGCGCGAGCGGCAAGAAGGTCACCGCCTGGAGCGGCCACTACGAGCAGGCCCAGTACTTCCTGGCGGCGCATGCCGACGAGGTGCTGCTGCACCCGATGGGCCTGGTGTTCATCAAGGGCTTCGGCCGCTACCAGAACTATTACCGCGATGCGCTCGACAAGCTGGGCATCAGCGTCAACCTCGTGCGCGCCGGCACCTACAAGAACTTCGGCGAGCCCTTCACGCTGAACGGCCCGTCGCAAGAGACGATCGAGGCCATGGGCTATGCCTACGGAGGCTTGTGGGGCAGCTATGTCGACGGCGTGGAAAAGGCCCGCAAGCTGCCGGCCGGCACCCTGATGGCGCTCATCAACGAGCTGCCGCAGCGCCTGGCGGCCGAGGGCGGCGACGCGGCCAAGCTCGCCCTCTCGGCCAAGCTCGTCGACGGCCTGAAGACCCGCGACGAGCTGCGCACGCTGATGATCGAGCGCGGGGCGAAGGATGCCGAGGGCAAGACCTTCCGCCAGGTGTCGTTCGAGGGCTACCTGGCGCGCCACTCACCGGCCTCGGTGGGCGACGCGGTCGGCGTGGTGATCGCCGAAGGCGAGATCGTCGACGGCCGCGCCCCGGCCGGCCAGGTGGGCGGGCTGTCGACCGCCGACCTGATCCGCAAGGCGCGTGAAGACAAGTCGGTGAAGGCGGTGGTGCTGCGCGTCAACTCACCGGGCGGCTCGGCCTTCGCCTCGGAGCTGATCCGCCGCGAGCTGGAGCTCACCCGCGCGGCCGGCAAGCCGGTGGTGGTGTCGATGGGCGACGTGGCCGCCTCAGGCGGCTACTGGATCTCGCTCGCCACCGACGAGCTGATGGCCGATGCGGGCACCGTCACCGGCTCGATCGGTGTGTTCACCTTGCTGCCCTCGGCCGACAAAGCGCTGGAGAAGATCGGCGTGCACACCGGCGGCGTGACGACCACCTGGCTCGCCGGCGCCGGCGACCCGCGCCGCCCGCTCGACCCGCGTTTCGCGGAGCTGCTGCAGTCCACGATCAACCGTGTCTACACCGACTTCACCACCCGCGCCGCGCAGGCCCGCAAGACCACGCCCGACAAGATCGACGCGGTGGCGCAGGGCCGCGTGTGGACGGGGGCGCAGGCAAAGGAGCGCGGGCTGGTCGACACGCTGGGCGGTTACGCCGATGCGCTGAAGTCGGCGGCCAAGCGGGCGGAGCTGGGCGAGAACCCGCGCGTGCTCGTGATCCAGCCGGAAGCCGGGCGGGCGGAGAAGCTCCTGGCCTGGCTGAGCGGCGGCGTGCGGGAGAGCGTGGCCGGCTGGCTCGATGCACAGGTGGCACCGGGGATGGGGCCGGTGCTGCGCGAGGCGCGGCGCGAGCTGGGGTGGGTCACCGAGCTGACCGAGGGGCGCAAGCCGTTTGCGGCGGTGGCGCATTGTTTGTGTGGGCAGCCCTGAGAAGCGCGCTTGGTGAACTGACTTCGGGCAGCTGTCTGAACGAGCGAGCGAAGCTCGCTGGGCAAGCAAAGCAAAGGGACTGCGCCGCCGGGCGCACATCCCGGCGCGGCGTCACGCCGTGAACAAGCCTTCAACCACGCCCAACCCCCACCCCCCAAGCCAACAACGAAAACGTCAGAAACGCCAACACCGTGCTCGCCATGATGATCCGCGCCACCCGCCCGTTGTCGGCCCCATAGCGCTCGGCGAGCAACGACACATTGCTCGCACTCGGCAACGCGGCGGCGAGCATCAGGACCATCAAGCCGAACTCCGGCACCGGCAGTCCGCCGGCGCGCAGCAGCAGCCCGATGCCCAGCACCAGCAGCGGGTGCACGAAGAGCTTGATCAACGCCACCGGCAGGTACTGCCCGAGCGGCGTTCGCGTGTGCGCATGCTGCCCCGCCCGCCACAGCACCGCGCCGATGGTGAAGAGCGCCACCGGCGAGGCCGCATCGGCCAGCATCTTGATGACCTGGGACACCGGCTCCGGCAGCGCGAGCCCGCTCGCCGCCAGCGCCGCCCCCAGCCCGATCGACCAGGGAAGCGGGTTGCTCAAGGCGCCCCGCAGCGAGCGCAACACCGTCGCCCACACGCTGTCATGGGGCTGGCCGTCGTCGGCCGGCCCGGCCTGGGCCAGCGCGATGCACAACGAGCTCGTGAGAAAGAGGTCGGTCAGGATGGTGCCGATTACCGGCCCCGCCGCCCGATCGCCGAGCAGCGCCACCAAGAGCGGCACGCCCATGAAGCCGGTGTTGGGGAACGCCGCCACCAGCGCACCGAAGGCCGCGTTCTTCGTGTCGACGCCCTTCCCGTCCACACGGCGCAGCGTGACGGCCACGGTGAAGAACACGATCACCAGCGCCGCCAGCGCATAGATCGCGATCAGCGACGGGTTGATCAGCTGCGCAAACGGCTGGCTCGCGCCGAAGCGGAACAGCATGCACGGCAGCGCGAAGAAAAGCACGAAGGCATTGAGCCCGGGGATCGCCGCTTCGGGCAGCACGCGCTGCCGCGCGGCGAGGTAGCCGCACAGCACGAGCGCGAAGAAGGGAACGGTGACGGCCAGGATCGCCTGCATGGGAGCGGCGAGTATCGCAAGCGCCCTGGCCGCCGTTGCGCCGGAGGCGGCGCGCGCTCAGATCATCTGGCCGCCCGAGACCTCGATGCGCTGCGCGTTGACCCAGGCGCTGCCGGGCGAAAGCAGCGCGGCCACGGCGCCACCGATGTCGTCGGGCAAGCCCACGCGGCCGAGTGCCGTCTGCGCCGCGATGGCAGCGTTGAACTGCGGGTTGTCGCGCACCAGGCCGCCGCCGAAGTCGGTCTCGATGGCGCCGGGTGCGAGCGTGTTGACGGTGATGCGGCGCGGGCCCAGCTCCTTGGCGAGCGATCGCGTGAGCACCTCCACGCCGCCCTTCATCACCGAGTAGGCCGCATAGCCGGGCAGTGCGAAACGCGTCAGGCCCGAGGACACGTTGACGATGCGCCCGCCGTCGTGGAGCAGCGGCAGCAGCGCCTGGGTCAGGAAGTACGGGCCCTTGAGGTGCACGTTCATCAACTCGTCGAACTGCGCCTCGGTGGTCTCGGCAAAGCTCGCGTGGTGGCCGAGACCGGCGTTGTTGACGAGGAAGTCGAAGCGCTCGCGCTGCCACTGCTCGGCCAGCACCCGCTTCACCTCGGCGGCGAAGGCGCGGAAGCTGCGGCTGTCGCCGACATCGAGCGCCAGTGCCACCGCACGCCGGCCGAGCCGCGCGACCTCGGCGACCACCCCGTCGGCTTCGGCCGCATTGCGCCGGTAGGTGAGGATCACGTCTTGGCCTTGCTCGGCCAGCTTGAGCGCCATGCTCTTGCCGAGACCGCGGCTGCCGCCGGTGATGAGGGCGATGGAAGACGGTGTGTTCATGGGGTCTGCCTTTCAGGAGCGGGTTGTGGTGCAGGCACTTTATTGATCCAATCCGCTGCGATAAACGCTCTTAGAACGATCGGTTTGTTCAACCCATGAAAACAATCGAAGGGCTGCAGATCTTCGTGCGCGTGGCCGAGCTCAGCAGCTTCACCCAGGCGGCCGAGCAGCTGGCCTTGCCGAAGGCGCGTGTCTCCACCGTCGTGCAGCAGCTCGAAGGCCAGCTCGGCACCCGCCTGCTGCACCGGACCACCCGCAAGGTGCAGCTCACGCAGGACGGCCAGGCCTTCTACGAGCGCTGCAAGGACCTGCTGGCCGACGTGGACGAACTGCAGGGCATGTTCCAGCAGGGCGTGCAGTCGCTGCGCGGGCGCCTGCGGGTGGACATGCCGACCCTGATCGCCCGCGACCAGGTCATCCCGCGCCTGCCGGAGTTCCTGGCCGCGCACCCGCAGCTGAGCATCGAACTCAGCAGCACCGATCGGCGGGTCGACCTGGTGCGCGAGGGCTTCGACTGCGTGCTGCGCGTGGGCACGCTGGCCGACTCGGGCCTGATCGCGCGGCCGGTGGGCCAGCTGCGGCAGATCAACTGCGCAAGCCCGGCCTACCTCGCGCAGCACGGCACGCCGGAGACGCTCGAGGACCTGGCCACGCACCGGCTGGTCCACTACGTGCCGACCCTGGGCGCGAAACCCTCGGGCTGGGAGTACGTGCAAGACGGCCACGTGCTCAGCCACGCGATGGCCGGCATGCTCACGGTCAACGGCACCGAGGCTTACCAGGCGGCGTGTGTGGCAGGGCTGGGGCTGATCCAGGCGCCGGCGGCAGGGCTGGCTTCCTGGGTCGCGCGGGGGATGCTGGTGGAGGTGATGCCGCAGTACCGGGCACCGTCGCTGCCGGTCTCGCTGCTGTACGCCAACCGGCGCAACTTGCCGCAGCGGGTGCAGGTGTTCATGGCGTGGTTGGCACAGGCGCTGGCGCCCTACCTCGACCCGCTGTGAAGCCTCGGAGGGCCCATGGGCCCCCCGCGTGTGGCGGGGGGTGTGTACTTCACTGGGGCCGGCGTGGTGGTGCCGGCGAGCGCCGGAGTATGCGAGGGTTTGCAGCCCTCGGCGCGAGAGACAGCTCTCTATTTGCGCGACTTACGCGACAGCACCTACGCGGGACTACGCAAGGGTTGCCCGCCTCGTTCCGCCTTTCGAGACGTCAGGCGGGCTGCGCGCCGGGCCGGCCCAGCTCGACGGCAAAGCGCGCCGTCACGTCGACCTCCGACGCCGGGTTCTTCGGGTCGCGCACGGCCAGTACCTGCGCCTGCAGTTGCTTCGCGTCGAGCGTGAAGCTCATGTAGCCGCGCTGGTCGCTGCGCGCGTGGTGCAGGTGCGGGTTGAACGGCCGGGCCGCATCCACACGCGACTGCGCCATGCCGTTGCTCGAGATCGAGCTGCCGCAGAACTCGCTCGCGACCACCGGCGACTTGGCGTCGTCGAAGTCGACCTTGAGGTCGGCCACGTAGTGCGCATGCACGTCGCCACCGAGCACCACGGTGCCCGGCAGCTTGCGCGCGGCCACGCCGGCGAGCAGGCGCTGGCGCGAGGCGGCGTAGCCGTCCCAGCCGTCGGTCCAGTAGGTGCCGCCCTGCGCCGGGTCGGTCCAGTTGAAGCGGGCCATCAGCGTCTGCTGGGCGACGAGGTTCCACGGGCGCTGTGTGTCCCAGCCTTCGCCGAGCCAGCGCTCTTGCTTCTCGCCGAGCAGCGAGCGCTTCGGGTCGACGAGCTCGGGGCAGTCCTTGAGCGGCACGGTGTTGGAGCCGGCGCGGCCGCGCCGGGCGCAGGCCTGCACGTCGCGGTACTGGCGATCGTCGAGCGTGTGGATGCGGGCCAGCGTGCCCCAGTCGTAGCGGTCGTGGATTCGCAGGTCGATGCCGCGAGGGCGCCACGATGTCGGAAACGGCATGTGCTCCCAGTAGGCCTGCGTCGCAAACGCGCGGCGACTTGCAAAGAGCGGATCGGGGCCACCCTGCGGCGTGCCGGCGGCGTAGTCGTTCTCGATCTCGTGGTCGTCCCACACCGTGACCCACGGGGCCAGCGCATGGGCGGCCTGCAGCGCCGGGTCGCTCTTGTACTGGGCGTAGCGCGCACGGTAGTCGTCGAGCGTGAGCGTGGCGGTGCCGTGGTGCAGCCGCAGGGCGTTCGGCGGCGAGGCGTACTCGTAGATGTAGTCGCCGAGGAAGAGCACGAGGTCAAGCTCCTGCGTGGCCATGTGGCGCCAGGCGGCGTAGTGGTTGTGGTCGAAGCGCTGACAGCTCGCGATCGAAAAACGCAGCGTCGCCGCGGCATCCGCGGCGGGCGCGGTGCGCGTGCGGCCGACCATGCTGCGCTGGCCGAGTGCGGTGAAGCGGTACCAGTACCAGCGCCCCGGCGCGAGACCCTGCGGCTCGGCATGCACGCTGTGGCCCCAGGCCGCTTCGGCCACCTCGCTGCCGCGGGCGGCGATCTTCGTGAAGGCTTCGTCGTCGGCCAGCTCCCATTGCACCTCGGCCTTGGGCGGCAGGTCGGCGCCGGACAGGCGCGTCCACAGCACCAGGCGGTCGGCTCTCGGGTGGCCCGAGGCGATGCCGAGCGCGAAACGCGGCACGTCGGCGGCCAGCGCGTGGCGGATGAAGAGCGGGGCAGCGGCCAGGCTGCCAACAACTTGGCGACGCGTGATCAACGAGGTCATGGCGCCGCGGTTTACCACAGTCGCAATGCAGCTTGGCGAAGGGGCCTTGGCTATGATCCGCGCGCTTTCAGAAGTACTCATGGCCGACACCCTCAACACTGCCCAGATGGACGCCGTTCACCACCTGGGCGGCCCCTGCCTGGTGCTGGCCGGCGCCGGCTCCGGCAAGACCCGCGTCATCACGCACAAGATCGCCCGCCTGCTGCAGGCCGACTACGCGCCCTCGCAGATCGCTGCCATCACCTTCACCAACAAGGCCGCGCAGGAAATGCGCGAGCGCGCCAAGGCGCTGATCGGCCCGCGCGCCGCGAAGGATCTCGTGATCAGCACCTTCCATTCGCTGGGCGTGCGCATCCTGCGCACCGAAGGCGAGCGCCTCGGCCTCAAGCCGCAGTTCAGCATCCTCGACAGCGACGACGTGCTCGGCGTGCTGAAGGACGCCGGCGGCAGCAGCGACAACAACCTCGCGCGCCGCTGGCAATGGACCATCAGCCTGTGGAAGAACCAGGGGCTCAACAGCGACACGGTGCAGCCGCAGGACGACGACGAGCGCATCGCCCAGCAGGTGATGAAGCGTTATGAAGAGCGCCTGGCCGCCTATCAGGCGGTCGACTTCGACGACCTGATCGGCCTGCCGCACCAGCTCTTCCAGCGCGACGCCGACGCGCGCGCCAAGTGGCAGAACACGCTGCGCTACCTGCTGGTCGACGAGTACCAGGACACCAACGCCATCCAGTACGAGCTGCTCAAGTCGCTGGCCGGCGAGCGTGCGATGTTCACCGCGGTGGGCGACGACGACCAGTCGATCTACGGCTGGCGCGGCGCCACCATTGACAACCTGCGCCGCCTGCCCAACGAGTTCCCCAACCTCAAGGTCATCCCGCTGGAGCAGAACTACCGCTCGACGGGGCACATCCTGCGTGCGGCGAATGCGGTGATCGGCCACAACCCGAAGCTCTTCGAGAAGAAGCTGTGGAGCGACCTGGGCGAAGGCGACCCGGTGCAGGTGGTGGAGTGCGACAACGAGGAGCACGAGGCCGACCGCGCCGTGGCGCGCATCCAGTCGCTGCGGGGCCAGGGCGGTGAAGTCGCCTTCAAGGACTTCGCCATCCTCTACCGCGCCAACCACCAGGCGCGCATCTTCGAGCAGGCGCTGCGCAAGCAGAACATCCCGTACAAGGTGTCGGGCGGCCAGAGCTTCTTCGACCGCGCCGAGATCAAGGACCTGTGCGCCTGGCTGCGCCTGCTCGTCAACAATGACGACGACCCCGCGTTCCTGCGCGCGGTGACCACACCCAAGCGCGGCATCGGCCACCAGACGCTCGCGGCGCTCGGCGAGTTCTCCAAGCGCTACCGGACGAGCCTGTACGAAGCGCTCTTCGCCGAGTCGCTCGGCACCGTGCTCAATGCGCGCGCCATCGGCTCGTTGCACGAGTTCGGCCGCTACGTGAACGACCTCGAGTACCGCGCCCGCCACACCTCGGGCAGCGAGGATGCCAAGGCGCTCTTGCTCGGCTGGCTGAAGGACATCGAGTACGAGAAACACCTCTACGACGGCGAAGACAGCGAGAAGCTCGCCGCCAGCCGCTGGACCAACGTGCTCGACTTCGTCGACTGGATCGCCAAGCGCTGCGGCGGCGAGATCGAGAACGACGGCGGCGCCACCTTCGAGACCGAGAAGAAGACGGTGCTCGACGTGGCCCAGACCATCTCCGTCATCATCAGCCTCGCCGAGCGCGGCGACGAGCAGGACGTGGTGACGCTCTCCACCCTGCACGCGAGCAAGGGCCTCGAATGGCCGCACGTGGTGCTGGCCGGCGTGAACGAAGGGCTGTTGCCCTTCAAGAGCGACGACGACGAGATGACGCCGGAGCGCCTGGAAGAAGAGCGCCGCCTGATGTACGTGGGCATCACCCGCGCGCGCCGCACGCTGGCGGTGAACGTGCTGCGCCGTCGCAAGAAGGGGCGCGACACGGTGCAGGCCATCCCGAGCCGCTTCATCGCCGAGATGAAGCTGCACGAGGCGAAGGCGCAGGAAGACCCGCGCGCGAAGCTCAAGGCCTTGCGCGAAGCGGCCGCCAAACGCGCGGCACAGGCCGACGTGAAACCCTGACGCCCTTGCTGCTGACAAAACGCTGTCAGCAGCCCGGCCGCATCATCTCGGCCTCGTCACCCCCGGAGACACCATGCTGAAGACCTACACCGGCAGCTGCCACTGCGGCGCCGTCCGCTTCGAAGCCGACCTCGACCTCGCCAGCGGCACCGGCAAGTGCAATTGCTCGATCTGCACCAAGACGCGCAACTGGGGTATCACGGTCAAGCCCGAGGCCTTCCGCCTGCTCACCGACGAGTCGGCCCTCAGCGACTACCAGTTCGGCTCGCTGAGCGTGCACCACCTCTTCTGCAAGACCTGCGGCGTGCGCCCGTTCGGCCGCGGCTACCTCGAGCAGATCGGCGGCGCCTTCGTGTCGGTGAAGCTGGCGTGCCTCGACAACGCGGAGCCAGCCGAGCTGATCGAGGCACCGGTCCATGTGTCGGACGGCCGGAACAACGCCTGGTGGAACTCGCCGGCCGAGACGCGTCACCTCTGAACCGCCCGGGTTAGCCCGGCCCTCTCCGGGCCAGGGCGGCTCGCAGAATGGGGTGCATGCATCCCTTCACCCTGCCGCTCGCCACGGCTGCGAGTGCGGCGCTCTGCATCGCCGCGGCCAGCGGCGCCTTGCCGGCCTCGTGGGCCTTCGTCCTCAAGCCGCTGACGACACTGCTGGTGATCGCGTGGGCGTTCCTGCGCGGCGCCGAGGTGCCGGCGCAGCGGCGGCGCATCCTCACCGGGCTGTGGCTGTCGCTGGCCGGCGACGTGTTCCTGCTGTGGCCGAAGGAAGGTTTCCTGCCCGGGCTGGTGTCGTTCCTGCTCGCGCACCTGGCCTTCATCGCCGCCTTCAGCGTGCCGGTGCGCTTCGGCGCACGGCCGGCGGTGTTCGCGGCCTATGGCGTGGTCGCGGTGCTGATCCTGAGCCAGCTGTGGGGCGGCGTGCCGACGGCCTTGCGGGCGCCGGTAGTCGCGTATGTGGTGTGCCTCGCCGGCATGGCCGCGCAGGCCGCGGCATGGTGGCGCAGCGCACCAGGCTCGCCGTTCGCACGCCGCGCGGCGATCGGCGGCCTGCTCTTCATGGCCTCCGACAGCCTGCTCGCGATCAACAAGTTCGCAAGCCCGTTGCCGATGTCGGCCCTGTGGATCCTCTCGACCTACTGGCTCGCGCAGCTGTGCATCGCGGGCGCCCTGCCCGCGCGCCGCAGCTGATCAGAGCTTGAAGATGGCCACCGCCTCGGCCAGGCGGTGTGCCTGGTTCTTGAGGCTCTCGGCGGCGGCGGCGCTCTCTTCGACCAGGGCCGCGTTCTGCTGGGTCACCTGATCGAGCTGCGTGACCGCGTCGTTGATCTGTCCGATGCCCGAGGTCTGCTCGCCACTGGCACTGCTGATCTCGCCGATCAGGTCGTTGACCTTGCGCACCTGGGCGACGATGTCGTCCATCGTGCGGCCGGCATCACCCACGAGCTGCGTGCCGGTCTCGACCTTGCCGACGCTTTCGCCGATCAGGCCCTTGATCTCTTTCGCGGCCTGCGCCGAGCGCTGCGCGAGGCTGCGCACTTCGCCGGCCACGACCGCGAAGCCGCGGCCCTGTTCGCCGGCGCGCGCCGCTTCCACCGCCGCATTGAGCGCCAGGATGTTGGTCTGGAAGGCGATGCCGTCGATCACGCCGATGATGTCGGCGATCTTCTTCGAGCTCTCGCTGATGCCCTGCATGGTCTCGACCACCTGGCCGACCACGCTGCCGCCCTGCGCGGCCACGGCCGCCGCGCCCGAGGCGAGCTGCGTCGCCTGGCGTGCGGTGTCGGCGTTGTTCTTCACGGTGACGGTGAGCTGCTCCATCGAGGCCGCCGTCTGCTGCAGGTTGCTCGCCTGCTCTTCGGTGCGCTGGCTGAGGTCGGCATTGCCGGTGGCGATCTGCGAGGACCCGGTGGCGATGGAGTCGGAAGCCTGGCGCACGTCGCCCACGATCTTCACCAGGCTGTCGTTCATGCGGCCGAGCGCGCCCAGCAGCTGGCCGACTTCGTCTTTCGACGTGGCGCCGATGCGTGTGCTGAGGTCGCCGCGCGCCACGGTCTCGGCAATGCCGACGGCATGGCCGATCGGCACGGTGATCGAGCGCGTGACGATCCAGCACAGGCCGATGGCGAGCACCAGGGCCAGCGCCGAGAAGCCGAGCTGCATGGCCTGGCCGCGCGCCTGCGTGGCGGCGATCTGCGGTGCCACGGCCTGGGCGCGCTGCGCGGCCCGTTCGTTGAGGTGGTCGCTGGTCGACTCCATGCCGTGCACGGCTTCCTTGTACTTGCCGAGCTCGGTGTTGGCGGCCTGCGTGCTCGCGAGCTCGCCCTTGCGGGCCATGGCCATGGTGGCCTCGAAACCGGCGGCGTAGCGCTCGAAGAACTTGCCCATCGCCTCGACGTCCTTCGCGTCTTCGGCATCGAGCTCGAGCTTGCGCACCTTGGCCAGCGCCTCGAGCATGCGTGCGCGGGTCGCGTTCCACTTCTTCACGTACTCCTCGCGCCGGCCTTCATCGGCGAGCGTGATGAAGCTGTCTTTCTCGTAGCGCCGCTCCAGCAGCACCAGCGTCTGGATCTCCAGCGCCTGCTGCGCGAGCTGCACGTCCTGCGCGAGCGCCCGTTGGCTCGCGTTCGACACCGCGTGCAGGCCCCACAGGCCCGCCCCCACGACGGCGGCCAGCGCCACCAGCACACTCGCCAGCACCAGGCTCAGCCGGGTTCCGATCTTCAGGTTCTTGAATCCGTTCATGCAACCACCCACCATCCATGCGCCATGACGAGGCGCCATCACCCCCATATCGGAGGTCCTGGGGAAGACTTTAATTTGAACGAATTGAACGAATGCCGCGAGATGCGGCGGCATTCCCCCTCAGTTCCCGCGCGGGCCCCGGGGTGGTGCAGAAATGGGCCCTACGCCCCCGTCTGCGCACCGCGCAGCAGCGCGATAAAGGGCTCGGGCTCCACCGGCTTGGCCACGAAATGCACCTGCGGCGGCAGCTCGCCCAGCTCGGCCAGGCGCTTCTCGCCGAAGCTGGACACGGCCACGATGAGGCGTGGCCTCACCACGCACTGGGAGGACAGCTGGCGCAGCATCTCCACGCCGTTCATGTGGGGCATGACGATGTCGGTGACGACGACGTCCGGCGCGTCCTGGCCCATGGCCACCAGGGCCTGGATCGCGCTGTCGAACACCCGCACCTGCGCCTCGGGCAAGGCCGTGCCGACGAGCAGGCGCAGGATCTCGCAGTCTTCGGCGTTGTCTTCGACGATCACCACCGACAGGGCGTCGGCGCCCTGGGCGGGCAACTCGCCTTCCTCGTCGCCGGTGGCCACGTGGGTCTCGAACAGGCGGTCGGCGCTGGCCGCGTCGATGCGGCGGTGGCCGCCGGGGGTCTTCCAGGCCTTCAGCCGGCCGGCATCGACCCAGCGTTGCACGGTGGGAATCGAGATGCCGAGCCGCCGGGCCACGAAGGCGGTGGAGTAGGTCCGGGGCGGCTGGCTGGCGGCGCGGGAGCTTGTCTTGGTGGCAGCTGGAGGGTTGGAACGGGGCACGGTCAGGAAGCGGTTTCTGTAGGTGTGGTCGGGAAACGTGCGCTCAATTGGGCCATCACGCGGGCGTGCTGGCGCGAAAACTCCGCCGCCAGCGCGGGCCATGCGGCGCGCTCGTCGGCATCGAGCGCGAGTTGCAGGCTCTTGGCGGCCTCGGACAGCGCCGCCGCCCCGATGGTTCCGGCGTTCGAGACCACCGCGTGCGCGATCATCGCGGCATCGACGCTGCGACCGTCGGCCAGGGCCTTTTGCAGCGCGGCCGCATCGCCGGCACGCGTGTCGAGGAAGCGGCGCAGGATCTTCTCGTAGAGCTCGCGGCGGCCCAGGCAGTTCTTGAGGCCGAGCTCGGTGGAGATCGCCTCGGGCTCCGCGGCCCGCGCCGGCAGCCAGCGCGCGATGATGGCGAAGAGCTCCTCGGGCACGAAGGGCTTGACCACGTGGTCGTTCATGCCGGCGGCCAGGCAGTTGTCGCGGTCGCGCTGCATCGCATGCGCGGTCATCGCAATGATGGGCAGCCCGGCATGCGCCGGGTCGCGACGGATCTGGCGCGTGGCCTCGCAGCCGTCCATCACCGGCATCTGCACGTCCATCAGCACGAGCTCCGGCGCCTCGCGCGTGACCGCCTCGACGGCGGCCTGCCCGTTGGGGGCGAGCAGCACCTCCATGCCGGCCACGTCGCGCAGCAGCTCGACCGCCACCACCTGGTTGAACTCGTTGTCCTCGACCAGCAGCACGCGCCGGCCGGCGAGCACGGCCGGTGCCGCGGCCGGCACGGCGGGTGCCGGTGCGGCCGCCTGGTAGCCGAATGCGTCGACGATGCTGTCGTGCAGGGTGGAGCTGCTCACCGGCTTGCCGAGGCAGCCGTTCAGGCCTTCGCGTGCCGCGCGCTTGGGCAGCTCTTCGTCGCCGTAGGCGGTGACGAGGATGACCTTGGGGCACGGGTCGAGCGACACGTCCTGCCGCATGCGGTGCACGACCTCGAAGCCGTCGAGGCCAGGCATCTTCCAGTCGAGCAGCACCAGCGCATAGGGCTCGCGGCTGCCCTGCGCGCGCTTCAGCTCGGCCAGCGCCTCCTCGCCGGAGCTGACGAGCGTGGCGCGGTGGCCGAGGCCCCGCAAAAGGCCCTGGAAGATCTCGCGCGAGTTGGCACTGTCGTCGACCACCAGCACCTTGAGGCCGCCGCCCTCTGCCCGCGGGGCCGCCACATCGCCGCCGTCCGCGGGCACGCCGAACAACGCGGTGAAGAAGAAATCGCTGCCGCGGCCGAGCTGGCTCTTCACGCCGATCTCGCCGCCCATCAGCGTGACGAGCTGCCTGCAGATCGCAAGGCCCAGCCCGGTGCCGCCGTACTGCCGCGTGGTCGACGCATCGACCTGCGCGAAAGGCTGGAACAGGCCCGCCAGCTGCGCCTCGCTGATGCCGATGCCGGTGTCGCGCACCGAGAAGCGCAGCGTCACGCCGTCGTCGCGGCTCACCAGCATGCGCACGGTCACCACCACGATCTCGCCGCTGTCGGTGAACTTGACGGCGTTGGTGCACAGGTTGATGAGCACCTGCTCGAGCCGCAGCGGGTCGCCCACCAGCCGGGCCGGCACCTCGGGCGCCGTGTTCATCAGCAGCTCGAGACCCTTTTCCTGGGCCTTGAGGCCGACGATGGCGGTGACGCGGTCGAACACGCCCTGGAGGGCGAACTCGCGCCGCTCCAGCTCGAGCTTGCCGGCCTCGACCTTGGAGAAGTCGAGGATGTCGTTGAGGATGGCCAGCAGCGAGTCGGCCGCGGCACGCGCCTTCTGCAGGTAGCCCTTCTGGCGCACGGTGAGCTCGGTGCGCAGCGCGAGGTCGGTCATGCCGAGGATGGCGTTCATCGGCGTGCGGATCTCGTGGCTCATGTTGGCGAGGAACTCGGCCTTCGCCCCGGCGGCCGCATCGGCCTGGTCTTTCGCGATGGCCAGCTCGCGCGTGCGCTCGGTGACCTTGGCCTCCAGCGTGTCGTTGGCCTGCTGCAGCCGCGAGCGCATGGTCTCGAGCGATTGCGCGAGTGCATCGAGCTCCAGCCACGGCGCGTGCACCTGCACCGGCTCGCCGAGGTCGAGCTGGCCGATGCGTTCGCTGCGCCGCGCGAGCTCGCCCAAGGGCCGGGTGAAGCGGCGCGAGAGCCATGCGGCCACGGCCCAGGCCAGCAGCAGGCTCACCGCCGCCAGGCCGGCGACGATCAGGGCCGGCTGCGAGAACGCCGGCGCGAAATCGTCGTACGGCGCCATCGTCGTCACCCAGAAGGTGCGGGTCCCGAACTGGCTGCGGGTGAAGGTGGCGAGCCACTCGCGGCCATCGGCGCTGAAGCGCATCAGCTGGTGGTCTTGCGCGCCTTCGCTGCGCCAGCGCCGGTAGCCTTCGCGCAGCGCCGGCACGTCGAGGGCGTCCACCTGCAGCAGCACGGCGCGCTTCATCGCGTCGTCGTCGGCGAAGCGGGCCGCCTTGGGCATGCCGATCACCCGGCCGTCGTGCGTGAAGATGGCGGCAAAGCCGTTGCGGCCGGCGGTGATGTCGCGGCTGAAGCGCGACAGGTCGGCGAGCTTGAGGTCGCTCGTCATCACGTGGCGCATGCCGCGGCGGTCGGTCCAGCGCACCACCACCGAAAGGCCGGGCTCGTTGGACGAGCGGAAGGTGTAGGGCTCGCTCCAGAACACCTCGTCGTCGCGCGCGAGCTCCATGCCGCCGCGAAACCACGGCCGCGTGCGGGCGTCGTAGTCGAGGGCGCGGGTCTCTTCGCTTTCCAGCCGGCCATCGGCCTGCCAGTTCATGAAGTGCGCACGGCCGGGTCGCTTGACCGGGTCGGTCATGCGGTTGAGCCAACGGCCTTCGGGCAGGCGCAGCAGGAGCAGCTCGCGCCCGGTCGCATTGGCCACCACCATCGACGAGAGCTCCGGCCCGCGCTCGAGCAGCGGCTGGAAGAGCGTGTTGAACTGGCGGGGCTCGTCGAGGTCGACCAGGCCTCCGAGCCCCCAGTCGCGGTTGAGCAGCGCGATGGCTTCGACGCGGCTGACGAGCGTGCGCAGGCGCGCTTCGACCTGGTCGGACGCCCCGCGCAGCTGCGCGAGGGCAAGGTCGTCGCTGGCGGGCCGCACGACGAACGCATACAGGAGCGCGATGAAGCCGAGCAGCGCCCCGAACACCAGCGTGAAGGCAGCGATCAGCAGGCTGCGTCTCAGCGGCGTGCGTGCACGTCGGCCCGAGGGTGGGCCCAGTTCCGGCATGACGTGTTGGTCTTCTGATGAGTGCCCGATGCGGGGCATGATGCCACGCACCCCCTCACGGCGCACGTCAGCGCAAACACCAGTCGGACACGCCCGCGCAGCGCCGCCGAAGCGGCACACTCACGCCCGCGGAAAGGTCAGATGAACGCGAGCCGACGGTTGCTGCCAAAGGCCGCGAGGCCGGGCAGTGCGGTGTCGATCTGCGCCTCGCTCGCCCCGAACCACGCGAGCAGCGTGGCCGCGTATTGCGAGACAGCGGTGGTCGGGATCCAGCGTCCCTGCAGCTCCCAGCTGTCGACGCCAACGTCGTCGCTGCCGCCCAGCACCAGCTGCGGGAAGGTGCCGTAGCTCGCGCCACCATTGACCGCGCCGCCGATCACCAGCTGCGTGTTGCCCCAGGCGTGGTCGGTGCCCAGGCTGTTGTTGGGCACGAAGGTGCGGCCGAAGTCGCTCTGCGTGAAGGCGGTGACGTCGCTGCCGAGGCCGAGGGCATTCATCGCGGAATAGAAGGCCCCGAGCGCATCGCCCAGCTCGCGCAGCAGGTCGGCATGCGTGCCGGTGGTGGGCGAGCCGCTGGCGATCTGGTTGCCGTGGGTGTCGAAGCCATCGAGCGCGGCGAAGAACATCTGCTTGTTGCCGCCCACCGTGGCGCTGCCCGCGATGAGCTTGGCGATCTGGTAGAGCTGGCCGGCCAGGCCGGTCGTGAATTCGCCGTCGGTGCCGACGAGCGAGGCGAAGGCTGCATCGATGGCGGCCACCGCGCCCGTGCCGCCGGGCTCGACGGCAACCAGCCCGCCCAGCCGCTCGGAGACCGCAAACGCATTGCGCTGCGCCGTGGCATAGGCTTCGGCGAGGTCGTTGTCCTGGCCGCTCGCGTAAAGCGCGTTGAGCGCGTCCTTGCGCGCGACGAAGGGTGCGTACTGCTGCGCCTCGGGCGTCAGCACATAGGCGCCGAACACATCGCCGGGCGTGTCGGGCAGCACCAGCGGCGACACGGTCTCGGTGAGGCCGAAGCGCGTGCTGCCGGCCACCGAGATCACCGGGTTGACGGTGGCGAGCGCCGCCGAGGCACGGCCACCCCAGCCGCTGCGGGTGAGCGGGCTGGTGCTGCCGGTCTCCCACTCGATCTGCTGGTCGGAGTGGGAGAAAAGGTTGGCGGGCTTGTCGGGCGAGCTGTCGGGCAGCGCGCGGAACTGCGACTTGGTGAGCGGGCGCGCGAGCGTGCCCACGTTGAACACCGGCGCCAGGTCGCCCGCGGCCCACGCGGGCGCAAGGCGGGCGAGCGCGGGGTGCAGGCCGTAGTTGATGCCGCTCATCGGCAAGAGGCTGGCCTGCGGAATGGCGAGGCCACGGCGCACACCGGCGTACTGCGCGTAGCGCGTGCCGTCATTGGGCACGACCATGTTGAGGCCGTCGTTGCCGCCGTAGAGGAAGACGCAGACGAGTGCCTTGTAGTCGCCGGCCCAGGCGCGGCGGGTGCCGAGCGTGAGGTTGGCGAGCGTGCCCACGCCGAGTGCGCCGGCGAGGGCCGCGCTGTTGCGCAGCAGCCATTGGCGGCGGTTCATCATCGGCAGCGCTTGGGAAGAGGCTTTGCGGTTCATGTTCGTCATCGTCCTCAGCGTTGCACGTGGTAGTGCGGGGAACCGTAGATCAGGAAGGCGGCGGTCTTCACGCGGTTGACGCGCCAGTTGGCCGGGTCGCGCGAGGACGTCCACCATTCGGTCGCACGCACCACCTCGCTGCGTGCCGTGCCGGTGAGCGTGCGGCCGAGCGCCAGGTTGGAGAGGCGGTCGACCAGCACGCCGGCGTCGGTGGCATCGGCGGTGTAGGCCGACAGGTTGACGAGCGTGCCGAGCGGGTTGGCCGCGCCGCTGTTGGCCGCCGGCGTGCCGCCCCAGTCGAGCAGGTAGGTGAGGTAGTTGAGCCGCGCGAGCGCGGTGCTCGCGTTGTGGATGCCGAAGGCCGGGCCCACCAACGAGGTGCCGGCCACCGGGTAGTCGGGCGGGTAGAAGTTGAAGACCGAGGGCGCACGGAACATGTGCTGGCGCAGCTGCTGGCCCCACCACCAGCTGAGGGCGTCGCCGTCGGTGGTGCCGGCCAGGCCACGTAGCACGCCGGTGAACATCAGCACCGGCTCGCGCAGGCGGCCAGCGCTGCGGCCGGGGCTGTCGCCGCGCGCTTCCGCGTCGAGCAGCACGGCGGCGACGGTGGCGGCGAGGTCGCCACGCTGGCCGCCGCCGAAACTTCCGTAGCGTCCGGTCACGAATGCGTTGGCGACGCGGCCCACGTAGGCCGGCGAGGGGTTGCTGCTGACCAGGTGCTGGATCAGCTGCTTGCCGATGAAGGGCGCGGTGTTGGGGTGCGTCATCACGCTGTCGAGCACGGTCTCGAGCGCCTGCGCGGCCGTGTGTCCGGCAGCGAGCGAGTAGCCGTTGAGCAGCGTGCGGGCGGCGGTGTCGTGGTAGCGGGCGACGGGCACCATGTCGCCGTCGTTGGCGCCGCCGTAGTAGCGGCAGTTGGCGCCGGTCGGGTAGCAGCCGTAGGAAGTGGCACCGCCCGAAGGGTATGTCCAGCCGGTGAGCGCATAGGCGTAGGCCCGCACCTGCTCGTTGGTGTAGGTCGGCGTGCAGGCGCCGTTGCGCAGCGTGCCGTCGGCGTTGAGCTCGCAGGTGCCGATGGAGAAGAGCTGCAGCAACTCGCGCGCGAAGTTCTCGTTCGGCGCGTCCTTGTCGTTGTTGGCGTTGTTGAGGAAGTCGCCCATCACCGGCGACAGCGACACCTTCTTCAGCACCTGCCGGTAGTTGCCGAAGGCCTCGCGGATCAGCACGTTGTGGTAGTTGCGAAAGCCATAGGTGCCCGAGACGTCGAGGTTGTTCACGACGACGATCTGCTGCAGCGCGTAGGCCACGCGCTGGCGCAGCTGGTCCTGCTGGCCGAGGGCGTTGCGGTAGAAGTCGGACAGCAGCGGCTCGGTGGAGTACCAGTCGCGCCAGCAGTTGGTGCCGCGGCCGTTGCAGAACTCGCCGGCGCCGGTGTACTGGTGTACCTCGCCCCCACCACCGCTGGTGTAGCGCGAGGTGTTGAGCTGCATCTGCGCCGCGACCCACGCCGACGCGCCCTGCGCGCGGATGGCGGTGACGAGCGACTCGGTGGGGCCGAAGCTGGCCTGGTCGGCGAGGCGCACCGCATCGCGCTGCGACATGGTGGCCGGGGCCGGCGCGGGCGGGGGCGGAGGCGGCGAAGACGGAGGTGGGGGAGGCGTCGGCGAACCCGGGGCCGGCGCGGGCGCGCTGCCGCCGCCACCGCCCCCTCCGCCGCCACCGCATCCGGCGAGCACGGCCGCGAAGAGAGCGCCCACCACCGCACGCTGCCAGCGCGGTGCGCCGGGCGGGGTCGGCTTCGGTGAGGTGGTGCAACGGTCCGGCATGGGCCTCCCTGTTTGATCAAGTGTCAATTCGCGTCAGCGCGAGCGCGGCGGAGCGACGGCTTGCGTCAGCCCCGCGCCGCCCCGGCAGGCGAAAGCCGATTGCAGCAGGAAGAGTGCCGGTGCTGGTTACCGGTTGTCAGCGGCCTGTTTCAATGACCGGGCGGGCGCATGCGCGACAGCACGTGCGAGCCCATGGTGGCGGCGAGCGCGTGCTCGCCGATGAAGACGGTGCCCAGCTGCTCCTGCGTGATGAGCGCGGCTTCGTCGTCGCTGTGCGCGCGCACCACGACTTCGATGGTGGGGTTGAGTGTCTTCGCCGTCTGGATCATCTGGCGCGCACCGAAGGTGTCGGGCGTGGCAACGACCAGCATGCCGGCCTGCGCGATGTGGGCCTGGATCAGCACGCCGGGGTCGGTGGCATCGCCGCTGACCGCCGGCACGTTGCGCGAGCGAAGCTCTTCCACCCGCTCGCGGTTCTGCTCGGCCACCACGTAGCGCACATGGTGCTCGTCGAGTTGCTGCGCGATGCGGCGGCCCACACGGCCATAGCCCACCAGCACCACCTGACCGCTCAGGAACGCCGGGTGCACCGAGGTCGGCAGCTCGGCCAGCGGGTCGTCGCGCATCTCCAGGCGGCGTGCGAGCGGCGAGCGTTCGCGCAGCCAGTTCTGGACCGGCTCGATGGCGCGAAAGAGCAGCGCGTTGAGCGCAATCGAGATCAGCGCGCCGGCGAGGATCAGGCTGTGCCCGGCCTGTGGCAGCAGCCCGAGCGCCATGCCGAGCCCGGCGAGGATGAACGAGAACTCGCCGATCTGCGCGAGGCTCGCCCCGACGGTGAGCGCGCTGTTCATCGGGTAGCGGAAGGCCAGCACGAGTGCGACCGCCGCGAGCGTCTTGCCGACCATGATGATGGCCACGACCACCAGCACGCGCAGCGGCTCCTGCAGCAGCACCATCGGGTCGAAGAGCATGCCGACCGAGACGAAGAAGAGCACGGAGAACGCGTCGCGCAGCGGCAGCGACTCGTCGGCCGCGCGGTGGCTGAACTCCGACTCGCGCATCATCATCCCGGCGAAGAAGGCGCCGAGCGCGAACGACACGTCGAAGAGCTTGGCCGACGCAAACGCCACGCCCACCGCCGCGGCCACCACGCACAGCGTGAAAAGCTCGCGCGAGCCGGTCTTGGCCACCCACCACAGCAGCTTGGGAAAGACGCGCCGGCCGACGATCAGCATCAGCGCGATGAAGGCCGCCACCTTGGCGAAGGTGATGCCGAGCGTGGCCCAGAGGCCCTGGCCGCCCGCCTCATGCCCCGCGGCCGCCTGGCCGCCGAGCAGCGGCGCGAGCGGTGGCAGCAGCACCAGCACGAGCACCATCACCAGGTCTTCGACGACCAGCCAGCCGACGGCGATGCGGCCGTTCATCGACTCGAGCACGCCCCGCGCTTCCAGCGCCTTCAGCAGCACCACCGTGCTCGCAACCGACAGGCACAGGCCGAAGACCAGCGAGCCGCCCAGGCCGAAGCCCCATGCGTAGCCCACGCCGAGGCCCATCACCGTGGCCACCGCGATCTGCAGCACCGCGCCCGGGATCGCGATGCGCCGCACCGCCATCAGGTCGTCCACCGAGAAGTGCAGCCCCACGCCCAGCATCAGCAGCATCACGCCGATCTCGGCCAGCTGGCCGGCCAGGCCCACGTCGGCGACGAAGCCCGGTGTGGCGGGCCCGATCAGGATGCCCGCCAGCAGATAGCCCACCAGCGGCGGCACCTTCAGCCGCGCGGCGATGAACCCGAAGACGAGCGCGAGACCGAAGCCGGCGGCGATGGTGGAAATCAGACTGACGTCGTGGGGCATTGGTGTTTTCGGTGTTGGAAGACCGGACAGCTCCTACACGCGGAGGCGCCCGTGGCTGATCGCTTCGAAGAAGGGTGGCTGGTTCAATCGTCGCATGGGCCATCGACGAGTGGTCACCCCCCAACGAACCAGGAGCACCCCATGGACGATCGAGACACCTCCTCCCGCGAGAAGCTCTGGGACCTGATCAAGGACATCAAGTTCGCGATGTTCACCACCCACCATCGCAACGGACACCTGCATTCGCGCCCGATGACCACGCAGAACACGCGCCTCGACGAGGACAGCAGCCTGTGGTTCTTCATGTCGGCGAGCGGCGAGCCGGTGGCCGACCTGCGCGCCGACCCTGAGGTCAACGTGGCCTATTCCGACCCCGACAAGGACGCCTACGTTTCGGTCTCGGGCCTGGCCCGCGTGGTCGACAACCCGGCCAAGAAGGAGCAGCTCTGGAACAAGATGAACGAGGCGTGGTTCCCGCAGGGCCCCAACGACCCGGACCTCGCGCTCGTGCAGATCCAGATCACCCACGCCGACTACTGGGACGTGAAGTCCAGCAAGCTCGTGCAGCTGATCACGATGGCCAAGGCGGCTGTCACCGGCCGCCCGCCGCGCGACATGACGCAGCACGGCGAAATCCGCATGCGATGACAGGGAGCGACCGATGCACGCGCTCAAGACCTACATCGTCGAAGACAGCCCCGTCATCCGAGAAAGCCTCGTCGCGTTGCTGGAAGAGTCCGTGCCGGTCGAAGTGGTGGGCACGGCAGAAGACGAGCTCACCGCCCTCAACTGGATGGGCGACCACCAGCGGCCCGACGACTGTGACCTCGTGATCGTCGACATCTACCTCAAGGGCGGCTCGGGCCTTGGCGTGCTGAAGGCCGGCGCCGGCGTCTACAAGCCGGCGAAGTGGGTGGTCTTCAGCAACCACGCGACCCCGGAGATGCGCAACCGCTGCCTGGAGCTGGGCGCCGATTGCGTGTTCGACAAGTCAAACGAGATCGACGAGCTCCTGCTCTACTGCAACCGGCTGGCGAGCAATGACGAGGCGGCGGACGAGAAGCCCGTCCCGCCGCCGGTCGAGCCGACCGAGACAGCGCCCGGCGCCACCGCCAGCCCGACCGCGGGCCTCGCGTGACGGCCAACAAAAAAGGCTCCCCGAACGGGGAGCCTTTTCATTTGGTGGCCAAGGGCGGAATCGAACCACCGACACGCGGATTTTCAATCCGCTGCTCTACCAACTGAGCTACTTGGCCGTCATTCTGGAAAGCGAGCCCGCGATTATAGCCACTCTCAGTTCCCGCCTGCGCCACGTTTGTTGCGGCTGAGGTCGACACCCAATTGTTTGAGCTTGCGGTACAGGTGGGTGCGCTCGAGGCCTGTCTTTTCGGCGACCCGCGTCATGCTGCCGTTCTCCTTGGCCAGGTGGAACTCGAAGTAGCTCTTCTCGAAGGCATCACGCGCTTCACGGAGCGGGCGGTCGAGCTCGAAGAGCTGCTCCGGCTGCGGCCCGAGCACCAGCGGGGCGACGGGCATCATCGGTGAGCCCGCGATGGCGCCCTCGAGGGTGAGGCCCCCGTCCAGGCGTGATGGCAGCGCCGACCCGTGGTTGTTGTTGGCGCCGCTCGCCGCCGCACGGGCTGCCGGCTTGGCGAGCGCCTGCTCGACCGCACGCAGCAGCTTCTGCAGCGTGATCGGCTTTTCGAGGAAGGCCATCGCGCCGACCTTGGTGGCCTCGACCGCGGTATCGATGGTGCCGTGGCCGGACATCATGATCACCGGCATGGTCAGCATGGCCGATGCGCCCCATTCCTTGAGCAGGGTGATGCCGTCGACGTCGGGCATCCAGATGTCGAGCAGCACGAGGTCGGGGCGCACGCGTTCGCGGATGGCGCGCGCCTGAGCTGCGTTCTCGGCCAGCTCGACGCTGTGGCCTTCATCGCTCAGGATTTCGGACAGCAGGGCGCGGATGCCCAGTTCGTCGTCGACAACAAGAATGGTGGCCATGAATCCTCAGTGCGCACTGGCCTCGGGAGGTGCTGGAGAAACAGCTGCAGGGCTGTCGGCCGGCGCAAATTTCGAAAATGATAGCGAAACTTGTGCCCCCGCCACCTCGGCCCCACCCGGGCCCGTGTAGGTGAGGTTGGACAGGCGGATGCGGGCGCCGTGCTCGTCGGCGATCTTCTTCACGACTGCAAGCCCGAGGCCGGTGCCGCGTGTCTTGGTCGTGACGTAGGGCTCAAAGGCGCGCTTGAGCACCTTTTCCGAAAAGCCCGGGCCGTTGTCGATGACCTGCAGCCGCACGGCGCGCAGCTCGCCCTGCTCGGTGCGGGCGATCTCGGTGCGCAGGCGCATGCAGCCGTCGGGCCGATCGGCGATGGCGTCGAGCGCGTTCTGCACGAGGTTGTGGATGACCTGTCGCAGCTGCGACGCGTCACCCATGATCTGCGGCAGCCCGGTTGCGAGCTCGGCCTTGAGGCGGCCCGCCTCCTGTGCGGTGGCGTAGAGCGCGAGCACCTCGGTGGCCAGGGCATTGAGCTCGAGCGCCTGTGGCTTGGCGGCCGGCAGGCGCGCGTAGTCGCGGAACTCGTTGACCAGCTGCTTCATCGCCTGCACCTGGTTCACGATGGTGCCCACCGAGCGCGCGAGCATGGCCTGGTCCAACCCTTCGAGCTTGGACTCGAGCTTGTGCTGCAGGCGCTCGGCTGAGAGCTGGATGGGCGTGAGCGGGTTCTTGATCTCGTGCGCAAGGCGGCGCGCCACTTCGCTCCACGCCTCGGCACGCTGGGCCGACACCACCTCGGTGATGTCGTCGAACACCATCAGCCGGCCGGCATGGGGCATGGCGGCGCCGCGCACGAGCAACGTGATCTTGTCGCCGTCCTTCTCGCCATTGACCCGGTCGGCCGTCTGCAGGTCGAAGGCGTCTTGCCAGTGGTCGCGCTCGCCGGCCTCGGGGCTGTCCTGGTGCTGGTCGAAGCGTTGCTTCACGGCGGCGGCAAACTCCTGCAGGCCCGGCACCTCGTCGAGCGTGCGGCCCCGGTAGGCCGAGACCGGCAGCCGCAAGATGCGCGTGGCACCGGGGTTCACGGTGTCGATGTGGCCATCGCGGTCGAACACGATGACGCCGGCGGTGAGGTTGTCGAGGATGGTCTGCAGGTTGGTGCGTGCGGCCTCCAGCTGCGCGAGGCTGCGCTGCACCAGCGAGCGCGCTTCGGAAAGCTGCTCGGTCATGTCGGCAAACGATCGGGTGAGGCCGCTCAGTTCGTCTTTCGACGCGAACACCGGCTTGCGCGTGAGGTCGCCGCGCGCCACCTGCCGCACGCCCTCGGCCAGCACGAGCAGCGGGCGCGCGAGCTGGTTGCCAAGCGTCACCGCGAGCAGCAGCGCGCCGAACACCGCGAGGATCAGCGTGAGTGTCAGCGTGCCGATGTACATGCGGCGCAAACCATCACGTGCCAAGGCCCGCTGCTGGTACTCGCGGTAGGCCGCCTGCACGGCCAGCGCCTGCGTGACCATCGCGCTCGGCAGCAGCTGCGTCACCATCAGGAAGCGGTCTTGCGAGCCGAGCGCGATGCTGTCGCTCGGCATGTGCGCGAGCGCCCGGATGCGCGCGCTGCCGGATTGCGCGGCGGTGTCTTCGTCCAGCCCTTCGAGCTGACCGACGATGCGCGCGCTGCGGGCCTGGCGCAGCAGCAGCGGGCTGGGCCGCTCGGGTGCTCCGGCGCCGGTCAGCCCACCGGCGGTGACGAGCACCTGCCCGCTCGGCCCGAGCAGCGTCACCTCCTGGGCGAAGAGCTGCTCGCGCAGCCGCTCGAGCGCGAGCGGCGGCACCGGGTTGGGTGTGTCGCTCAGGCGCTCGGCCGCGAGGCGCGTCTTGGTGACGAGGTCGTTGACCTGCGCATCGAGCGTTCCGCGGCCGAGGCTCAGGCCCGCGTCGAGGGCGCCCTCGACCTTCACGTCGAACCAGCTCTCGATGCTGCGCGAGACGAACTGGTACGACACCACGTAGATCAGCAGGCCCGGCACCACGCCCACCATCGCAAACACCGCGGCCAGGCGCAGCAGCAGGCGGCTGCCGAACTTGCCCCGCCGCACGCGCAAGAAGAGCCGCACGCCGGCGATGCCGATCACCAGCACGAGCAGCGAAGCCACCACCACGTTGACCCAGAACAGCCACACGTAGTGGCGCTCGTAGAGGCCGCGGCTGTTGGTGGCGAGCGAGAGCAGGAAGACGAGCACCAGGCCGGCGCCCGTCACCGCGACGAGGGAGATGATCCATGCCCAGCGGGTGGCCTTGGTCATCGTCGACTGCCTTCGGGGCTCAATTCAACCGGCGGACGCGCTCAGCCTTGAGCGACCAGTCGGACTGGCCACCGATGCCGATCTGCATCGGGCGCGGCATCTGCGCGGTGTCGAGCTGGTAGCTGAACTCGACGTAGACCTTGCCGTCATCGAGCTGCGAGGCGTCGACGAGCTTCCAGTTGACGCTGCGGCTCACCGCCACCAGCGCATCCGACAGGTTGTCGTAGTGCTGGCTCAGGCCGCCATAGGTGACGCGGTACTTGCGGGTCAGCGGCTGGAAGGCCAGGCGCCAGGTGCGGGTGGCGTTGGCCAGGCGCTTGTCGGTCCAGTACCAGCGGTCGCGAAAGACCTCGGCCTGCGCCACGAAGAAGAGCGGCACGCCCTTCTGCAAGGCCTCCTCGATGGGCTTGGACAGCTCGAAACGGGCCGCGAAGCTGAGCACCAGGCCGTCATCGGTGCGCGCCAGCTCGAAGCTGTCGAGGGTGACCGGCTCGGCCTGCGCCG
Organism: Piscinibacter sp. HJYY11; assembly: GCF_016735515.1. Classification (NCBI taxonomy): domain Bacteria; kingdom Pseudomonadati; phylum Pseudomonadota; class Betaproteobacteria; order Burkholderiales; family Sphaerotilaceae; genus Piscinibacter; species Piscinibacter sp. HJYY11. The sequence continues at coordinate 3,565,707 of NZ_JAERQZ010000001.1, read as the reverse complement.
CGCCCCCCGCCCCCAGCGTGAGGACCAGCGCGGCCAGCACTGCCCCGGCCGCACCGCGCACCCAGCCGACAAGCAACCGGATCCAGGCAGGCAGCAGCAAAGAAACGGTGCGGGTGGGTCGGGCGCAGCGCAAAAGTCAGGGAGCCTTGGCCAGCAGAGCGTAGAAAAAGCCGTCTGGCGATGCACCTGAAGCGGGCGCCGCGCCGTTGTCCGAATTGTCGGGCAGCGGCAGCAGGTGGCCGGGCGCAGTCGGCTGCAGCGCGGCATCTGCCGCCCCCCGGCGTTGCAAAAAAGCGTCGATCACCTGCTGGCCTTCTGCCTTGAAGACCGAGCACGTGCAGTAAAGCAAGCGCCCACCCGGCTTGAGCAGGGGCCACAGCGCGTCGAGCAGTTCGCCCTGGGTGCGGGCCAGGGCGGGGATGTCGCTGTCGCGGCGAAGCCAGCGCACGTCGGGATGGCGGCGCACGATGCCGGACGCGCTGCACGGTGCGTCGAGCAGGATGGCGTCGAAGGGCTGGCCGTCCCACCAGCTGTCCGGCCGGCGGGCATCGGCGGCCACGCTGCGAGCCGCCAGGCCCAGCCGCCGCAGGGTGTCGTGCACCCGTTCGAGGCGCACCGGGTCGGCGTCGAGGGCCAGCACGTCAAGCTCGGCCAGCTCGAGCAGGTGCGCCGTCTTGCCCCCCGGGGCGGCGCAGGCGTCGAGCACGCGGGCACCGGGCGGGAGGCCCGGGCCGATCAGCAAGGGCGCGGCCAGCTGGGCGGCGCTGTCCTGGACCGACACGTCGCCGTCGGCGAAGCCGGGCAGCTGCTGCACCGGCACCGGCGAGCCGAGCAGCAGCCCCTGCGCGCCCGCCGGCCGCGCGGCGATGCCGGCCTGCCGCAAGCGCTCACGGTAGGCCTCGACCGATCCGCGGCGGGTGTTCACCCGCAAGGCCATCGGCGGGTGGTGGTTGTTCGCCGCCAGCACCGACTCCCATTGCGCAGGCCAGTCGGCGCGAAGCCGGTCGATCCACCAGCGCGGGTGGTTGTGGTGGGCGACCGGGTCGGCCTCGGCGGCCTTCACCAGCGCCTCGCGCTCGCGCAAAAAACGGCGAAGCACCGCATTGATGAAGGGGGCGCTCGACTGCGAGCGGCGCTTGGCGGCATCGACCGCCTGGTCGACCACCGTGTGCGGCTCGTAGCGGGCGCCGTCCTGGGCACCGGGCCACAGCAGCGCCAGTGCGGTCAGCAGCAGCGCATCGACGGGTGGCGAGGGCGTCTTGGGCGCGAGGCGGGCACGAACGGCCTGTGCGGCCCCGAGGCGCCGCAGCACCTCGAACGACAAGGCCTGCACCCCGGGCCGCGCGTCGGAGGGGCAACGCGCGAGGGCCTCGTTGAGCGACCGGCCGGCGCGCACGGCCTGCACGGCGTCGGCGGTGTGGGAGATCAGTTGGGACAGCGGGAGGGACTTCACCCGCCGAGTCTACGAGGGCGGTTTGACCGGGCTAACTGAAGATCTTTCCAGGGTTCATGATGTTCTTCGGGTCCAGCGCCTGCTTCAGTGTCCGCATCATCGAGACGGCGCCCTCCCCGGTTTCTTCGACGAGGAATCCCTGCTTGTGCAGCCCCACGCCATGCTCGCCGGTGCAGGTGCCGCCCACCTTGAGCGCACGCTGCACCAGCTGGTGGTTGAGCTGCTCGGCCAGGTCGCGCTCGGCCGGGATGGTCGGGTCGACCAGGTAGCCCATGTGGAAGTTGCCGTCGCCCACATGGCCGACCAGGAAATACGACAGCCCGCTCGCCTCGACCTCGGCCACGCTGTCGTTGATGCAGTCGGCCAGGCGCGAGATGGGCACGCAGGTGTCGGTGGTCACCGCGCGGCAGCCCGGCTTGGTCTGCAGGGCCGAGAGGTAGGCATGGTGACGCGCCGCCCACAGGCGCGTGCGCGCTTCGGGCGTGGTGGCCCATTCGAAGCCCTGGCCGCCCAGCTCGTCGGCAATCGCCTGCACGGTGGCCGACTGTTCGGCCACGGCCGCGTCGCTGCCGTGGAATTCCATCAGCAGCATCGGCGCCTCGGTCAGGCCCAGCTTGTCGCGCTTGTTGACGGCGCGCACGGTGTTCGCATCGAGCAGCTCGCAGCGCGCGATGGGCACGCCGAGCTGGATGACCTGGATCGTGGTGCGCACCGCCGCGTCCACGGTCGGGAAGGTGCACACCGCCGCCAGCACGGCCTCGGGCAAGGGGTACAGGCGCAGCGTGATCTCGGTCATCACGCCCAGCGTGCCTTCGCTGCCCACCATCAGCCGCGTGAGGTCGTAGCCGGCGCTCGACTTGCGCGCCCGCGTGCCGGTGCGGATCACCTCGCCCTGCGGCGTGACGACGGTCAGGCCCAGCACGTTTTCGCGCATCGTGCCGTAGCGCACGGCATTGGTGCCGCTGGCGCGGGTGGCGGTCATGCCGCCGAGGCTCGCGTCGGCACCGGGGTCGATGGGGAAGAAGAGGCCGCTGTGGCGGATCTCGTTGTTGAGCTGGGTACGCGTCACGCCGGGCTGCACCGTCACCGTGAGGTCGTCGGGCTGCAGCGACACGATCTTCTGCATGCGCGAGAGGTCGATGCTCACCCCACCCTGCACCGCGAGCAGGTGGCCTTCGAGCGAGGAGCCCACGCCGAAGGGAATGACCGGCACCGCGTGCGCATCGGCCTGCTTCACGACGAAGGCCACGTCCTCCGTGCTCTCGCAGTAGACGACGAGGTCGGGCGGCGGCACGTCGAACGGCGACTCGTCGCGGCCATGCTGCTCGCGCACCGCGAGCGCGGCCGAGCAGCGCTCGCCGAAGCGCGCGCGCAAGGCCTCGTGCATCTCGGGCGGCACCGGGCGGCGCTCCATTGGCGGCAGCACATGGGAAGGAAGCGGGGCATTCACGGGCAGGCTCCAACGACAGATCGAATGCACCGATTCTGCGCTTCCCGGGGAAAGGCGCCCCCTAGAATCCGCCCGCAAACCAATGCCATGCGCGGGGAGGCGCACACCACACGTGCAACACGTGTCTGCCGAGCACCAGGCCGTCGTGTCCCTCGACACGCTGTACACCGCCGAGACGCCGGAGGGCATCGCCCTGTCGCTGCGCCCCGCCGGCGCCGCACCCCGTGCGCTCGCCTACCTGGTCGACCTGGGCGTGCGCTTCGGGGTCTTCATGGTGCTGTCGATCGCCGCGATCCCGCTCGGCGGCATGGGCCAGGGCCTGCTGCTGGTGAGCTACTTCCTGCTGGAGTGGTTCTACCCGGTGTTCTTCGAGCTGACGGGCTCGGGCGCGACACCCGGCAAGCGCATCTTCGGCCTGCAGGTGGTGATGGACTCGGGCCTGCCCGTCACGCCTGCCGCCGCCATCACGCGCAACCTGCTGCGGGCGGCCGATTTCTTCCCCTTCCTCTATGCCAGCGGCCTCCTGACCATGCTGCTGCGGCGCGACTTCAAGCGCCTGGGCGACCTCGCCGCCGGCACGCTGGTGGTCTATGACGACACCGTGGCCCTGCACGGCCAGCTGCCCGATGCCCCCGCCACCGCGCCGGTGCGCCCGCTGGCCCCGCGCGAGCAGGCGGCCATCGTCGCCTGGGCCGGGCGCGCGAAGCGGCTCACGCCGGCACGGCTCGACGAGCTGGCGCAGCTCGCGCGCTCGGTCACGCCGGGCCAGGGCGGCGACGCCACCGGCCGTCTGCTCGGCGTGGCGCAGTGGCTGGTGGGCAACCGCGATACCGGAGGCCGCCGATGACACCTCGCCTCTTCGAAGCCCAGAACGCACCGCTGTGGGATGAGCTCGAGCAGACGCTCGACCGTGCCGAAAAGCGGGGGCGAGACAAAGCGAAAGGCGGCAACGAGAAGGGCAAGCCACCCAAGTCCGCCGGCAAGCCCCGGCCGCTGGACGGCGCGCGCCTCACCGAGCTCTACCGCCGCGCCTGCGAGCACCTCGCCTTGTCGCAGGCCCGCGCCTACCCCATCCACCTGACGCAGCGCCTGGAGCTGCTGACGCAACGCGCGCACCGCCTGATCTACCGCCGCCACGACTACGGCATCGCCCGGCTGCGCCAGCTGGTGCTGATCGACTTCCCGCAGGCGGTGCGGCACCAGCGCTGGCACCTGCTGGCGGCCACGCTGCTGTTCCTCGTGCCGGCCGTCGCGGCGGGCCTGGCCTGCTGGGCCGACCCGGGGTTCATCCTGCACATCACCAGCGCCGAGCAGGCCCAGCAGTTCGACCAGATGTACAGCAGCAGCGAGCATGCGATCGGCCGCACGCGCAGCGCCGAGACCGACTGGGCCATGTTCGGCCACTATGTGATGCACAACATCGGCATCGGCTTCCAGTGCTTCGCGGGGGGCATCTTCTTCGGGCTCGGGGCGATCTTCTTCATGGTCTTCAATGGCGTGATGCTCGGCGGCATCGCCGGCTACCTGACCGGGCGCGGCCACGTCGAGAACTTCTGGTCCTTCGTCGTCACGCACGGCGCCTTCGAGCTCACGGCCATCGTGCTGGCCGGTGCGGCCGGCCTGCAGCTCGGGCACGCACTGCTCGCGCCGGGCCGCTACAAGCGGCTGGAAGCGCTGCGCCGGGCGGCGGCCGAGGCCATCGTGGTCGTCTACGGCGTGATCGGCATGCTCGTCATCGCCGCCGCGATCGAGGCCTTCTGGTCGTCGGCCCGCTGGGTGCCTGCGGAGGTGAAGTACGGCGTGGGGGCGGCGTGCTGGGCGCTGGTCTTCGCCTACCTCGGCCTGCAGGGCCGGCCGGCCCGCGCGCCGGCACCGGCCGCCGGGAGCACGCATGCAGGTTGATGCGATCGCGGTGGAGCTGCGGCCGCGGCCCATGTGGGAGGCGTCGGACCTGGGAGTGCGCCTGGTGCAGGCCCATGCCCGCTCGCTCTGGCGCACCTGGCTGCCGCTGTACCTCGTGTTCGCGTTGCTGGCGCTGGCGACGGTGGAGGTCTCGCCCTGGCTTCCGCCCGTGCTGATCTTCTGGCTCAAGCCCTGGCTGGACCGCAGCATCCTCTTCGTGCTGTCGCGGGCGGTGTTCGGGCAGGCGACCGGCTTTGCCGACCTGTGGGCGGCCAAGGGCAGCGTGTGGGGTGGGCAGCTCATCACCACGCTGCTCTGGCGGCGGTTCTCGCCCTGGCGGGCCTTCACGCAGCCGATCTACCAGCTCGAAGGCCAGCGGGGCACGGCGCGCCGGCAACGCCGCAAGCAGCTGCTGCGCCAGCAGCGGGGCGCAGCGCTCGGCATGCAGATCGCCTTTTCCTGCATCACCACCTCGCTCACCTTCGGCACGCTGGCATTGGCGCTGTGGTTCGCGCCCGAGGAGCTGCGCGGCGACGTCCTCAACTGGATGGCGGGCCGCGGTCAAGACGACAGCGTCCTTGCCTCGCTGTGCACCGCCGGCGTCTACGCGGCGGTCGTCGCGCTGCTCGAGCCCTTCTACGTGGCCGCGGGTTTTGCGATGTACCTCAACCGCCGCGTGCAGCTCGAGGCCTGGGACATCGAGCAGGAGTTCCGCCGTGCGTTCTGAGGCGATCGCAGCGGTGCTCCTGAGCGCTGCCCTGCTGGCCGGCCCGGCCCATGCGGCAGACGCCGCCTCCGCGCCCACGCGCGAGCAGGTGCGCCGCGAGGTCGCCGAGCTGCAGCAGGACCCGAGCCTCTCGGGCAAGCGCCTGCAGAAGACGCTGCGCTTCAAGGACCGCAACACGGCCGACAAGAAGAAGGAGACGCCCAAGGACGACAGCGCCTGGGCGTGGCTGCGCAACTTCTCGCGCTGGCTCACCGAGGCGGGCCGCGTGGCGGTGTGGGTGGTCGGGCTCGTGATGGTGGCCCTGCTCCTGGTCGGCCTGCGCCACTGGATCCGCGTGCGCGCCGGGGCGGTGAAGGGCACGGCCGCCGGTGCCCTGCCCAGCCATGTGCGCGACCTCGACATCCGGCCCGAGAGCCTGCCCGATCGCATCGGCGAAGCGGCGGCTGCGCTGTGGCAGAAGGGCGAGCACCGTGCTGCGCTGTCGCTGCTGTACCGCGGCGCCCTGTCGCGGCTGGTGCACCAGCACCAGGTGCCGATCCGCGCCGCCAGCACCGAAGGCGAATGCCTGGCGCTGGCCGCACGCCGCCTCGCCCCGGAGCGCAGCGCCTATTTCGGACGCCTGGTGCAGGCCTGGCAGGTGGCCGTCTACGGCGCGCGCCTGCCCGAGAACGACACCGTCGTCTCGCTGTGCCGTGACTTCGACCTGCACCTGCGCAGCAGCGGAGCCGGCGCATGACGCTCACCGAGAACCAGCGCACCTGGGGCCTGCGCGCGCTGCTCGCGCTGCTGCTCGCGGGCGTGGTCGCCTGGCTCGCGGCCAACACCGAATGGGTGGAGGTCGAGCTGCCCCTGCCGCCGCGCGGCGAGGCGGCCCGCAACCGCCACCACGCCACGCAGGAGCTGCTGCGACGGCTCGGCACCACGGTCGCCAAGCCGGAGAACCTGGCACAACTGCCGCCACAGGGCGCCACGCTGCTGTTGACCTCGTGGCACTGGGACTTCGTGCCCCAACGCTCGCAACGGCTGCAGCAGTGGGTGGAGGCCGGTGGGCACCTCGTCCTCTTCAGCCACGACCTCAACCACCAGCAGCTCAAGCGCTGGCTGCCGGTGACGCTGCTCGATCCGGAGCGCGACGAGGACGACGAAGACGAGGACCCCGAGGCGCCCGACGATGACTCGGTCGATGACAGCAAGGAAGCCTCGCCACCAGGGAATGCGCGGCGCCCCTTCCGCCCCGGCGATCTGTTCAAGCTGCGGTGTTACGACGCGGCCGAGCCGGACGGCGTGGCCCCGTACTACCCGGGCGGAGCGCGCCAGTACAAGCTGTGCGGCATCCTGGTGTCGGGCCGCAAGCTGCAGGCCAGCGCACCGGTGCTGTGGTCCATCGACGGGCCCCACGGCCCCTTCGTGCTGCGCGTGGCCAAGGGCCGCGGCTCGGTCACCGTCATCCAGCCCTCGAACCTGCTCGACAACAACCGCGTGCTCGAGTTCGACAACGGCCTGGCCACCGTGGCGGCCCTGCAGGCACGCCGCGGCGCAGTGGTGTGGTTCGTGGCCGAGGAGGCGCGGCCGTCGTTGCTGACCTGGCTGTGGCAGGAGGCCGCGGCGGCGGTGCTGCTGGGCGCTGCCGCGCTGCTGCTGGCGCTGTGGCGCGCCGCCCGCCGCTTCGGCCCCTTGGCCGCCAGTGCCCCGAATGCACGACGCTCGATGACCGAGCAGATCGCCGGCACCGCGCAGTTCCTGCGCCAGCAGGGGCCCGAGGCGCTGCTGGCCGCGCAGATCCGCGCACTGGAAACTGCGGCCCGCAACCACATCCGCCTCTACGACACGCTCGATCGCGGCCAGCGCGCCGCGGCCATCGCCAGGCACACCGGGCAAGACGCCGCCGCGCTCAACTCCGCGCTCGACAAGAGCCTCGCCCGCAAGCGCACCGACCTGCCGGCCACGCTCGAGCTGCTCGAAACCGCGCGCCGGCTGCTGGTGCAGAAGGCATCCCCCGTTTCCCGTCCATCGAAGAAAGACTGAGGACCTCCCATGCAACTCAAACCCACGGACATCGAGCGCGCAGCCGGCCTGCTCAACGAACTGCGCAACGAGGTGGGCAAGGCCGTGGTCGGCCAATCGCAGGCGGTGGGCCAGATCCTGGTCGCACTCGTGGCGTCGGGCCACGTGCTGATCGAAGGCGTGCCCGGGCTCGGCAAGACGCTGCTCGTGCGCTCGCTCGCGAAGGCGATGTCGCTGCAATACGCGCGGGTGCAGTTCACACCCGACCTGATGCCGTCCGACATCACCGGCCATGCGGTGCTCGACGCGCGCGGCGGCGATGCCAACTCGCTCGGCACGCTGCGTGTGCACCGCGGGCCGGTGTTCACCCACCTGCTGCTGGCCGATGAAATCAACCGCGCACCGGCCAAGACGCAGGCCTCGCTGCTCGAGGTGATGCAGGAGTACCAGGTCACGCTCGAAGGCCAGACGCATGCACTGCCGCGGCCCTTCATGGTGCTCGCGACGCAGAACCCGATCGACACCGAGGGCACCTACCCGCTGCCCGAGGCGCAGCTCGACCGCTTCCTGTTCAAGATCGACATCGGCTACCCGCCGCACGACGAGGAAACGGCGATCGTGAAGCGCACGACCGAGCAGCAGACGGGCGACCAGTTCCCGCTCGAGGGCGTGGCCCCGCGCGTCGACGAGCGTTCGGTGCTCACGCTTCAGCGCATGGTCGCCTTCATCCGCACCGACGACAAGGTGCTCGACTACGCCGTGCGCCTCGTGCGCGCCACGCGCAACTGGCCGGGCCTCGCCACCGGCGCGGGCCCGCGCGCGGCCATCGCCCTGGTGCGTGCGGCGCGCGCCACCGCGCTGATGCAGAACCGCGATTTCGTGACGCCCGACGACATCAAGCTGCACGCCCTGCCCGCGCTGCGCCACCGCGTGCTGCTGGCACCCGATGCGCAGCTCGAAGGGCGCAGCGTGGGCGAGCTGCTCGACGGCGTGCTCGACAGCGTCGAGGCCCCCCGGCTCTGAGACGATGCCGGCGCTGATCCCCAGCCGCAACGCGGTGCTGGCGCTGGCCGGTGCGGCCACTGCCTGCGCGGCGGCGTTGCTGCTCGGCGCACCGCTGGCCCTCGTGAGCCTGGTCGCCAGCGGTGCGGCGACCGCCGCGGGGCTGTGGGCCGTGCTCGACCTCGCGCTCACCTGGCGCGCCTGGCGCCGGGCCCCGCTGCGCACCGTGCGCACCCTGCCCGACGCGCTCGCGCTCGGCGTGCCGCGCGTGCTCAAGCTCACGCTGGTCAACGACAGCCCGTGGCGGTGGCGCGTGGCCGTCTTCGACGAGGTCGACCCGCAGCTGGCCTTCGACGGCCTGCCCCAGCAAGTGCAGCTGCCCGCGGGCAAGAAACTCGAACTGCAGTACACGGTGACACCCCAACGGCGCGGCCCCGTGCACCTGGGCGCCACGCAGCTGCGGCTGCGCTCGCGCGGCGGTTGCTTCGAGCTGCTGCGCACCGTGGGCGAGCCGCAGCGCCTGCACGTCTACCCCAACTTCGCCGCCGTGGCGCGCTACGCCTGGCTGGCCGGTGACCGGCGCCTGGCCAGCATCGGCATCAAGACCTACCCGAAGCGCGGCATGGGCACCGACTTCAAGCAACTTGCCGAATACCGCCCCGGCGACCCGATCCGCCACATCGACTGGAAGGCGACGATGCGCCACGGCAAGCCCATCGTGCGCGAGTTCCAGGACGAGCGCGACCAGCGCGTGATCTTCCTGCTCGACTGCGGTCGCCGCATGCGCGCCGACGAAGGGGCCGGCAGCGATCGACGCGACGGCAGCCACTTCGACCAAGCACTCAACGCGCTGATGCTCCTGAGCTACGTGGCCCTGAAGGAAGGCGACGAGGTCGGCGCGGTGACCTTCGGCCATGCGCCGGGCCAGGGCCGCCGCTTCGCGCCGCGCAAGGGCAGCGCCACGCTCAACGCGCTGATGGCCCGCCTCTACGACATCGAGCCGAGCGCCACCCATTCCGACTACCTGGCGGCGGCCGAGGAGTTGCTGAAGGTGCAGCCCAAGCGGGCACTCGTCATCATGCTCACCAACTTCCGCGACGAAGATGCCGCCGAGCTGAAGCCTGCGCTCAAGCTCTTGCGCAGCCGCCATCTCGTGCTGGTCGCGAGCCTGCGCGAACGGGTGCTGCGCGAGCTCGCCACGCAGCCCATCACCGAAGACCGGCACGCGGTCGAAGTGGCCACCGCTCACCTCTTCACACAAGCCCGCACTGATGCTTTCGCCCGCACGACGGGCCACGATGCGCTGTCGGTCGACGTGGAGCCGGATGCACTGGCCGTGACGCTCGTGAACCGCTATCACGCGGTCAAGCGCAGCGGGTTGCTGTAGCACCCCCTCGCCGATACCATGCGTCGGGCACCGCCGCGTGCCCCATTCACACCCAACAAGGAGAGGGAACCATGGCCAACGAGAACCCGTACAACCCGCCCGGCGCCGAAGTCGCCGACATCGCAGGCGGCACCTTCGTGAAGCACCAGGTGCGTCGCCTGTCGCCGCACCAGAACGCGAAGGTGTCCGCCGTCATGTTCGCGGTCACCTCGCTGATCTTCCTGGTGCCGTTCGGCCTCTTCGCCGCGGCCTTCGCGCCCGACGGCGCCACCGGTGCCGGCATGGGCGTCGGCTTCCTGATCTTCGCCCCGCTGATCTACCTGGTGGTGGGCTATGTGATGACGGTCATCGCCTGCGCAATCTACAACCTCATCGTCAAGTTCACCGGCGGCATCGAGTACGAGTCGCAGGTCGGCGACACCTGAAAAAACGATGTCCAACCGCCTCACCCAGATCGCCACCCGCACCGGCGACGACGGCACCACCGGCCTCGGCGATGGCACGCGGGTGCCCAAGAGCCACCTTCGCATCGCGGCACTGGGTGACGTGGACGAGCTCAACTCGCACATCGGCGTGCTGCTGGCCGAGCCACTGCCCGACGATGTGCGCGAGCTGCTGGTGGTGATCCAGCACGAGCTCTTCAACCTGGGGGGCGAGATGTCGATCCCGGGTTACGAGCTCCTGAAGGCCGACGCAGTGCTGCGGCTCGACGAGGCGCTCGCGCACTACAACGCGACGCTGCCGCGCCTGAAGGAGTTCATCCTGCCGGCCGGCACGCGCAGCGCGTCGATCGCGCATGTGTGCCGCACGGTGGCGCGGCGTGCCGAGCGGTCGGTGGTCACGCTCGCGGCCAGTGAGACGGTGCGGCCCGAGCCGCGCCAGTACCTCAATCGCCTCTCCGACCTGCTCTTCGTGCTGGCCCGCGTGCTCAACCGCGCCAACCTCGATGGGTTGGGTGGGGACGACGTCTACTGGAAGAGCGAGCGGTTGGCTCGCGATTCGGAGTAACGCGAGCGACTGGCGCGCGATTCCGAGTAGACGCCTTTCCCGCGTTCAGCCGCGGCGCGCCTTCACGGCATTGCTCAAGACATTCAGCACTTCCAGCGAGTCGTCCCAGCCGATGCAGGCATCGGTGATGCTCTGGCCGTAGGCAAGCTTCGCCGGGTCGTCCTTGCCCGCGCTGAATTTCTGCGCGCCGGCCTTGAGGTGGCTCTCGACCATCACGCCGAAGATGCGGCGCGAGCCGTGGGCGATCTGCGAGGCGATGTCCTTGGCCACGTCGATCTGGCGCTCGTGCTGCTTGCTGCTGTTGGCATGCGAGCAGTCGACCATCAGCGTGCCGGGCAGCTTGGCGGCTTCGAGGTCCTTGCAAGCGGATTCGACGCTCGCCGCGTCGTAGTTGGGCGCCTTGCCGCCGCGCAGGATCACGTGGCAGTCCTTGTTGCCCTTGGTCTCGACGATGGCGACCTGGCCGTTCTTGTGCACCGACAGGAAGTGGTGCGGGCGGGCGGCGGCCTGGATGGCGTCGGTCGCGATGCGGATGTTGCCGTCAGTGCCGTTCTTGAAGCCGATGGGCGCCGAGATGCCCGAGGCCAGCTCGCGGTGCACCTGGCTTTCGGTGGTGCGGGCACCGATGGCGCCCCAGCTGATGAGGTCACCGATGTACTGCGGCGAGATCACGTCGAGGAACTCGCTGCCGGCCGGCACGCCCAGGCGGTTGATTTCGGTGAGCAGCTGGCGCGCGATGCGCAGGCCTTCGTCGATGCGGTAGCTCTCGTCGAGGTAGGGGTCGTTGATCAGGCCCTTCCAGCCGACGGTGGTGCGCGGCTTCTCGAAGTAGACGCGCATCACGATCTCCAGCGTGTCGGCGTACTTCTCGCGCTGCTCCTTCAGGCGGCGGGCGTAGTCGACGGCGGCGGCCGGGTCGTGGATGGAGCAGGGGCCGATGATGACGAGCAGGCGGTCGTCCCGGCCCGACATGATGTTGCGCACGCGCTGGCGCGTCTCGGCGATCAGGGCCTCGGCTGCCGTGCCACGAATCGGGAAGAAGCGCACCAGGTGCTCGGGGGGCGGCAGGGGCATCACGTCCTTGATCCTTTCATCGTCGGTCTGGCCGGTCTTGTCGACGGGCGCATACCAACCCTCCGCGGCGCTGCTGGACTTGGCGTTCATTCGAGTTCTCCTCGTTCGTGGTGGCTGTGTGGCTGATCAGGGCAAAAAAAAACCGCCGGGGTGCCCCGGCGGTTTGGTGAGCTGTTGCGTTTAGGTTTGCCTACGCGCTTGCCTCTCCTCCGCCGGTGCGGTGCGAGAACCAAAAGTAGGCAAAGAAGAAGCTGGCGAAACGCATGGCCGGCAATGTAGACGGGCCCGGGTTGATCCGTCAAGCGCGCAGTTTTCGACGACTTGCGCGGCGTCACGCAGGTGAGCGAGTGGTAACGAATTGTTCGGCGTGCGCTAGTTCCTATCCCGTGGCCCGGGGCGTCCATAGCATGGGTTTCACCTGATGGCGCCACCCACGGTGCGCCGCTGGACACAACAGCCACCCATCACGAGGGAACCGCCATGAACCGCACCGCCTTCTTCCGCCGCTTCAGCCTGGCCCTGGCAACGCTCACGATCGCGACCGCCAGCGTCGCCACCGAGGACGCCCAGCTGAGCGCTGCCCGCGCGGCCGCCGCCTCCGATGCCCAGGTCGCCGTGCAATTGCAGGCCTGGCTCGACCAGCGCGACATCGCCCTCGTGGCCCAGGCCGATGGCCTGATCACCCACGACATGCGTGCCGCTGCGGCCGAATATGCCGTGGCGCAGCTGATCGAGGCCGATGGCCTGATCAGCGCCCAGCTCCAGGCGTCGGTGGTGGCCATGCTCGCCGCAGCCGACGGGCTGGTGGTCGACAACGCGGAGTTCGCGGTCAACCTGCCAGCTGCACGCCCCGCCACGATCGTGGTGGCCGGCGGCCGCTGAGGCCGCAAGGGGCCGTTATTCGGTCCCGCCCACCGTCAGCCGGTCGATGCGCAGCGTCGGCTGGCCGACACCCACCGGCACGCTCTGCCCTTCCTTGCCGCAGACGCCCACGCCGGTGTCGAGCTTCATGTCGTTGCCGATGGCGCTGACACGCGTGAGCGCGTCGGGGCCGTTGCCGATGATGGTCGCGCCCTTCACCGGGTAGAGGATCTTGCCGTTCTCGACCCAGAAGGCCTCTGAGGCGGAGAACACGAACTTGCCGCTGGTGATGTCGACCTGCCCGCCGCCGAAGTTGGTGGCGTAGAGGCCGCGCTTGAGGCCGGCGATGATTTCCTCTTTGCTCTTGTCGCCGCCCAGCATGTAGGTGTTGGTCATGCGCGGCATGGGGATGGCGGCGTAGCTTTCGCGGCGGCCGTTGCCGGTGGGCTTGACGCCCATCAGGCGCGCGTTCATCGAGTCCTGGATGTAGCCCTTCAGGATGCCGTCTTCGATCAGCACGTTGCGCTGGCTCGGGTTGCCCTCGTCGTCGACGTTGAGCGAGCCGCGGCGGTCGGGGATGGTGCCGTCGTCGAGCACGGTCACGCCCTTGGCCGCCACCCGCTGGCCGATGCGGCCGCTGAAGGCACTCGACCCTTTGCGGTTGAAGTCGCCTTCCAGGCCATGCCCCACGGCTTCGTGCAGCAGCACGCCGGGCCAGCCCGGGCCGAGCACCACGCTCATCTCACCGGCCTTTGCCGGGCGGGCTTCGAGGTTGGTCAGCGCCGCCTTCACCGCATCGTCGACATAGCTCTCGATGACGCTGTCATGGAAATAGCCCAGGCCGAAACGACCACCACCGCCGCCGCTGCCCACTTCACGGCGCACCTTGCCTTCGACGGTCTGCTCGGCGATCACGGTGACCGACAGGCGCACCAGCGGGCGCACGTCGGCGGCGAGCGTGCCGTCGGCTCGGGCCACGAGCACCACGTCGTACTCGGCAGCCACGCCGGCCATCACCTGCTTGATGCGGGGGTCCTTGGCGCGGGCGAGCTTTTCCACCTTTTCCAGCAGCGCGACCTTCTGCGTGCTGTCGAGCGTGGCGATCGGGTCCATCGGCGCGTAAAGCTTGCGGCTCTCGGCGATGCGGTGGTGGCCGGTGATCTTGACCGTCTTGCTCTGGCCGGCCGCGGCAATGGTGCGCACGGTCTGGGCAGCGTCGAGCAAGGCCGCTTCGGAGATGTCGTCGGAATAAGCGAACGCGGTCTTCTCGCCCGCCACTGCCCGCACGCCGACACCCTGGTCGATGCCAAAGCTGCCCGATTTGACGATGCCCTCTTCCAGGCTCCAGCCTTCGCTGCGCGTGTACTGGAAGTAGAGGTCGGCGTCGTCGATCCGGTGCTCGGCGATCGTTGCGAGCGCTTTCGACAGCGTCGCGTCGGTGAGCCCGAAGGGTTCCAGCAACAAGGACCTGGCGGTGGCCAGGCGCTCCAGGGTGGGTTCGCGCGAGATCATGAAGTCATTGTAGGAGTGGCCTCCTTCCTGGGTGCTGGGCAAAGACCCTGTCCCTTCCGCGCTGTTTCACGGTTCTTTACCCGGCGGGTTGTCTGCCGCACTTCGTGCGCCGCCGTTGTCAGCGTGTGCCGCACAACACATCCACAACCCTTCAGGAGTTCTCATGATCAAGTTCAAGCCCGTGGCGCTTGCCGCCGCCCTCGCCTTCACCAGCCTCGGCGCGTTGGCCCAGGCCGCATCGGCCCCTGCCACCCCGCGCGCCGACAAGCGCGAGGCGAACCAGGACACCCGCATCCAGAACGGCGTGGCTTCCGGCCAGCTGAACGCGAAGGAAACCTATCGCCTCGAGCAGCAGCAAGCACGCATCAATGCCGCCGAAGCGAATGCCAAGGCCGACGGCAAGGTGACCCGCGCCGAACGCGCCCGGATCGAGCGCAAGCAGGACCGCGCCAGCGCCAACATCGCCAAGCAGAAGCACGACGCGCAAACGGCCAAGCCGTGATCGCGCGGCGCGGCGGGCCTTCAGTCGCCCGCCTGCGCTTTCAGCGCCAGCGCGCGCGCATAGAGCGCGTTGCGCGGCGCGCCGGTCAGCTCGGCCGCCAGGGCCACGGCCTGCTTGAGCGGCAGCTCGGCCATCAGCACCGTCAACGCCTTGTCATGTGCATCGGCACCGCTGGGTTCGTCGCTCGGCGCGAGCGCATGCAGCACCAACACGAACTCGCCGCGTGAGCGGTTGGCGTCTTCGGCCAGCCAGGCCGGCAACTCGGCGGCGAGCCGCGTGTCGACGGCCTCGAACTGCTTGGTGAGCTCTCGGCACACCGTGACGCGGCGCTGCGGGCAGTGCTCCGCCAGCCCGCGCAGCAAGGCCTCGATGCGATGGGGCGCCTCGAACAGCACCTGCGTCTCGGCCCGCCCCGCCACCGACGACAGCGCCTGCGTGCGCTCGCCGCCCTTGGCCGGCAGGAAGCCGACGAAGACAAAGCCCTGCCCCACCACGTCACCCGCGACACACACGGCAGCCAGCGCCGCACTCGCGCCCGGCAGCGGCAGGCAACGCCGGCCGGCCGCCGTGACGGCGGCCACGAGCACTGCGCCAGGGTCGCTCACGGCCGGCGTGCCGGCGTCGCTGACGTAGGCGACCCGCTCGCCACGCGCCAATCGCGCCAGCACCTCGCCGGCGGCTTCGCGCTCGTTGTGCTCGTGCACGGCGAGCAGCGGCTTGTCGATGCCCAGGTGGCGCAACAAGGCCGCGCTGTGCCGCGTGTCTTCGCAGGCCACGGCATCGACAAGCGACAGCACGTGGATGGCCCGCAGGCTCAGGTCGGCGAGGTTGCCAATGGGCGTGGCCACGACGTACAGCGCCCCTGCGGGATACTGCTGCGTGCCAGCCGCGGCCTGGGCCGCCTGCAGCATCAGAGAGGGAGCGATGGTCACGGTTCAGAAGACCAGAAAGGAGAAAACCACAAAGGGAGTGGGCGACAGCGCCGAGGCGCGCGCCCTGCAGCACCTGCTTCGCCAGGGGCTCAAGCTCGTGCAGCGCAATTATCGAGTGGCCGCCGGCCCGCGGGCGCGCGGCGGCGAGGTCGACCTCATCATGCTCGACCAGGACGGCACGCTCGTGTTCGTCGAGGTGCGCGCACGGAAAAGCCGCAGCCACGGCGGCGCGGCCGCGAGCGTCACGCATGGGAAGCAGCGCAGCGTCATCTACGCCGCGCAGCACTACCTGCACCGGCGTGCCACACCGCCGCCCTGCCGCTTCGACGTGGTCGCCATCGATGGCGATGCGCTCGAGTGGTTGCGCGGCGCGTTCTTCGCCCAGTGACGGCAGTGGGCGCACACCATTTGGAACCGGGTGTGCAAAACCCGTGTCATATCATCCGTGCCCATGCTGGAACAACGCATCCAACAGCAATTCTTCGACAGTGCCGACCTCAAGTACGCGGCGGCGGAGATCCTGTCGCGCCCGATTGCCGACGCCGTCAACGCGGTGGTCGGCTGCATCACTGCCGGCGGCAAGGTGCTGGCCTGCGGCAACGGCGGCTCGGCGAGCGACGCCCAGCATTTCGCCGCTGAATTCATCGGCCGCTTCGAGCGCGAACGCCCCGGCCTCGCCGCCATCGCGCTCACGACCGACAGCTCCATCCTCACTGCGGTGGGCAACGACTACAGCTTCACCGACATCTTTTCCAAGCAGGTGCAGGCGCTGGGTGCGCCCGGCGACGTGCTGATCGCCATCACCACCAGCGGCAACTCGGCCAACGTGCTGGCCGCGGTGGAGGCGGCGCATGCGAAAGAGATGACGGTGGTCGCGCTGACCGGCCGCGGCGGCGGCAAGCTCAATGACTTGCTGACCGAAACCGATGTCCACATCTGCGTGCCGCACGAACGCACCGCGCGCATCCAGGAAGTGCACATCCTCGCGCTGCATTGCCTGTGCGATGCGGTAGACCTGCAATTGCTCGGAGAACAGGAAAACACATGACCCGCCAGCCCTCCCGTGCGAAACCCATCCGCACCGCTTTCGTCGTCAGCCTGCTGGCCGCCACCACAGCGTTGTCCGGCTGTGCCGCGCTGCTCGTCGGCGGCGCCGTCGTCGGCGGCTCCTTGCTCGTCACCGACCGCCGCAGCTCGGGCACGCAGCTCGACGACCAGGCCATCGAGTTCCGAGCCAACAGCCGCATCCGCGACATCCTCGGCGACCGCGGCCACGTGAATGCGACGAGCTACAACCGCCTGCTGCTGCTGACGGGCGAAGTGCCCAGCGACGCCGACCGTGCCAACCTCGAGCAGGCGCTCTCGCGCATCGACAACGTGAAGTCGGTGGTGAATGAGCTCGCGGTGATGACGGCCAGCTCGCTGAGCCAGCGCTCGAACGACGCGCTCATCACCACCAAGGTCAAGGCCACACTGGTCGATGCGGGCGACATCAGCTCCAACGCGTTCAAGGTGTTCACCGAACGCGGCATCGTCTACCTGATGGGCCGCGTCACCGAGCGTGAAGCCGAGCGCGCCTCCGACCTCACCCGCAGCATCAGCGGCGTGCAGAAGGTGGTGAAGGTGCTCGAGATCGTGTCGGACGCCGAGCTGGCCGAGATCGATCCCAAGGCGGTCCCGAAATCCGCCGCGGCGAAGTAGAGCCCCCCAGGGGGCGCCGCCCCAGGGGCCCGGCAAAGCCGGTTCCCCGGGGCGTTGCTTGATCAAGTCAAGCGCTTGATGAGGCTCGAGGTGTCCCAGCGCTGACCGCCTTGGGCTTGGATGTCGGCGTAGAACTGATCGACCAGGGCCGTGACCGGAAGCCTTGCGCCATTGCGCTTGGCTTCTTCCAGCACCAGCCCCAGGTCCTTGCGCATCCAGTCGACGGCGAAGCCGAAGTCGAACTTGCCGTCGATCATGGTCGGGCCGCGGTTGTCCATCTGCCAGCTCTGGGCGGCGCCCTTGCCGATCACGCCAAGCACGGCCTTCATGTCGAGGCCGGCCTTCTGGCCGAAGGCAATCGCCTCGGCCAGGCCTTGCACCAGGCCCGCGATGCAGATCTGGTTGACCATCTTGGCGAGCTGACCCGAGCCGCTCTCGCCGAGCAGCGTCACCGCCTTCGAGAAGGCCATCGCGACCGGCTGGATGGTGGCGAAGGCTTGCGCGTCACCGCCGCACATCACCGTGAGCGCGCCGTTGATGGCGCCCAGGTTGCCGCCCGACACCGGCGCGTCGATGAACTGCAGGCCGCGTGACCTGGCCTCGGCGCTCAGCTCGCGCGCCACCTCGGCCGACGCCGTCGTGTGGTCGACGAAGATCGCGCCCTCTTTCATGCCGTCGAAGGCACCACGTTCGCCGACCGTCACCGCCCGCAGGTCGTCGTCGTTGCCGACGCAGGCGAACACAATGTCGGCGCCCTGGGCCGCCGCTTCGGGCGTCGAGTCGCTCGCCCCGCCGTACTCGCCCACCCACTGCGCCGCTTTCGCCGCGGTGCGGTTGTAGACCACCACGTCATGACCGGCCCGCTTCAGGTGCCCGGCCATCGGATAGCCCATCACGCCGAGGCCAAGGAAGGCCACCTTCCGGGGTGGAACAGGGTCGTAGGTCTTCGTGTTCATGTCGTGCCCTTAAGCAAGCGAAGCGACGCTTAGATCAAGCAACGCCCCGGGAACCGGCTTTGCTGGGCCCCTGGGGTGGCGCCCCTTGGGGGCAGGAGCGAAGCGACTGGGGGGCCAATCAAACAATCGTCAGGTGTTCGGTTCCTGCCGACAGGTCCTGCGTGCGAGCCCGGTTGCTGTTGAGCTTGATCTGCAGGCGCAGGTCGTTCACCGAGTCGGCGTTGCGCAGCGCGTCTTCGTAGGTGACGAGGTGGTTCTCGTAGAGGTCGAAGAGCGCCTGGTCGAAGGTCTGCATGCCGAGCTCGCGGCTCTTCTTCATGATCTCCTTGATCTCGGTCACCTCGCCCTTGAAGATCAGGTCGCTGATCAGCGGCGTGTTGAGCAGGATCTCGACCGCCGCGATGCGGCCACGCCCTTCCTGGCGGGGCAGCAGGCGCTGGGAGATCAGGCCCTTCAGGTTGAGCGACAAGTCCATCAGCAGCTGGGCACGGCGCTCTTCGGGGAAGAAGTTGATGATGCGGTCGAGCGCCTGGTTGGCGCTGTTGGCGTGCAGCGTGGCCATGCACAGGTGGCCGGTTTCGGCGAAGGCCACCGCGTGCTCCATCGTTTCGCGGTCGCGGATCTCGCCCATCAGGATCACGTCCGGCGCCTGGCGCAGCGTGTTCTTGAGCGCAGAGAACCAGTCGTCGGTGTCCAGGCCCACCTCGCGCTGCGTCACGATGCAGTTCTTGTGCGGGTGCACGAATTCCACCGGGTCTTCGATGGTGATGATGTGGCCGTAGGAGTTCTCGTTGCGGTAGTCGATCATCGCCGCGAGCGAGGTGCTCTTGCCCGAGCCGGTGGCGCCCACGAAGATGACCAGGCCGCGCTTGGTCATGGTCACGTCTTTCAGCACCTGCGGCAGGTTGAGGCTGTCGATGGTGGGCAGCGTCTGCGGAATCGTCCGCAGCACCAGGCCCACATGGCCCTGCTGCACGAAGGCGTTGACGCGGAAACGCCCGATGCCCTGCGGCGAGATCGCGAAGTTGCACTCCTTCGTCTTCTCGAACTCGGCGGCCTGCTTGTCGTTCATCACCGAGCGGGCGAGGGCCAGCGTGTGCTGGCTCGTCAGCGGCTGCGGCGAGACCTTGGTGATCTTGCCGTCGACCTTGATCGCCGGCGGGAAGTCAGCCGTGAGGAAGAGGTCGGAGCCGTTGCGGGAGATCATCAGCCGCAGCAGGTCGTTGACGAATTTCGATGCCTGGTCTCTT
Source organism: Piscinibacter sp. HJYY11 (assembly GCF_016735515.1). NCBI lineage: Bacteria > Pseudomonadati > Pseudomonadota > Betaproteobacteria > Burkholderiales > Sphaerotilaceae > Piscinibacter > Piscinibacter sp. HJYY11. The sequence continues at coordinate 3,545,986 of NZ_JAERQZ010000001.1, read as the reverse complement.
TCCATGGTGTCTCTTCCTCTCTTACTGCTAGGCGGTCAGTTGCTCGACAACAGAGCACTCAGGCGCGCACTCACCTGCCGCAACCTCAACGACAGGCGCCGCGACAGCGAGGCCAGCAAGGCCAGGCCGAGCCGCGGCTCGAACATGATCATCTCATCCAGACGCTGCGCGTCGACCACCGCCAGCGTGCACGGCGTGAGCGTGGTGCAGGCCGAAAAACGGGTGCCGGCGTCGAGCAATGACATCTCGCCGAGCATGTCACCCGCGCGGGCCTCTGCCAAGCGGGCACGCCCGCCCCAGGGTTGCACACGGTCGACCGCGAGAGTGCCTTCGAGCACGATGAGCATGTAGTCGCCCTGCTCGTCCTGGCCGATCACTTCCTGGTTCACCGGCACGGTGACGAACTGGAGGTACTGGCTCATGCGCAGGAGCTCGTCCTGGCTCAACGCGGCCACGTAACGATCCGCCCCCCACAGCTTGGCGAAGAGCGGCTCGGCCTGCTTGCGCTCCAGCGGCTGCGCGCCGACCTGCTTGGCGCGCTCGGCCCATGTGGCGAGTTGCACGTCGTCGCCACGGTCATTGAACTGGGTCGAGAAATAGCCGTCGTCGGTGGCCGGGCCTTCGTCGGACATGCGCCCCGAAGCCGCGCCGTTGCCTCGCTTGAGTCGATCCAGAAGTTTCTTCAAGGCTCGCTCGCGGGTGAAGACAGGGGCCGCAGCCGATCAGCCGGGGAAGTTTTCGGGGAACTTCGCCTTGTTGCGCGCTTCGGCCGGCGCAATGATGTTGCGGCGGACGAGGTCGGACAGGTTCTGGTCCAGCGTCTGCATGCCCACCGTGTTGCCGGTCTGGATCGACGAGTACATCTGCGCGATCTTGTTCTCGCGGATGAGGTTTCGGATGGCGGCGGTGCCCAGCATGATCTCGTGCGCGGCGACCCGGCCGCTGCCGTCCTTCAGCTTGCACAGGGTCTGCGAGATCACGGCGACGAGCGATTCCGACAGCATCGCGCGCACCATTTCCTTTTCGGCCGCGGGGAACACGTCGACCACGCGGTCGATCGTCTTGGCCGCCGAACTGGTGTGCAGCGTGCCGAACACCAGGTGGCCGGTTTCGGCCGCGGTCAACGCGAGGCGGATGGTTTCCAGGTCGCGCATTTCGCCCACCAGGATGGCGTCCGGGTCTTCGCGCAGCGCGGAACGCAGCGCGTTCGAGAAGCTCAGGGTGTGCGGGCCGACCTCGCGCTGGTTGACCAGGCACTTCTTCGACTCGTGCACGAACTCAATCGGGTCTTCGACCGTCAGCACGTGGCCGTACTCGTTTTCATTCAGGTGGTTGACCATCGCGGCGAGCGTGGTCGACTTGCCCGAGCCCGTGGGCCCCGTCACGAGCACCAGGCCGCGCGGCTTGAGCGCGAGCTCGGCGAACACCTTGGGCGTGTTGAGCTGCTCGAGCGTCAGGATCTTCGAGGGAATCGTCCGGAACACGGCGCCGGCGCCGCGGTTCTGGTTGAAGGCGTTGACGCGGAAACGTGCGAGACCCTGGATCTCGAACGAGAAGTCGCACTCCAGCGTTTCTTCGTACGCCTTGCGCTGCGAGTCGTTCATGATGTCGTAGACCATCTCGTGCACCTGCTTGTGCTCGAGCGGGTCGACGTTGATGCGGCGCACGTCGCCGTGCACACGGATCATCGGAGGCAGGCCGGCAGAGAGGTGCAAGTCGGACGCTTTGTTCTTGACCGAGAACGCCAGCAGTTGGGTGATGTCCATGTGTTGTCGACTTGGGGAGTTGGGACCCGCACGGATCGTGGGGCCGCGCCTCTGCGATAGGCTCGCGGGATTATGGCGACGATTGCAGCGAACATACAACAAGTGCACGAGCGCATCGCGAGGGCCTGTGCGGCTGCGCAACGCCCCGTGCAAAGTGTCACGCTGCTAACCGTAAGCAAAACTTTCAGCGTCGACGCAGTGCGCGAGGCGGCCGCCGCAGGCGAGCGCCGCTTCGGCGAGAACTACGTGCAGGAAGCGATCGAGAAGATCGAGGTGCTGGCCGACCTGCGCGCGCAGATCGAGTGGCACCTGATCGGCCCCTTGCAAAGCAACAAGACGCGCGTGGTCGCGACGCATTTCGATTGGGTGCACAGCGTCGACCGCTTGAAGATCGCCGAGCGCCTGAGCGAACAACGCCCGGCTGACCTGCCGCCGCTGAACGTGTGCCTGCAGGTCAACGTGAGCGGCGAGGCGAGCAAGAGTGGCGTCGCACCCGACGACTTGCCGGCGCTCGCCCATGCAGTGGCGGCACTGCCCGGCGTGCGCCTGCGCGGCTTGATGTCGATTCCCGAACCGAGCGACGACCCGGCGCAGCAGGCCGCGCCGCACCGCCAGCTGCGCCAGCTCTTTCAGCGCCTGCAGCAGGAGGGCCTTTCGCTCGACACGCTCTCGATGGGCATGAGCGCCGACCTCGAAGCGGCCATCGCCGAGGGGTCGACGATGGTGAGGGTCGGCACGGCGATCTTCGGGCGGCGCTGAATCGACCGGATTTTCTCCGGTCCATCGCAGCTCGTTTGGAGAAATATCCGGCCCCAAGCTGGATATCTTGGCGACATTCTCATCCCGCCGTCGCCACCATGCCGTCTGACTTTCCACCGCCGCCCAGCCTGCACCCCCGCCTACCCGCGCCTTGCCGGCGTGAGGCCGAGCTGCTGTCGGGCCTTTTGCCCCCGCTCGCCACCACGCTCGACTGGCCGCGTGTCGTCAGCACCGCCCGCCCGTGGGTGCAGGCGGTGCGCGACAAACCCGCCCCGTTCTGGGCCATGGAGTCGCTGCTGCGCGAGTACCCCATCTCGAGCGCCGAGGGCTTGGCGCTGATGCGCCTGGCCGAAGCGCTGCTGCGGGTGCCCGACACCGAGACGGCGATCGCCCTGACGGCCGACCAACTCGGGCGTGCGGCCTTCGATTCGCAGGCCGAAGGGCCCCACAAGATGCTGGCCACCTTGTCCGCCAGCGCCATCAGCCTGTCGAAGAAATTCCTGCCCGACAGCCCCGGTGACAACGGCCTCCTCAAGCGCCTTGGTGCGCAGACCGTGGTCGCCGCGACCGTGCGCGCCATCCAGTTGCTCGGGCGCCAGTTCGTGCTCGGCCGCTCCATCCGCGAAGCGATGAACGAAGCCAACCAGGCCCGCGAACACCAGCCCGGCCTGCGCTTCAGCTACGACATGCTGGGCGAAGGCGCGCGCACCGAAGCCGACGCGCAACGCTATCTCGCGGCCTACCTGAACGCCCTGGAGGCCATCGCCGCCAAGCGTGCGACCGGCGATCCCACCACCGCCGACGGCATCTCCATCAAGCTTTCGGCCCTGTTCTCGCGTTATGAAGAGCTGCAGCGCGAGCGTGTCTTCGCCGAGCTGCTGCCGCGTGTGTGGCAACTCGTCGAGCGTGCCGCACAGGCCAATCTCAACCTCACCATCGACGCCGAAGAAAGCGAACGTCTCGAGCTCTCGCTCGACGTGCTGGACGCACTCGCCGCCCGCATCGCCAGCACCCACCCGCAGTGGCGCGGGTTCGGCCTCGCGGTGCAGGCCTACCAGACGCGTGCGCTCGACACCGTCAACGAAGTCGCCCGCATCGCGCGCCGGCACGGCCTCTATTTCATGGTGCGTCTGGTGAAGGGTGCTTACTGGGACGGGGAAGTGAAGCGCGCGCAGGAGCTCGGCCTGCCCGGCTACCCGGTCTTCACGCACAAGCACCACACCGACATCTCCTACCTCGCCTGCGCGCAGGCCCTGCTGTCGCACGCCGACGTGGTCTACCCGCAATTCGCCACGCATAACGCCGGCACCATCGCCGCCGTCCTGCAGCTGGCGCGCAAGGCCAACGCACCGTTCGAGATGCAGCGCCTGCACGGCATGGGCGAAGGGATCTACCGCGAGGTGATGAAAGACCCGCTGATCGCCGTGCGCGTGTACGCGCCGGTCGGCGAGCACCGCGACCTGCTGGCCTACCTGGTGCGCCGGTTGCTCGAGAACGGCGCCAACTCGTCCTTCGTGCACCAGCTGGCCGACGACGAGGTGCACCCCGAGGAGCTGCTCGCCTCGCCGCTTGTGCCCTCGGCCCACCCCGGGCTGCCATGGCCGATCGATCTCTACGGCCCGCGGCGCGCCAACTCGACAGGCGCCGACCCGACCAACCGCGTCGAACGCGCGAGCTTCGAAGCCGCCATCGCCGCGGCGCGGCCGCAGCCGATCGCGCTCGCCAGCGTGGCCGACATCGCGCCGACGATGGCCCGGCTGCAGCAAGGCCAGCACGCGTGGACACGCACGCCCCTCTCGGCCCGCGCCAACATCCTGCGGCGCGCCGCCGACATGCTCGATGCGCGCCTGCACGAGTTCTGCGGCCTGCTGGTGCGCGAGGCGCACAAGACGCTGGGCGATGCGATTGCCGAAGTGCGCGAAGCGGTGGACTTCTGCCGCTACTACGCCGAGCAGGCGGAAGAGCGACTCGCATCGCAATCCCTGCCCGGCCCGACCGGCGAGAGCAACGAGCTCTCGTTGCATGGTCGCGGGGTCTTTGTCTGCATCAGCCCATGGAATTTCCCGCTCGCGATCTTCACCGGCCAGGTGGTGGCCGCACTCGTCGCCGGCAACAGCGTGGCCGCCAAACCGGCGGAACAGACACCGGCGGTCGCGCTACGCATGGTCGCGCTGCTGCACGAGGCGGGTGTGCCGCGTGATGCGCTCGCGCTGCTGCACGGCCTCGGCGAGACCATCGGCGCCGGCCTCGTGGCCGACGATCGCACGGCCGGCGTCTGCTTCACCGGCTCGACCGCCGTCGCCAAGGCCATCAACCGCGCCCTCGCCGCAAAAGACGGCCCCATCGTGCCACTGATCGCCGAGACCGGCGGCATCAACGCGATGGTGGTCGACAGCACCGCACTGCCCGAGCAGGTGGTCGATGCGGTGGTGCAAAGTGCATTCCGCTCCGCTGGCCAGCGCTGCTCGGCGCTGCGCCTGCTGTGCGTGCACGAGAGCGTGGCCGACACCGTGATCGAGATGCTGCGCGGTGCGATGGCCGAGCTGACGCTCGGCGACCCGGGCCGGCTCGAGACCGACGTCGGCCCCGTCATCGACGACGAGGCCTTCGAGAACCTGCAAGGCCACATCGCCCGCCTGCGCACCGAAGCCACGCTCATCGGCGAGACGCCGCTGCACAGCACGCTGCCGCGCCTCGTCGCCCCCATCGCGTTCGAGCTACAGCACATCGCCGACGTGAAAAAGGAGATCTTCGGCCCGGTGCTCCACGTGGTGCGCTGGAGCGGCGCACCTGAAACGGTGATCGCCGAAGTCAACGCGCTCGGCTACGGCCTCACGCTCGGCCTGCAGACGCGCATCGACGGCCGCGCGCACCAGCTCGCCGAGGCGGCCCGCATCGGCAACGTCTACGTCAACCGCAACATGATCGGCGCGGTGGTTGGCGTGCAGCCCTTCGGCGGCGAAGGCCTGTCGGGCACCGGCCCGAAGGCGGGTGGGCCGCACTACCTCTACCGCTTCTGCGCCGAGCGCACGCTGACGATCAACACGGCAGCGGCGGGCGGCAATGCCGCGCTGCTGGCCGGGCTGCGCAACTAGGCGCTTTCGACGCCATGGCGCCGATGCCACTCCTGAAGAGACTCGCTCGGCCACGTCTCGCAATGCACGTGGCCGCGCCCCTTGGGCACATCGACCCATGGCGCAACCCACTGCAGCGCCGCTTCGACCACTTCCTTGGGTTTGGGCAGGGGCGTGTCGATCGCCGACGCATGCGGATGCACGAGCTCCGGCCAGCGCGGGTCCCACAGCCACAAGGCGCTGCCGCAGTGCTTGCAGAAATGCCGCCCCGCCTTCGATCGTGTCGCCCGCTTGCCGGGCTCGCGCATCACCGCGTGATAGATCGAGACACTCTCCTGTCCGGACACGCGCAGCGTCGCCGCATCTCCGCCGAGGTTGATCGCATACCCGCCACCGCCCGCCGTCTTGCGGCAGATCGAGCAGTGGCAGTGCAGATACGGTTGCGGGCTGTGCGACTCCAGGCTGAAGCGCACGGCGCCGCAGTGGCATGAGCCTTCCAGGTGCATGGGCGTCTCCGGCAATGTGATGCCGCATGGTGCGGCAGGCGGCGTGCCGAGACGCGAGCAGGGTTCAGCCGTGCTGGTAGCGGTGCTCCTGCGTGCGGCCCGCAAAGCCATAGGCACTGCCGCGCAGGTCCGCCACGTGGGTGTACGAATGTTCAGCCGCACCGCCCAGCAGCTCGTCCATCGCCCGGTGCACGGCGGCCAGGTAGTCGGCCTTCTCGCGCTTGGTGTTGGTCTCGTCGGTAATGCTCACCATCCAGTGGTAGCTGCGCCGGGGCGCGCCGGCCAGCGGCCGCCCGGCGATGAACCAGTGCGCGGGTGCGATGAACTCGACCACCACCGCGGTGTGCTCGCGGTTCTTGCCGAGAAGCGTTGCGGTGAGCTCGGTGCCGGTCTCGGCCACACGCTGGGCCAGCGCGTCGTCTTGCGGGCCGGAGATCTGGATGTGCAGGTAGGGCATGTGTTGCTCCTTCGTTGAACTTGACAGCTTCACTCTAGGCACCGAGCATTCATCTGAGAAGCAGTTTGATTTTTTGACATTCATCAGAAATGCAGATGAACGACCTCGACCCGCTCTGGCTGCGCAGCTTCGTGGCGGTGGCCGACACCCAGTCGGTCACCCGCGCCGCGCAGCAGGTGCACCGCACCCAGTCGGCCGTCAGCACCCACCTGCAGCAGCTCGAAGCCTCGCTCGGCGTGCGCCTGGCCGAGCGCAGCACCCGCTCGCTCGCGCTCACGGCCGAGGGCGAACGTTTCCTGCCGCATGCCCGCCGCCTGCTCGACTGGCAGGCCGATGCGCGCGCCGCGGTGCAGCCGGCGGCCGAAGAAGAAGTGCGCCGCATCGGCATCAGCGAATACTTCATGCCGGCGCGCCTGGGCGAGTTGCTGGCCCTGCTGCACGACAGCACCCCGGGCGTGCGCTTCGAGCTGCTGTGGGCCAGCTCCGCCTCGCTGCAGCAGCTCTGGCAGGCCGGCACGATGGACCTGGCCGTCGTCACCAGCGACGAGCCCTTGCCCGGCGCCAGGCTCATCCGGCGCGAACCCTTGGCCTGGGTGCACGCCGAACGCTATGCCGTGCCCACCAGCGGCCCGGCCCCCTTGGTGCTGCTCGGCCCCGAGTGCCCGGTGCGCCGCCTGGCGCTCGACGCCCTGGCGCGCGCCGGCCGCGCCCATCACCTGCGCTTGAGCTGCACCGGCGCCCACGGGGCGATGGCCGCGCTGCGCGCCGGCTGGGGCATCGGCTGCCTCAACCAGTCGGCGGTGCCGCCCGACCTCGTGGCCCTGTCGGCCTCGCAGCGCTGGCCCTCGCCCGGACGACTATCCTTCTATTCCCTCACCCGCCCCGCCCTGCAGGCCACCGAGCGTGAACTGCGGCGCTGGGCCCAAGCCTGAAGAACACCACATGACCACGATTGCATTCATCGGCGGCGGCAACATGGCCAGCGCCATCATCGGCGGCCTGCTCAAGAGCGGGCGCGCGCCCGGCGACATCCTGGTGCTCGAGCCCAACGCGGACCAGCGATCGCGCCTGCAGCGCGAGCTGCAGGTGATCACGCTCGAAGCGCCGGGCTCGGTGCTGCAACGCGCCGACACCGTGGTGTGGGCGATCAAGCCGCAAAGCTTCAAGGCCGCAGCCGAGGCCAACCTGCCGCACATCGGCAAGGCCTTGCAGTTCAGCGTGATGGCCGGCATCCGCAGCGACGACATGGCGAAGGCGCTCGGCACCGAGCGCATCGTGCGCTCCATGCCCAACACGCCGGCGCTGATCGGCCAGGGCATCACCGGCCTCTACGCACGCCCCGCCGTCACGGCGCGGGAGCGCAAGGAGGTCGAGCGCATGCTCGCGTCCACCGGCCGCACGCTGTGGGTGAACGCCGAGCACGACCTCGATGCGGTCACCGCGATGTCGGGCTCGGGCCCGGCCTACGTCTTCTATTTCGTCGAAGCGATGATGGAAGCGGCGGTGGAGATGGGCCTCACCGAAGAGCAAGGCAAGACGCTGGCACTGGCCACTTTCCAGGGCGCAAGTGCGCTCGCGCTCGCCTCGCCCGAAACACCCGCCGTGCTGCGCGAGCGCGTCACGTCCAAGGGCGGCACCACCTACGCCGCGCTCACCTCGATGGAAGGCAGCGGCGTGAAGCCCGCGATCGTGAAGGCGCTGAAGGCCGCGCAGCGCCGCGCCGCCGAGCTGGGCGACGAATTCGGCCGCTGAGCCCGGGATATGCCCGCGGTCATGCAAAGGTGGCATGGCCGAGGGGTCCACAAGCGCTGACGGCGGGCCTACAGTCTTCTCCACCAAGACCACAGAAGGCCCGGAGATCGCCATGAGCTACCTCTCTTACGTCACGCCACACGCCAACAGCCCGTGGCACACCTACCTCTCGCAAGTCGACCGCGTCGTGCCCTACCTCGGCCGCCTGGCCAAGTGGGCCGAGACGCTGAAGCACCCCAAGCGCGCCCTCATCGTCGACGTGCCGATCGAGATGGACGATGGCAGCGTGCGCCACTTCGAGGGCTTCCGCGTGCAGCACAACCTCTCGCGCGGCCCCGGCAAGGGCGGTGTGCGCTACCACCCCGACGTCACGCTCGAGGAGGTGATGGCCCTCTCGGCCTGGATGACGGTGAAGAACGCCGCGGTGAACCTGCCGTACGGCGGTGCCAAGGGCGGCATCCGCGTCGACCCGAAGCTGCTCTCGACGAAGGAACTGGAAAAGCTCACCCGCCGCTACACCAGCGAGATCGGCATCATCATCGGCCCGCAGCGCGACATCCCCGCGCCTGACGTCAACACCAACGGCCAGATCATGGCCTGGATGATGGACACGTATTCGATGAACGTCGGCGCCACCGCGACCGGCGTCGTCACCGGCAAGCCCATCCACCTGGGCGGCTCGCTGGGCCGCGTGAAGGCGACCGGCCGCGGTGTCTTCGTCACCGGCCGTGAAGCCGCGCGGCGCATCGGCCTGAAGCTCGACGGCGCACGCGTGGCGGTGCAGGGCTTCGGCAACGTGGGCAGCTCGGCCGCCGAGCTCTTCGTCGGCGCCGGCGCCACCGTCGTCGCCATCCAGGACCACACCGGCACGCTGGTGAACCCCAAGGGCTTCGACATGGCCGAGGCGATGGCGGTGCTCAAGCGCGACGGCGGCATCGGCCAGTACGCCGCCGCCGAACGTGTCGACAACGAGCGCTTCTGGGACGTCGACTGCGACATCATGATCCCCGCCGCCCTCGAAGGCCAGATCAACGTGGACCGCGCCAACCGCCTCAAGGCCAGGCTCGTGCTCGAAGGCGCCAACGGCCCCACCCTGCCCGATGCCGACGACGCGCTGCGCGACCGCGGCATCCTCGTCGTGCCCGACGTGATCTGCAACGCCGGCGGCGTGACGGTGAGCTACTTCGAGTGGGTGCAGGACTTCTCCAGCTTCTTCTGGAGCGAAGACGAGATCAACCTGCGGCTCGACAAGATCATGGTCGACGCGCTGCGCCACATCTGGGACACCGCCGACCGCCACAAGATCACCCTGCGCACCGCCACCTTCGCGGTCGCGTGCGAGCGCATCCTGTGGGCACGCGAGGAGCGCGGCCTGTACCCCTGATCCCGGTGATCGGCACCAGGCCGATCAGTGCGCGAGCGCCGGCTCGCGCCGCGGCAACGAAGGCGCGGGAGGCGCATCGCCCTCGCAGCGGTTGCGGCCGGCGATCTTGCCGCGGTACATCGCTGCATCGGCGCGGGCAATGCCCGCCGACAGCGGCTCCAGCGCCTGCAGCGTGCTCACGCCCAGCGTGATGGTGACGCTCAGGGCCTGATCGGCCTGCGCGAGGTGGGTGTGCTGCACGGCATGGCGCACCCGCTCGGCGACCCGAAGCGCCTCGGCGGCGTCGGTGTCGGGCAGCACGATCAGGAATTCCTCGCCGCCCCACCGGCACACCGTGTCGCCGTCTCGCGTGGCGGACTGCATCGCCTTCGCGACCGCGATCAGCACCTGGTCGCCCACCTCGTGGCCATGCCAGTCGTTGACCGACTTGAAATGGTCCACATCGCCGAGGATCACGCTCATCGGCGCCCCATCGCTGCGGCGCCGCGCGAGGTGCAGGCCGGCCACGTCGAGCGCACGGCGGCGGTTGGCCAGGCCCGTCAGCGGGTCGGTCGTCGCGAGGTCGTGCAGGCGCATCTCGGCGCGCATCACCGCGCGCAGGTAGTAGTTGGCCAGGTGCGCAAGCAGCACCAGCGTGGCGACGATGTTGAAGGCACGCACGCCATCGAGCGCGCCCGGGGTCAGCACGGCCAGCGGCGCGCGGTGGTGCGACATCCAATCCAGCCCGAGGTAGAAGACCGCGAGCAAGAGACCCAGCACGACCTTGGTGTGCTCGCCGCGCACCGGGCTCATGAACACCATCGGCATCATGAGCAGCACGTAGTAGTGGAAGCCGCTTTCCCAACCGAGCACGCGCGTGGCCACGAGCGCGTGCGTCAGCAGCTCGACCCAGATCAATGCAAGCGCCGGGCGGTTGTAGCGCTTGCGCAGCAGCGCATAGGCGGCGCCGTACAGCACGATGCTGCCGACGTTGGCCCAGCCCATCAGCGGCGCCGACAACGCGAAGAACAGGGCGCAGAACGCGACGTGCACCAGCGACGCGGCCACGACGGCCTGCACCAGCGCCTGCCAGTACGAACGGCCGGTGTGGCCGGAACGCCGGGCAGCGGACAGGTCAGACATGCCGCAATTTTCGTCCGCCCTGCCAGCGAGCGCACAGGGCAGCACGCTGCAGATGCGAACTAGCGCACGGCGAAGTCGACCAATACGCCGACGAAGACCACGAAGCCCAGCCAGTGGTTGAGGCGGAAGGCCTTGAAGCAGCCTTCGCGGGTGCGCGTGCGGATCAGCGTGTAGTGCCACGCCGCGATGCCGGCCGCGACCCCAAGACCCGCGAAATAGAACAGGCCCATGCCGAGCGCCACGCCGATGGCCGCCCAGATCGCGATGAACGCCGCATAGAAGAGCATCACGCCCACCACGTCGAAACGGCCCAGCGTGATCGCCGAGGTGCGGATGCCGATCTTCAGGTCGTCGTCGCGGTCGACCATCGCGTACTCGGTGTCGTAGGCCAGCACCCAGAAGAGGTTGCCCACCAGCAGCCACCACGCCACGGCCGGCACGGTGCCCTGCACCGCCGAAAACGCCATCGGGATGCCGAAGCTGAAGGCCACGCCCAGCACCGCCTGCGGCATCGAGAAGAAGCGCTTGGTGAAGGGATAGAAGATGCTGACCGCGAGCGCCGCGAAACTCCACGCGATGGTCGGCGTGTTGGTGGTGAGCACGAGGCCGAAGGCGATCAACGCGAGCGCGGCGCCGAAGACCAGCGCGGCCTTGACGCTCAGCGCACCACTCGTCACCGGGCGCTGCGCGGTGCGCTTCACATGCTTGTCGAAATCGCGGTCGGCCACGTCATTGACCGCACACCCCGCACTGCGCATCAGGAAGGTACCGAGCACGAAGACGACCAGCAGGTGCCAGCCCGGGAAGCCCTGGGCCGCGATCCACAACGCCGAGAGCGTGGGCCACAGCAGCAGGTAGGTGCCGGCCGGGCGGTTCCAGCGGATGAGGTCGAGGTAGAGCGCGAGGCGGGAGGGAGCGGGCGCGGTCGTCGTCATGCGCGAAGTCTAGGGCCGGGGCCTCTTGCGCAGCCTCCACGCGTCAAGGAATGCCAGCGTCACCGCTGCCTCGTTCGCTTCTGCAAGGCCGCTCATGAAGAGCGCACCGACGTCGGCGTTGAACTCTGTGGCGCCGGCCAGGTCGCTGATGCTGCGGAAGGCGATGTAGGGCACGCCGTTGGCATGGGCCACATGGGCGAGCGCGGCGGTTTCCATCTCGAAGGTGTCGGCCTTCAGCGTCTCGAAGAGGTACTGGCGGTACTGCGCGTTGGCGAGGAACACGGTGGCCGAGACACCGAGGCCGCCGACGCGCAGCTGCGGTTGTTCGCGCACGCATTGCTTGGCGTCGAGCTCACCAGAGGGCAGGCGTGCTTTCGGGCCGCAGCGTTCGAGTTTGGGGGTGAGCGTGCGCGCCACCGCGAACATCTCGGCATCGACCGGGTAGTCGAAGCGGAACTCGCCCGTGGGCGCATTCGCCGCGTTGAGCACGTGGGTCTCGCGCATGAAGAGGCCCGGTGCGTAGGGCGGCAGCGGCTGGCCGTCCGGGCCCGTGGCGAGCTTCAAGCCGAGGCAGCTCACATCGCCGGTCTTGCCGCACGGTGCCGGCACCTGCGTGTCGCCGTTCCAGTAGACCTCCATCGGCATCGCCCAACGCTCGGGGATGGTCACATCACCGACGTGCTGAGCCGGGTTCAGGCCACCGGCGATGCCGCTCATGATGAGGCGCTCGATGCGGAAATGGTCGAGCATCTGCTGGGTGACCATCGCCGAATTGACCATGCTGACGCCGCTCAGCACGATCACCACCCGCTGGCCGCGCAGCACGCCGGTGGTGTAGCGCTTGCCGGCCAGCGTCCAGACCCGCTTCTTCTGCGTCTGCGCGATCAGCAGGTCGGCCTCGGCGCCGAAGGCCGAGACGATGCCGATGCGCGGCGTGCACTCGCTGAGGCAACGCGGCGCGGCCTGCGTGCTGGCGCACAGCGCCAGGGCGGCGATGAACCCGGCGATGGCGCGCATCAGAAACGCACTCCCTTGGCCATCAGCGACGCGCTCAGCGCCAGCACCACCAGCAACAGCATCTGCAGGTTCAGCAGGCGCGAGACACGCTGGTACTGCGCCTCGGGGATCTGCGGCGCCTGCCCGGCGTTCAGCGTCGACTTCCAGCGGGCGAAGGTGATCGTCGGGTAGATCGACAGCAGGCCGATCACGATGAAGAGCGTGAGCTTCAGGTGGAAGAAGGGCATGGCCTTGTAGAAGTCCCAGCCCTTCTCGAAATAGATGACACGCAAGGCGCCGACGACGAGCAGGCCGCCGGCAAACGCGCCGTACCAGCGGTCGGCCGCGGCCAGCAGCTTCGCCTCCCGCAAGGTGGGCGTGCGGCTGAAGGTGAACCACTCGAAGAACAGCGTGGCGACGATGCCGAACGCGAAGACGAAGTGCAGGAAGGCGATGAACGAGCTGGCGAGCATGGTGGCGGGCTGGAGTCGTTGGCGAGGCCCCGACTGTGCCGCGCCCGCCCGCCGTGCTCAAGCCCATGCGACGAAACGGTGGATTGGCGGCGCGAGATGCCGGCAGTGCGGCGTCAACCGTCGAGCTGTTTTTGAAACACCAGGCCGGCGTGTTCGCGCAGCGCGTGGAACTTGATCTTCGGCCAGTTCTCCTGCATCGCCCGCAGCTCGCCGGCGTATTCGAGCAGCACGCAGGCGGCGTCGACCGCATCGAGCGCCACGCGGTGGTCGTTGGCGTCGATGAATCGCTTGAGCTCCTTCTCGCCGCCATCGGCTTCGTCACACGTCACCCAGCGCGCCACGTTGTAGCGGGCCGGCATCACGCGCGCCTTCACGCCGTACTCGTGCTCCAGACGGTGCGCGACGACCTCGAACTGCAGCTGGCCCACCGCCCCGAGCAGCAGCACGCTGCCCGCCACCGGGCGGAAGACCTGGATCGCGCCCTCTTCACCCAGCTGGGTCAAGCCCGCACGCAGCTGCTTGGTCTTGAGCGGGTCGGCCACTTCGACGCTGCGGAACATTTCCGGCGCGAAGAAGGGCAGGCCGGTGTACTGCAAGGTCTCGCCTTCGGTGATGGTGTCGCCGAGTTGCAGCACGCCGTGGTTGGGGATGCCGATGATGTCGCCGGCAAACGCCTCGTCGAGCAGCTCGCGCTTCTGGCTCATGAAGGTGACGACGGTGTTGGGCCTCAGGGTCTTGCCCGAGCGCACCACCTTGAGGTTCATGCCGCGCTCGAAGCGGCCCGAGGCCACACGCACGAAGGCGATGCGGTCGCGGTGCGCCGGGTCCATGTTGGCCTGGATCTTGAAGACCACGCCGGTGAACTTCTTTTCGTCGGGCTGCACCACGCGCTGGATGGCCGCACGCTCGCTCGGGGGCGGCGCCAGGTCGACCAGCGCGTCGAGCACCTCGCGCACGCCGAAGTTGTTGACCGCCGAGCCAAAGAACATCGGCGTCTGGTGGCCGGCGAGGAACTGCGCCTCGTCGAACGAGGGTGCCGCTTCCTGCACCAGCTCGATCTCGCCACGCGCGTTTTCATACTGCAGGCCGAAGCGCTCGGCATAGGCCGGGTTGTCGAGGCCGGGGAGGATCTCGTCGTCGGCGCCCTTGCGGTCTTCGCCGGGGCTGAAGACGCGCATCTGCTTCTCGCGCAGGTCCATCACGCCGTGGAACTGCTTGCCCATGCCCACCGGCCAGGTGAAGGGCACGACGCTCATGCCGAGCTCGCGCTCGATCTCGTCCATCAGCGTGAGCGGCTCCTGCACCTCGCGGTCCATCTTGTTGACGAAAGTCAGGATGGGCGTGTTGCGCGCGCGGCAGACCTGCAGCAGGCGGCGGGTCTGCGGCTCCACGCCGTTGGCGGCGTCGATCACCATCAGCGCGGCGTCGACCGCGGTCAGCACACGGTAGGTGTCTTCCGAGAAGTCCTGGTGGCCCGGGGTGTCGAGCAGGTTGATGACGCAGTCGCGGTACTCCATCTGCATCACGCTGGAGGCGACCGAGATGCCGCGCTGCTTTTCGATCTCCATCCAGTCCGACGTGGCGTGGCGCGTGGCCTTGCGCGCCTTCACGCTGCCCGCGATCTGGATCGCGCCCGAGAACAGCAGCAGCTTCTCGGTGAGCGTGGTCTTGCCCGCGTCGGGGTGGGAAATGATGGCGAAGGTGCGGCGGCGGCGCACCTGAGGACTGAGGTCTGACATGGGGTTGCGGCGCTGCTGAAACCTGCGCCGCCTCGTGAAAACCCGTGATTATCGACGCGCGGCTCTGGGCCCTGCCTCGCAGGGGCTCGGACCCCTGTTCATGGGGGGCCTGCATCCAGGCCACAGCCCGACCCGTCTTGAAGGTGCAGGTGGCCACGACGGCCCCTGAGGACCGCAACCAACCTTCAAGGACTGTCACCATGAACCGCACTTCTTCTTTCATCCTCGTGAAGACCGCCGCTGCCGTGGCCACCGTCTTCCTGTCCCTCCCCTCGCAAGCCGCCAACCCCAGCGAAGGCGTGGCCTGCCCGAGCGGCACCCAGGCCCAGCGCAACGGCAACGTGCTCGTCTGTCGCAAGGAGGAGCGCAAGGTGCTCGAGTCGATCTGCTCGCCGCTCGCCTTCAGCGCCAAGGGCGTGAGCCTCAACGGCAACATCACGATGGACCCGACCGGCTCCGACCAGTGCCTGGCCGCCGTCACCGGCGCCAAGGTGCCCTCGGTGATGCGCCCGCCGGTGGTCGGCATCGACCCGCCCGCCTCGGCCTTCTCGCGCGTCGTCAACCCGACCGGGCCCGACACCTTCGTCGCCATCAAGGTGAGCTTCGAGTGGCCCGAGCGCTTCCCGCTGGAGCGCCAGGTCGGGCACGACGTGTCGCGCGGCGTGGTCTGCCCGAGCGGCTTCGAGACCGACAGCATCGCCGGCGGCCGCGGCATCCAGTGCGAGAAGCGCGAAGAGCGCAGCGCCGACTGCGATGCGCTGTGGAAGATCAGCCGCGACGTCGACGGCAACAAGGACGCCTGCTTCCTCGACTCCCCCATCGGCCGCACCAAGGGCAACTACACCATCCCCAAGGGCCTGACCGGCCTCGGCGGCAACCCCGAGTCGCACGGCTGGGACCTGCAGGTGAAGAACGGTGCCGACCTGTGGGTCAAGGAGAAGAAGGACTTCTCCTTCCCCAACGCCCGCTGAGCCCTTGCGTGCCCCGCCCGCCCGGCCGTCGCGCCGGGCGGTGAAAAACACCTCTTGCTGGAGCCCACCATGCGCCGCCTCACCCTGATCGCCGCCGCCTGCAGCCTGCTGGCCGCCTGCACCTCGCCCTCCAAGTCGACGCTGGCCGACGTGCGCCAGCAAGCCAACCCCACCGACCGTGCCCAGCGCACCATCACGAGCTTCACGCCGGCGCTGCGCTGCATGGACGAGCTGATGTTCAGGAGCGGCACCCGCGACGTGACGCTGATGATGGAAGAGCTGCGTGACGCCACCCAGAAAGTGCAGGTCAGCACGCGCGACATGATGACCTCGGCCATCTCCGACATGACGCGCCGCTCGCGCGCCGTTCGGCTCTCGGTCTTCGGCAACGACCAGCAGAACCTTGCGCAGCTCTTGCAGACGGCGCAGAAGACCACGCCCTTCGCCGTGATCCCCGAGTTCAACCTGCGCGGCACAATCAGCCAGCTCGACGAAGACGTGCAGCGCAACAGCGCGAGCTTCGGCCTCGTGCAGCAGCTCTTCGGGCTGCGCTTCGGCAACGAGGCGAAGTTCTCGGTGCTCGGTTTCGACGCAGCCGTGGTGCGCACCGATTCCTTCACGCTGGTGAACGGCGTGACCTCGAAGAACACCACCGTGATCGCCAAGCGCGATGCGAGCGCCGGTGATGGGCAGGCGCGCATCCTCGGCTCGGCGTCCGTCTTCTCCTTCTCCGCGGCACGCTCCGAAGGCCCGGCCCAGGCCGCGCGCAACATGGTCGAGCTCGCCGCCATCGAACTCGTGGGCAAGCTGATCCGCGCGCCCTACTGGCAATGCCTGGGCACGCCCGACGACCACCCCGAGGTGCAGCGCGAGATCGAGGACTGGTTCTTCTCGATGAGCCCGGACGAACGCACCGTGCTTGCCAAGACGCGGATGCGCGACCGCCGTTATTTCGATGGCGCGCTCGATGCCACCCGAAGCCCCGGCTTCGACCAAGCGCTGGCGGCCTACCGCCGCGCCACCGGCCTGCCGCCGCAGGGCGAGATCGACCTTGCGTTCTTCCAGCGCCTGGTCACGCGCGAGGTGCCAAGCGGCCCCCTCGCCACCACCGCCACGGGTGGCGAAGCAGCCGCGGTGCAACTTAATCTCCAGCCGCGCCGCAACAGCGGCCAGGCCGACCTGCAGGTGACGACCGCGAGCGCCGGCTACCTCTACTGCTACGCGCAGGACCCGGCGACCAAAGCGATCCGCCGCGTGTTCCCCAACCGCTTCAGCGCCGACCCGCGCGTCGAGGCGGGGCAGTCGCTGTCGCTGCCCGGCAAGGCCAGGTTTTCCCTCTCGGCTGCACACGATCACGCGTGCGTTCACGCACCACGCGAGGTCTACAATGATTTGCCGCCGCCGTTGCGCTGGGGCGATTTCGAAGATGTGCGCCTCGCGAGCTTCGACGACATCCGCCAGCAGTTCGCCCAAGCCTCCGGCCTACCGATCGTGCTCACACGCGCAGCCAAGCCACGCCGCTGACCTGCTGAACGCCACGTGCCATGACCGCTGACACCGCCGCCCTCGACCAGCTGCTCAGCCGCATCGCACTGCAAGACCGGCAGGCCCTGCGCGAGCTCTACGACCGCACCGCCAGCCGCCTGCTTGCCGTGGCCTACCGCGTGCTCGGCAACCAGGCCACCGCCGAAGACGTGCTGCAGGACGTCTACGTCACCGTGTGGTCGCGCGCCGCCAGCTACCCCGCGGTGCACACCCACGCGATGGCCTGGCTGACGGCGATGGTGCGCAACCGCGCGATCGACCTGCTGCGCAAGTCGCGCCCCGAGGTGCCGCTGCAATGGCAAGGTGAAGATGGTGAAGAACACCAGCACGACGTACCCGATGAAAACGCCTCGCCGATGGCGCAGCTGATGGCCGCGCAGTCCGACGACCGCCTGGGCAGCTGCATCGGCCAGCTCGAGGCCGAGCCGCGGCTCGCGGTGATGCTGGCCTACTACGAAGGTCTCACGCATGCCGACCTCGCGGTGCGCCTGTCGCGCCCGCTGGGCACCATCAAGGCCTGGGTGCGGCGCAGCCTGGTGCGCCTGAAAGATTGCATGGGCGAGGTGGGTTTGTCATGAAGCAACCCCCACGTCGCTACGCTCCTGCCCCCCCAAGGGGGCGGTCATTGGATTCGGGCGGCCGGGCGCCACTGACATGAACTGGTACCACTCACCCGCCGCCATCGAGCACCTCGCCGCGGCCTACGCCTTGGGCACGCTGCAGGGCCGTGCGCGCCGCCGCTTCGAAGCGGTGATGCGCGAGCACCCCACGATCGCCCGCCAGGTCGCGCAGTGGGACGTGCGCCTGCACCCGATGGCCCAGCGCCTGCCGCCGCGCACACCGAGCCAGGCGCTGTGGGGCCGCATCGAGCAGCGTGCCCTGGGGGCGGCTGCGTCGTCGCCCACGCGCCAGTCCCCTGCGGTTCCGTGGTGGCGGCGCCTGCTCTCACCCCTGCCCAGCGGCGCGCTCGCCTTCGGCCTGATGCTGGGCCTGCTGCTGCCCGTGGTCTTCCAGCAGCAGGACACGCAGCTGCCCGAGAGCTACGTCGGCGTGCTCGCCACGCCCGAGGGCAAGACCGGCCTGATCGTGTCGAGCAGGCGCCAGGGCACGGTGCTCGACCTCAAGCAGGTGAGCCCCATCACGCCGCCCGCCGGCCAGACGCTCTACCTCTGGGTGATCGACGCCGCCGGCAACCCACGCCCGGTCGGCCCGGCACCCGCCGGTCCCTTCGTGCAGGTCACGCTGACACAGCCGGCCGAGAAGATCTTCGCGACGGCGGCCGAGGTGGCGGTGTCGATCGAGCCGCAGGGCAGCAGCCCGACGCAGCCGAGCGGTCCCTACGTGTACCGAGGCCTGTGCGGCAAGCTGTGGAAGGTGCCGCCGCCGAAATAGGCCGGCCACGCCGCGATGCCCGAGCTGCCCGACATCACGGTCTACCTCGAACGCCTGGCCGAGAAGGTGCAGGGCCGCGTGCTGCAGCGGGTGAAGCTGCTCAACCCCTTTCTGCTGCGCACCGCGCTGCCGCCGCTCTCGCAAGCCGAAGGCCGGAAGGTCGCGGGTGTGGAGCGCCTCGGCAAGCGCGTGGTGCTCGCGCTCGACAACGGGCTCTTCCTCGTCATCCACCTGATGATCGCCGGCCGCCTACGCTGGCTGCTGCCGGGCGGCAAGCCGCCGGGCAAGATCTCGCTCGCGGTGTTCGAGTTCGACAACGGCAGCGTCGTGCTCACCGAAGCCGGCAGCAAGCGCCGCGCCTCGCTGCACGTGCTGGCCGACCGCGCCGCGCTCGAGGCGATGGACCCGGGTGGCATCGACGTGATGGCGGCCACGCTGGCCGACTTCCGCGAGCGCATCACGCGCGAGAACCACACGCTGAAACGCGTGCTGACCGACCCGCGCCTTTTCAGCGGCATCGGCAACACCTACTCAGACGAGATCCTCTTCCGTGCGCAGCTCTCGCCGATCCAGCTGTCGCAGAAGTTGCAGCCCGAGCAGATCGAGCGGCTCTTCCACGCGACGCAAGCCGTGCTGCAGGAATGGATCGCCCGACTCAATGAAGAAGCCGGTGACTGGACCGAGAAGGTCACCGCCTTCCACCCGCAGATGGCCGTGCACGGCAAGTACAACCAGCCTTGCCCGGTGTGCGGCACGCCGGTGCAGCGCATCGTCTACGCCGACAACGAAACGAACTACTGCGCGCGCTGCCAGACCGGCGGCAAGCTGCTGGCCGACCGGGCGCTCTCGACGCTGCTGCACAAGAGCTGGCCGAAGAACATCGACGAGCTCGGCTGAGCCCGCCCGGGGCGGGCCGGCACGACGATCCACGGGCAAACGAGCACTTCTGCCGCTTGCGTGCCATTGAGGCGACACCTCTAGCGCCACCCAGGCGGGACAATCTGGCCGGCGCGCGCCGCGTGCCTTGCCTCCCTTTCTTGCCGACGCCGCTGCAGTTCTCGGGAATGCGCCCGCCCCTCTCTCTCTTCCAGGCTGCCCGCCAGTTCGTCCTGCTGGCCCTCGGCTGGCTGCTGCTGCACACGGGCACCCTCGCCGGCCCGCTGCGTCTCGAAGAAGGCCATCGCGCGGTCGACGCCTGGCCGGCCGTGAGCCTGCTGGCCGACCCCAGCCGCACGCTCACGCTGGAGCAGGTGCTCGCGCAACGCGATCGCTTCGGGCCGCCGCCGTCGCCCCACGCCACGCTGGGCCGGCGTGACGAGGCCATGTGGCTGCGCATCCCGATCGAGTCGAGCGAGCGTGCGTCGGCACGCTGGATCCTGGACATCGACTACCCGGCGCTGCACCGCATCGACGCCTACCTCGTGTCGGAGGGCCGCGTGCTGCGGCAGGGGGTGCTGGGCAGCCACCAGCCGCATTCGCAGCGGCCGCTGGCCAGCCGCTCGCACGCCATGCCGATCGAGCTGCCACCGGGCAGCCGGGCCGAGCTGCTGCTGCGCGTGCAGACGGGCGGCGCGATGATCCTGCCGATCACGCTCAACACGCTGCAGGCCTTCCACGAGCGGGCGCTCGCCGAGCAGACGCTGCAGGGCGCGCTCGCCGGTCTCGGCATCGCGCTCCTGGTGTACAGCCTGGGCCGCTTCGTCACGCTGCGCGAGACACTCTCGCTCAAGTACGCACTGCTGGCTGCGGGCAGCATCTTCTTCTCACTGTTCCAGTTCGGCATCGGCGCGCAGTACCTCTGGCGCGACTGGATCTGGATGGAGCAGCACGCCGGCGGCCTCTTCTCGCT
This sequence comes from Piscinibacter sp. HJYY11, assembly GCF_016735515.1. NCBI lineage: Bacteria > Pseudomonadati > Pseudomonadota > Betaproteobacteria > Burkholderiales > Sphaerotilaceae > Piscinibacter > Piscinibacter sp. HJYY11. Next base: position 3,525,266 of record NZ_JAERQZ010000001.1, on the reverse strand, counting down.
GATGGCCTTGTGCGGCTCCTTCCTCTTCATCGAGCATGCGCTGACACGACCCGTCGGCGGGCGCAGCGCGGCCCTGGTGCACACGCGCTACACCGGCCGCGGCTTCAGCCGCCTGATGCACGGCGGCGCGGTCACCGTGGCCGCGGTGGCGCTGGCCTACGCGCTGGGCCTCATCGGCACCGGCACCATCACCGCCATCGTGAGCGTGCTGGGCCCGGTGCCCGCGCTGCTGGGCCTGCCGGGCGCGATGGCACGCGCCCGCGAGCGCGACCCGGTGGGCTGGGGTTTCCTGCTCGCCTGGGGCATCTACGCGCTGGCCACCGCCACGCTCATCGGCGTGATCAACGGTGTGCTGCCGGTGAACTTCTGGACGCTGCACTCCTTCGAGTTCGGCGCCACGGTGGACATGCTGTTCTACCTGCGCGTGCTGAGCCTGAGCACGCAGGCGATGCACGCGGCCGCGCAGCACGCGAGCCGCGAGCGCGACATCTTCCACTTCCTCGCGCACAGCGACCCGCTCACCGGCCTGCACAACCGGCGCGGGCTGCAGTCGCAGATCAAGTCGGCGCTGCAGAAGCGCGAGCCCGAAGGCCGCGTCGCGCTCTATCTGCTCGACCTCGACGGCTTCAAGACGGTGAACGACCGGCACGGCCACGAGGTCGGCGACCAGTTGCTGCTGCTCCTGTCGCGCCGCCTGCAGGCGGCCACACGCGCGCAGGACACGGTGGCCCGATTGGGCGGCGACGAGTTCGTCATCCTCACGAGTGGCCTCTCGGGCCCGGCACAGGCCGAGTCGCTCGCGCAGAAGCTGCTCGACACCGTGCGCGAGCCTTTCCAGGTCGGCTCGCACCGCTGCGAGCTGGGCCTGAGCATCGGCTACGCGCTGGCGCCGGCCGATGGCACGGACGCGGCCGAGCTGCTGCGCAAGGCCGATGCGGCGATGTACGCCGGCAAGCAGGCCGGCAAGGGCATGGCCCGGCGCTGGTCGGCCTGAGGCGCCCCGGCGCTGGCCTCAGCTGGCCAGCACCGCCGCCATCGCCACCGCGGTCGCTTCGACGTTCGACGAGTTCAGGCCTGCCACGCACATGCGGCCCGAGCGCACGAGGTAGACCGCGTGCTCTTCGCGCAGGCGGTCGACCTGCTCGGCGGTGAGGCCGGTGTAGCTGAACATGCCGCGCTGGGTGATGAAGTAGTCGAAGTTGCGGCCCGGCAGCTTGGCGCTGATCACGGCGTGCAGCTTCTGGCGCATGGCCTGGATGCGGGTGCGCATCGCGTTGAGCTCGTCGGCCCATTGCTTGGCGAGCTCGGGCGTGCCGAGCACGCGCGCGACGATCTGGCCGCCATGCGTCGGCGGGCTGCTGTAGTTCTTGCGCACCGTCGCCTTCATCTGGCCCAGCACGAGGTCGGCCTGCGCCTTGTCGGGGCAGACGATGGAGAGTCCGCCGCAGCGCTCGCCATAGAGCGAGAAGCTCTTGGAGAAGCTGCTGGCGCAGAAGAAGCTCACGCCTGCATCGGCCAGCGCCCGCACGGCCCAGGCGTCTTCCTCGATGCCGTCGCCGAAGCCCTGGTAGGCGATGTCCACGTACGGGATCAGCTGTCGGGCCTTGAGCACCGGGATCAGCTCGGCCCATTGCGCGCGCGACAGGTCCACGCCGGTCGGGTTGTGACAGCAGGCGTGCAGCAGCACGATGCTCTGCTCGGGCAAGGCCCGGATGGCGGCCAGCATCTCGGGGAAGCGCAGGCCGCCGGTCTTGGCGTCGTAGTAGGGGTAGGTGTTCACCGTGAAACCCGCGCCCTCGAACATGGCGCGGTGGTTGTCCCAGGTGGGGTCGCTGACCCAGACGTTGCTGTTGGGGAAGTAGCGCTTCAAGAAGTCGCCGCCGACCTTCAGGCCGCCCGAGCCGCCGAGGGTCTGGATGGTCGCGATGCGGCCGCTCTTCACGGCTTCGTGGTCGGCGCCGAAGAGCAGGTGCTGCACCGCCTGGCGGTAGTTGGGCGCGCCTTCCATCGGCTGATAGGGACGAGCGCCCACGGTCTGCAGCATCGCCGACTCGGCGGTCTTCACCGCCTTCATCACCGGCAGGTTGCCGGCGTCGTCGAAGTAGATGCCGATGGAGAGGTTGATCTTGTTCGGCCGCGGGTCCTTGCCGAAGGATTCGTTGAGGGTGAGGATGGGGTCGCCAGCGTAGGCGTCGACGTGCTCGAACATGAGGGGCTCCTGCAGGGGAGCGGCGATTATCCGGCTACTGGGCCAGCCACTCGCCCCAGCGGCCATGGGCGTGCGAGCGGGCCAGCGCTTCGAAGTGCGGCGCGCCATCGACACGGTGGCACAGCGTCCAGACGCTTTGCGCTGTTGGCAGCTCGGGACGGGGTGGCGGCAGCTCGACGGCGCCGATCCGCAGGCCGGTGGCTTCGGCCGAGAGCCACATCGCGCCGGTGCGGCGCACGAGCTCGGTGAGCGTCTCGATGTGGCGCTGCAGGGCGGGCTTTTCGAAGTAGGTCAGCACCCAGCTGTTGAAGATGACCGGCTGCACGCCAGGCGGGAGCGCGGCGAGCCACGGTTCGATGGCGGCGGTGCAGTCGGCCTCGCGCCGCACCGGCCAGCGTTGTGCTCGGGCGATCTGCACCGCCTGCTCGAAACGGGTGGCGCGGTCGGTGTCGCTCGGCCACAGACAGGCCCGCAGCCAGCGCACGGCCACCTCGTCGGCGACGGAGACGGGCGCCGGGTCGATGCCGAGGCGCTCGACGATCTGCGGGGTGGGGCCCGTCGGCGGGCGCAGGTCGCCGTGCCACCGGCAGCGCAGCAGGGGCACGCCGGGGCGTGGGTCTCCGGCGCTGTAGCGGTACACGTCCACCCCGAGGTTGAGGCCGGCGCTGGTGCCAACATCAAGCAAGGCGATCTGCGCCGTGCCACGGCGTGCGGCCACCGCGTGCAGCGCCGGCCAGAGCACGGTGCAGCGGCCGATCTCGTTGGTCTGGGTGGTGTGGGTGCGCATGCGCTCGCGCAGGGCGGCGGCGTGGTGGGCGGCGAAGTCCTTCACGTGGATGGGCAGGGCATCGTCGGGCGCACGGTCGCCACCGCAGCTCGGGTAGTAGGCGGCGAGCGGATGGGAGACCCCCGAGAGCAGCAGGTCGTGCACTGCGGCCAGCCAGAGGTTGGGCCGCTGCTGCTCGGGGCTGGCACCGCTCAGCAGATCGAGCAGGGCCGGGTCGGCGGCGACGATGCGGCAGAGCGCCTGGTACAGCGGCTCTTCCGGGCACTCCACGTCGGCGAAGCGGCGGAACTGCGTCGCGAGGTGGTCGACGGCGGCGGGGGTGAGGTCCATGCCGGCAGCGTAGCCCCGGGCTTGCCGTATGAATGTCGGGCATCCGACAATTGGCGAATGCAAGACGACGTCGCCCGCGTGCTGGGCACGAGCCTCCCGGAACTGACGCTGACCGAGGCGCACTGGCAGGGCCTGCTGCCGCTGTGCCGCCTGCACCGGCTGGGCCGCGGCCAGGTGCTGCTGCGGCAGGGCGACGCCACGCCGGCGCTCTTTGGCCTCGCGAGTGGCGAGATGGAGATCCGTTTCCTCACGGTGGATGGCGAGGCCTCGGTGATCGAGCGTGTGCCGCCGGGGCGGCTCTTCGGCCTGTCGTCGTTTGCGAGCGGCGAGGTGTCGACCTTCGAGGTGCAGGGCGGGGCCAAGGCCTCGCGCGTCGTCGCCTTCGGCCCGGCGGCCTACGAATTCCTGATGGACCAGGTGCCCGGTTTCGCGCGCGCGCTGATGCGCGAGTACGCGCGGCGCTACCACGGCACGCTGCGCATGCTCGAGGCCTCGCGCCACCGCAGCGCCGACGAGCGCCTGCGCCTCGCGCTCGAGCAGCTGGCCCGCACCGACCGCGCCGGCCCGGCCGATGCGCAGGGCTGGCGCCACATCCGCACCACGCAGGCGGAACTCGCGGCCCTGGCCAGCCTGTCGCGCCAGACGGTCAACGAGCTGGTGAAGACCCTCGCCGCGCAGAAGCGGCTGCGCGTGGTCTACGGCGGACTGTGGGTGCCCGCCTCGTGACGATCAGGCCGCGAGCGCGGCTTCGATGTCCTTGGTGATCGACTCCGGCGCATCGTTGGGCGCGTAGCGCTTGATCACCTGCCCGTCCCTGCCGACGAGGAACTTGGTGAAGTTCCACTTGATGCCCTTGGTGCCGAGGATGCCAGGGGCTTCGTTGGTGAGCCACTTCCACAGCGGGTGGGCCTCGGCGCCGTTGACCTTCACCTTCTCCATCATCGGGAAGCTCACGCCGTAGTTGAGCTGGCAGAAGGACGCGATCTCGTCGTTGCTGCCCGGGTCCTGCCCGCCGAACTCGTTGCTCGGGAAGCCGACAATCACCAGGCCCTTCTCACGGTAGGTGTTCCACAGCTTCTCCAGCCCGGCGAACTGCGGGGTGAAACCGCAGGCGCTTGCCGTGTTCACGATCAACAGCACCTTGCCACGCTGGGTGGACAGGTGGGCGGGCTGGCCGTCGATGGAGACGGCTTCGAAGTCGTAGACACTGGCCATGAGCGCTCCTGCGGGCTGTGACAAAAGTGGGCCGCCATCGTAGCGCCGACGCCCACCCCGCGCCGCGCAGGGTTGACGCCCCCCCGGCCCGCGCCGAACATCGGCCACCGCCACGACGAAAGCTTCCATGTCCGAGCGCATCCCCATGCGCTACACCGTCGCGCTGCAAGGCTTCAGCGACTTCGAGCGCAGCACACTGGCGTCGTTCTTCCGCCTGGGCCAGCAACGGGCGCCCGCCTATGTGCAGGGCAACTCGCTCGTGGAGAGCGACTTCGTCATCGCCGATGCCGACAGCCCGGCGGCGCTCAACGCCGTCAACGACGCCCACCGCGTGCAGGACGCCATCTTCATCGGCTCCAACGCCCCGTCGGGCGCCGCCGCCCACCTGCCCCGCCCCATCGAGCCCAACCGCATCCTGCGCGAGCTCGACCTGCTGCTCGAAGCGCGCCTCGCCCTGCTCGACGAACCACCGCTCACCGACTGGGTGGTGTCGTCGCCCGACGCGCTGGGCGAAGACGGCTCCCCGGCGCTCGACGTGCTGGTGCTCGACGACAGCCGCATCGCGCTCAAGTTCCTGCAGACCCGGCTGCAGGGGCTCGGCTACCGCGTGCACGCAGTGCAGACCGCCGACGAGGCGATGGCGCTGCTCGACGCGCAAGCTTTCTCGCTGGTCTTCCTCGACATCGACCTCGGCGACAGCCCGCTCGACGGCCTGGCGGTGTGCCAGCACCTGAAGCAGCGCCAGGCGCACCCGGGCGACCTCGCGCCCCGGGTGGTGATCGTGACCGGCAGCACCCGCTCGAGCGACCGCGTGCGCGGCGACCTGGCGGGATGCGACGCCTACCTCACCAAGCCGCTGATGGAAGACGAGTTCATGGCGGCCCTTTACCTGCTCGATCCCACGCGCAAACGCTGAGGTCCAGCAGGCGCTGACAGCGTCAGTGCGCCGCGCTGTTGTCGAGCGTGGACAGCAGTGCCGCGATCAGGATCAGGCTCCCGCCCATCGCCAGCGCCGGCGTCATGGTGCCGCCGCCCAGCAGCAGCGCCGACACCGAGGCGAACAGCACCTCGGTCAACATCACCACCGAGGCCACGTTGGCCGGCAGGCGGGCCGCGCCGTACTGCAGCGAGATGTTGCTGATCAGGAAGAAGCCGCTCAGCACCAGCGCGAGCGGCACCCAGTTCAGCGCCGGGGCCGGTGGCCACGCGACCTGGCCCTGCGTCGCGAGCACGGTGGCCAGCGTGCCGGCCACCAGCACGCCGCCGAGGAACATCGCGAGCGCCCGGCTCTCTTCGGGCTGCGCGGCCTCGCGCCGCAGCATCACGTTGTTGAGCGCGAACGAGAAGCCGCCGCACACGCCCAGCCAGTCGGGCAGCGAGCGTGGCAGCGGGAACCCACCGCCCTCTTCCGGCCACAGCACGATGGCCGCACCGGCCAGCGCCAGCACCACGCGCGCCCCGGCGAGCCATGTGAGCTTCTCGTGCAGCAGCACGCGCGCCAGCAGCACCACCCACAGCGGCATCAGGTAGAACAGCAGCACCACGCGCACCACGTCGCCGATGGCCACGCCCCAGTTGAAGGCCGCGTTGGTGCTGCCCGAAGCGATGACCAGGATCCACAGCACCGGCCGGCGCAGCACCTGGCCGAAGGCGTGGGGCCGGGCGACGCCGATCACCGCCACGGCGAAGAGGTAGACCAGCACGGTGGCCCACAGCGGGTGCAGGCCGGCCGACTGCAGGTGGCGGAACGGCCACCATGAGACGCCCCACACGAAAGCATTGACCATGAGGGCCAGCACGGCCCACAGGCGCGGATGGGACCGCATGGCGCTCAGTGCTTGTCGCTGCGCGCGAGCGCCAGAAGGTGATCGACTTCGTCCTTGAAGCGCACGGTGTTGCTCGCATGCCAGCGGCCGATGACCCACATCGTGCCGGCGACCACGAGGCCGAAGACGGTGATGGCGGCAAAGGCCGACAGGCCGAACTTGGTCATGCCGGTGTAGAACGCACCGAGCGCCAGGATGCAGGCCTGCTCGTTGAAGTTCTGCACCGCGATCGAACGGCCGGCGCCCATCAGGTTGTGGCCGCGGTGCTGAAGCAGTGCGTTCATCGGCACCACCATGTAGCCGCCGATGGCGCCCAGGACCAGCAGGAAGGGCGCTGCCGTCCAGACGTTGCTGATGAAGTTCATCGCGATCACGAGCAGGCCCATCGCGATGCCCATCGGGATCACCTTGGTGGCCTGGTCCAGGCGCATGCGCATCGAGGCGACCACCGCACCCACCGCCGTGCCGATGGCCACCACGCCCACCAGGGCCGAGGCCTTGGTCGTGCCGTAGCCCAGCGCCGCGGCGGCCCAGGCCAGCACGATGTAGCGGAAGTTGCCCGACACGCCCCAGATCAGCGTGGTGGTGGCGAGCGAGATCTGGCCCAGCTTGTCGCCCCACAGGCGTGCGTTGCAGCTGGAGAAGTCGCGCACCAGCGCGACCACGCTGCCGGTCATCGGCTGCAGCGGCGCCTCGGTGCGCGGGATCTTGAGGTTGAAGAGCGCCGCGATCGCATAGAGGCCGATCAGCGAGACGATGGCCGCTTCGGGCGCGGTGTCGATGCCGGTGTCGAGCCCCGGCATGTCGACGCCGAGCATCATGCGCGACACCGCCTGCCCCACGAGCTGGCCACCGAGCAGCACGCCGAGGATGATGGAGGCGATGGTCAGGCCCTCGATCCATCCGTTGGCCTTGACGAGCTGCGAGTTGGGCAGCAGCTCGGTGAGGATGCCGTACTTGGCGGGCGAGTAGGCCGCGGCCCCGAGGCCAACGACCGCGTAGGAGATCAACGGGTGCACGCCGAAGAGCATCATCAGGCAGCCGACCACCTTGATGAGGTTCGAGATGAACATCACCCGCCCCTTGGGCACGGCGTCGGCAAAGGCCCCGACGAGCGGCGCGAGGATCACGTAGAACAGCGCGAACATCGGCACCAGCGCGGCACGTTGCCACTCGGGCTGGCCGGAGGTGCGGAGCAGTTCGACGGCGGCGACGAAGAGCGCGTTGTCAGCCAGCGAGCTGAAGAACTGCGCCGACATGATCGTGTAGAAGCCTTTTTTCATTCGGCGAGAAACAGGTCGTACTGCAAGGGGCCGCGTGGGGTGCGGCGGGGTTATAGCACGCAGGCACGACAAGACCCGCTGGCAGAATCCCCGCATGCCTCGCCCCATCGAAGCCCGGATCCACGCCGATGCGCTGGCCCACAACCTGAGTTGCGCACGCCGGCGCGCGCCCGACGCCAAGGTCTGGGCGGTGGTCAAGGCCAATGCCTACGGGCATGGCATCGAGCGGGCCTACCCTGGCCTGCAGTCGGCCGACGGCTTTGCGATGCTCGATCTGGCAGAAGCCGAGCGGGTGCGTGCCCTCGGCTGGCGCGGCCCCATCCTGCTGCTCGAAGGCTGCTTCGAGGCGCGCGACCTGGAGCTCTGCTCGCGCCTGAACCTGTGGCACGTGGTGCACCATGAATCGCAGATCGACTGGCTGGCCACGCACAAGACGACCTGGCCACACCACGTCTACCTCAAGATGAACAGCGGCATGAACCGGCTGGGCTTCAGCCCGCAGGCCTTCCGCCACGCCTGGCAGCGCCTCTCGGGGCTGACGCAGGTGGACGCGATCACGCTGATGACGCACCTGTCGGACGCCGATGCCAGCCCGGCGGCGGCGCGCGGCGTCGCCCACCAGATCGAGGCCTTTGAGGCCGCCACGCACGACCTCGCCGGCGAACGCTCGCTGTGCAACAGCGCGGCCACGCTGCGCTATGCCGCGAGCCGGCGCGAGCTGCGCGGCGACTGGGTGCGCCCGGGGATCATGTTGTACGGCTCGTCGCCCGACTTCCCGCACCACAGCATCGGCGACTGGGACCTGCAACCCACGATGACGCTGCGCTCGCGCCTGATCGGCACCCAGCAACTGCAGGCGGGCGACACGGTGGGCTACGGCAGCAGCTTCACGGCCGAACACGCGATGCGCATCGGCATCGTGGCCTGCGGCTATGCCGACGGCTACCCGCGCCACGCCGGCACCGGCACGCCGGTGCTGGTGAACGGCGTGCGCACGCGCACGGTGGGCCGCGTGTCGATGGACATGATCGCGGTCGACCTGACGCCGGTGCCCGAGGCGCAGGTGGGCAGCGAGGCCACGCTCTGGGGACTCGGGCCAAACGGTTCCAGGCTGCCGATCGACGAGGTGGCGCAGGCGGCCGGGACCATCGGCTATGAGCTGATGTGTGCGGTGGCGCAGCGGGTGCCCGTGCACGCCGCATGAGCCTGAGGGAGCTGCACCCGCGCACACGGCGCCGGTTGCGCTGGCATGGGTGGTTGCTGACGGCGTGGTGCCTGCTGGTCGGGCTCGCGAGCAGCTGGACGCTGCTGCATGTGTTCGACGTCACCCTGCCCGCCGCGCGCTACGCGATGACTGCGCTGCTGATGTATGCGCTGGGCCTGGTGCTGGGCGTGCAGGTGTGGCTCAAGCACTTCGCCGCCTCGGTGCGCGACGACCCTTCGCTCGGCGAGCGTGTGGCACCCGAACCCGCACCGCGACGCAGCGAGACCGCGCAGAAATCCTTCGACTGGGGCGACGTGCTCGGCAGCGCCGCCGACCTGCTCAGCTTCGACGAAGCCGGCTTGCTGCTGCTCATTCCCGCGCTCCTGCTGATGCTGCTGGGCCTGCTCATCGCCACCGGGCTCTTGCCGGTGATGCTGATCGACGGCCTGGCCGGCCTCCTGGCCGAGGTGGCGGTGCAGTTCGTCTTCGGCACGCTGATCGCGCGGCGCGTGCTGCGGCCGAAATCGGAAGACGAGGCCTTCGTGCACATCCTCGGCAAGACCTGGCTCATCGGCGTGCTGATGGTGCTCGTGAGCGCCGCGCTCGGCTGGGGCCTGCGGCTGTGGGACCCGGGGCTGGTGGCGATCAGCCAGCTGTGGCGCTGATGGCGGTCCTGCTCAACCCGGCCGAGGTGGAGATCACCGCCATCCGCGCGCAAGGCGCGGGCGGCCAGAACGTCAACAAGGTGTCGAGCGCGGTGCACCTGCGTTTCGACGTGCGCGCGTCCTCGCTGCCCGAGGCGGTGAAGGAACGGCTGCTGCGCCTGAGCGATCAGCGCATCACCGACGAAGGCGTGGTCGTCATCAAGGCGCAGACCTCGCGCAGCCGCGAGGCCAACCGCACGGAAGCGTTGCAACGCCTGCAGGAATTGATCGACAGCGTGGCCACGCCACCGCGGCCACGCAAGCCGACGAAACCGACTTTCGGCTCGAAGCAGCGGCGACTCGAAGCGAAAGGCCAGCGCAGCCTGCTCAAGGCAGGGCGCACCAAGCCACACGACGGCTAGTGTCCGGTCACCGTGTGGGGCCTGATGCGCCTCGCCCTGAACCGTGGCATCAATCGCGATCGAGGGTCAGGCGCCGAGCTGGTCGCCCAGCACCATGAGGCTTTGCAGGTCGCCGGCGGGCAGCTTGCCCGCCCGCAGCAGCGTCGCGCTGCGGATGGCGCGCAGGCGGAACCGCAGCTCGTGCTCCACGGCCTCGATCTCGGCGGCGTCTTGCACCGCGAGCTCACCGTCATTCCACAGGCCGCTCGCGTTCCAGCCCTTGCGCAGTCGGGCGAGCAGCGCCTGGGCGAGCGTCAGCGCGTCCACCAGGGCCTGCGACCTGGCGGTCGACGCCAGCGCGACGATGCCGGCATGCGCTGTCTGCAGCGCCGCGTCGAGCAGCGTGAGGCGCTCGCGGATCTGATCGGGCGTGAGGAAGGATTGCAGGGGCGGCTGCTGGCGCGCCGCGTGCGAGATGGGGCCGACGACGCTCAGGTCGAACTCCCCGGGCACCACGCGCAGGGCCACGCTCGCGCGGGCGAGGTCGGGGCAGTCGCCGCGCAGCACGTTGAGCACCGCCTCGGTCACGGCGAGCTGGCGGCCCTGCGGCGAGAGCTGCTCGCGCTGCAGGCAGTGCGGGTAGCCGGAACCGTCGAGCCGCTCGTGGTGCTCGGCCACGGCGCGTGCCACCGCGGGCGGGTAGTCGGTGAGCTGCTGCAGCAGCAGCTTGCCGACGTGGGGGTGCACCACCAGGTGCTGGTAGCTCTGGAAATCCAGCGTGTGCTGGAGGTCGGCCTCGCCGTGCTCGGGTGCGATGTACATCTCGCCCAGGTCGTGCAGCAGGCCGGCGAGCATGGCCAGGCGCACGTCGCCGCGGCTTGCGCCATGCGCCATCGCGAGCACGCCATTGAGCGCCATCGCCTGCACGGCATGGTCGAAGGAGTCGGGCCGCGAGGCCTGGCTGGCGGTGAGCAGCAGCTGCGCCACCGGGTGCAGCGGCAGGTGCGGCGCTTCGCGCAGCAGCGCGGCCGCGTGCGGCATCAGCAGCGGCGTGAGCGCGGAGTCACGCGAGAGCAGCGTCTCGAGCGAATGCACGAGCGAGTGCGCGGTCACGCCGTCTTCGGCCAGCAGGCAGGCTTCGAGCGGGTGGCGCAGCTGGCGGTCCATCAGCTTGCGCTGCAGGGCCTGCGACACCGGCTGTTCGCGGGCCCACAGCTTGGTGCCCGAGATGTCGAAGATGTCGCGCGACGCGATGATGGAGCGCGTCTGGCTCGCCTCCAGGATGACGGCCAGCGCGTGCGGGTTGGCGGTCTGGAAGGGAGAGGTGGCGGGTGCGTTCATGGGCAGGCTCCGACAGGCCGTGGGGACGACCCTGTTGTCGGCCGAACGCGCGCCCACTCAAGGGCGAGGTTGTGACGAGTCGTGTCAGCGGGCCGAGCGGCGGGCCGCTCCGAAGCCGGCCCGCATCCCCCAGGCGGATCGCCCGATGTACCCGTCGGGCGAAGGGCTCGGATCAGGCTCGTTTGAAGAACGCGAGCAACCCGCCCGCGGCGACGAAGAGGCCGCCGAAGGTGCGGTTCATCAGGCGAATCTGCCGCGCCGACTTCAGCAGGCGCAGCACCCGCGCGGCGAGGAGCGTGTACACACCCATCACCACCAGGTCGGTGAAACCGAGCGTCGCGGCGATCACGGCGTACTGCAGCGCGAGCGGCTGCGCGAGGTCGAGGAACTGCGGCACCACGGCCAGCAGGAAGACCGTCCCCTTGGGGTTCACCGCGTTCACCATCCAGCCGCGCAGCACCAGCGTGCGGCGCGGCGTGGCGCCGACGTCGCCATCGGCTTCGGCCACCATCGGCTCGGCCGGCGCCCGCCACTGCTTGACGCCGAGGTACACGAGGTAGGCGACGCCCAGCCACTTGACGATGGCGAAGCCGAGGCTGGAGGTCGCGATCAGCGCGCCCAGGCCGAGCCCGACCACCAGGACCTGCGTCCAGATGCCGAGCACGAGGCCGAGCGTCATGAAGTAGCCCCGCGTGAAGCCATGGTTGAGGCCGGCGCTCATGGCGGCCACGGCGCCCGCGCCGGGCGAGATGCTGATGGCCCACGACGCGGCGAAGAAGGCGAGCCAGGTGCTGAGTTCCATGGGATGTCCTTATGCCGCCGCGCGGCCACGCTCGGCCTCTTCGGCCACGATCTGGCCCAGGCGACGGATGTGCGCCTCGTGCCGTGGCGACCAGGGGTCGCCGTAGTGCAGGCGCAGGAAGTGGTTGAAGCGCGTGCTGTTGCTGAAGGTCGCGCCGGGCGCGCAGCCGATGTGCTCGTGGCGCGCGCGCTCGAAGACCTTGCGCGAGTCCACGCTCTTCGGCATCTCGATCCACAGCATCAGCCCGCCCTGCGGCACGCTGAGCCGGCAGCCGTCGGGGAAGAGCCGCGTCACCGCATCGACCATCTGAGCGCATTGCTGCTTGAGCGCAGCGCGCAGCTTGCGCATGTGGTGGTCGTAGCCGCCATCGCGGATGAACTCGGCGATCACCTCCTGCGGCAGCATCGCGCCGGTGATGGAGGTGTGGAACTTGTGCGACTGCGCCGTCTTGAAGTGTCGGCCGGGCGCGATCCAGCCGACGCGATAGCCGGGCGCCACCGTCTTCGTGAAGGCCGAGCACAGGATCACGTCGTCGTGCGTGTCGAAGGACTTGAGCACCGGGGGCCGTTCGTCGCCGAAATAGGTCTCGCCGTAGATGTCGGTCTCGATCAGCGTGATGCCACGCTCGTGCGCGAGCGAGACCAGGCGGCGCTTGTTCGCCAGTGGCATCAGGCTGCCGAGCGGGTTGTGGAAATTGGGCACCACCACGCAGGCCCGTACCGCGCCGGCGCGCTGGGTGGCGAGGTCGAGCGCCTCGACGGAGATGCCTTCGCGCGGGTGCGTGGGGATCTCGATCGACTTCATGCCCAGCGTGCGGATGATCTCCAGCAGCATCCAGTAGGTGGGCGATTCGAGCGCCACCGTGTCGCCGGCCTGTGCCGCCGAGCGCAGCGCGAGGAACACCGCCTCGCTGCCGCCATTGGTGAGGATGATCTCTTCCGGCCGCAGGCGCACGCCCGCGCCCACGCTGCGGCGCGCGATCTCCTGCCGCAGGTTGAGGCTGCCGGTGATGCTGTAGCGCGAGGCGTATTCGGGATGCACGCGGTTCAGCTTGGCGGTGAGCTGCCGCAGCTTGGCCTCGGGCAGGATCTGGCGTGCCGGCAGCGGGCAGAACGAGGGCGCGGCCTCCGGGTCGTCGTTGCCGAAGAGGAACTGGCGCGTCAGGTCGTCGGGCGTCACGAAGCCGGCGCTGCTCATGCGGGTGTCGAGCTCGGGCTCGGGCAGCGGTGCGTGGCGCGCGGCGACGAAGTAACCCGACTTCGGCCGCGCTTCGACCAGGCGCTGGTTCTCGAGCCATCGGTAGGCCTGCGTCACCGTCGACGGGCTCACGCCATGCTGCTGGCAGAGCATGCGCACGGAAGGCAGCCGGTCGCCGGTGCGCAGGCTGCCGGCCTGGATGGCCTGCGCGAGCTCGCCCGCCACGCGGGTATAGAGCGGCAATCCGGGGTCGGCAGGAGCGTTCATGCAGCCATTCTGACGATTGGCTCTGTGCCGTGACAGATACAGAGCCCTTCTCTTGTCACCAATACAGATGCTCGGTGCGACATCTGTGCCGCCGAAGTTCGTGCAGTGCTGGATATGGCGGCGGCACCCGGGCCTGGACACACTGAATGCCCACGAGACAGGAGAACGCCATGGTCCGATTCACACCCCCCGTCACCCTTCGTCTGCAAGCCGGCGAAGTGCTCGCCTGGCAACAAGCCCCGGCACGGATGCGCGTGGTCGGCGGTGGCCGCGTCTGGGTCACGCAGCAGGACGATCTGGGCGACCATTTCCTGCACCACGGCGAGTGCTTCGAGTTGCAGCGGGAGCGCCGTGTCGTGATCGAGGCCGAGCACGAGGTGCTGCTGCGCTTCGAGCGCGACCCGACCTGGCATGGCCGGCTGGGCGGGCTGCTGCGACGTGGCCTGCGCAGGCTCACGAGGCGAGCCAGCCCGGCGGCTACAGTCGCCGGGTGAGCAAAACCAAGTCTGTCTACACCTGCAGCGAATGCGGCGGCACGAGCCCGAAGTGGCTGGGCAAGTGCCCGCATTGCAACGCCTGGAACACGCTGGTCGAAGGCGTGGCCGAGGGCGCGTCGAAACAACACCGCTTCCAGTCGCTGGCCGCGCCGCAGCCGGTGGCCACGCTGAGCGAGATCGAGGCCACCGACGTCGACCGCCGGCCGACCGGCATCGAGGAGCTCGACCGGGTGCTCGGCGGCGGCATCGTGGCCGGTGGGGTGGTGCTGATCGGCGGTGACCCGGGCATCGGCAAGTCGACGCTGCTGCTTCAGGCGCTCGATGCGCTCTCGAAGACGGTGCCCACGCTCTACGTGACCGGCGAGGAGTCGGGCGCGCAGGTGGCGCTGCGCTCGCGCCGCCTCGGGCTCGACGGCTCGCAGGTGCGCGTGGTCGCCGAGATCAACCTCGAGAAGATCAGCGCCACGCTCGAAGCCGAGCAGCCCACGGTCTGCGTGATCGACTCGATCCAGACCATGTATAGCGAAGAGCTCACCTCGGCGCCCGGCTCGGTCGCCCAGGTGCGCGAATGTGCGGCGCAGCTCGTGCGCATCGCCAAGAGCAGCGGCACGGCCATCGTGCTGGTGGGCCATGTGACAAAGGAAGGCGCGCTCGCCGGCCCGCGCGTGCTGGAGCACATCGTCGACACGGTGCTGTACTTCGAGGGCGACACGCATTCGAGCTTCCGCCTGGTGCGCGCGATCAAGAACCGCTTCGGCGCGGTCAACGAGATCGGCGTCTTCGCGATGACGGAAAAGGGCCTGAAGGGCGTGGCCAACCCGAGCGCGATCTTCCTCTCGACGCACGGCGAGCCGGTGGCCGGCGCCTGCGTGCTGGTCACGCTGGAAGGCACACGGCCGATGCTGGTGGAGATCCAGGCGCTGGTCGACTCGGGCGGGCCGAGCCCGCGCCGCCTCTCCGTGGGCCTCGACCGCGACCGCCTCGCGATGATGCTGGCGGTGATGCACCGCCATGCCGGTGTCGCTTTCATGGACCAGGACGTGTTCGTCAACGCGGTCGGCGGCGTGCGCATCAGCGAGCCGGCGGCCGATCTCGCGGTGATGCTCGCCATCCAGAGCAGCCTGCGGGGCAAGCCGTTGCCGCGCGGCTTCATCACCTTCGGCGAAGTGGGCCTGGCCGGCGAGGTGCGGCCCGCGCCGCGCGGGCAGGAGCGGCTGAAGGAAGCAGCCAAGCTCGGCTTCAGCGTGGCCATCGTGCCCAAGGCCAATGCGCCGAAGAAGGCGATCGAAGGGCTCACCGTGCACGCGGTTGAAAGAATCGAACAGGCACTGGATCTGGTGCGGACTCTCTGAGCGAGCGCGCCACCCCACGGGCAGAATCGGCCGAGACCCCGGTCCACGCCGAAAGCCCTCGATGACGACACCGACTCCCCGATCCCTGCGGCGCCTCCTGACCGCGCTGCCGATGGCCGGCCTGCTGGCCGGCTGCGCGTCGACGCCGACCAACGTCGCGCCGCTTCCACCGGCGAAGTACCAGGTGCTGGGCCAGGCCGAGGGCAAGGGCTGCGGCTCGCTGGGGCTGCTCTTCCCCGTGTACTCGTTCCTGCCCATCGGCCTCAACGAGCGGGTGGAGCGCGCCTACCAGGACGCCCTGGCCAGCGTGCCGGGCGCCACCAGCCTCGTCAACGTGAGCGTCGTCGAGCACTGGAACTGGTGGCTGCTGGCGACGCAGCGCTGCGTCACGGTCACCGGCGATGCGATCAAGGAGGTGTCATGAAGCGTTCGTGGGTTCCCCTTCTCGCATCCGCCAGCCTTCTCGCAGCCTGCCAGGGGGTGCCCGTCGACTTCAGCGGCAGCACGGTGACCGACCGCACCCAGATCGACCCCTACAAGGGCCAGCGGATCTCGGCCGAAGCTTCGGGCATGCAGGTGGCGCTCTTCCTGCCCATCAACGTCAACGACCGGCAGCAGCGCGCCTTCGCAGACCTGCGCCGGCAGGCGGGCGACCGGCTGCTGACCGACATCGTGGTCACCGAGACATGGCGCTGGGCCTTCATCGGCACGGTCTACACCACCCGCCTGGACGCCACGGCCTACCCACGCAAGCCCGCCGAGCCGGCGAAGTGAGCACGGGGCGACCGTGAAACTCGCCGTCCTCAGCGACATCCACGGCAACCTGCCCGCGCTGGAGGCCGTGCTCGCCGACGCCCGGGCCCAGTCGGTCGACGCCTTCCTCAACCTGGGCGACATCGTCAGCGGCCCGCTGTGGCCGGCCGAGACGGCCCATCGCCTGATGCCGCTCGGCTGGCCCACGCTCGCCGGCAACCACGAGCGGCAGCTGCTCACGCAGGCCCCCGAGACGATGAGCGCGACCGATCGCCACACCCACGGCGAGCTGCGCGCCGAGCACCGGGTGTGGCTCGCGTCGTTGCCGGCCACGCTGCGCTGGCGCGACGACCTGCTGATGTGCCACGGCACGCCGACGAGCGACCTGCACTACCTGATGGAGACGGTGACGCCCGGCCACGTGCGTGGCGGCTCACCCGGCGTGCGCGCCGCCACGCGCGACGAGCTGCTGCAGCGCCTGGGCGACGCGATGCGGGGCGTGCCGCAGGCGCTCGTGCTCTGCGGCCATACCCACGTGCCGCGCTGCGAGCGCCTCGCCGATGGCCGCATGCTGGTGAATCCGGGCAGCGTGGGCCTGCCCGCCTACGACGACGCCCATCCGCACCCGCACGTGATCGAGACCGGCTCGCCGCATGCGCGCTACGCGGTGCTGACGCGCCAGCCCGAAGGCTGGGGCCTCAAGCTGCGCAAGGTGGCCTACGACCATGAAGCCGCCGCCCGGCAGGCCGAGCGCCATGGCCGCGTCGACTGGGCGGACGCGCTGCGCACCGGCCGCGTGGGCCGGCTGGAGGCAGAGGCCACACGCTCGTCTTCTAGATAAGATCGATTATCATTTGCATCTCGCTTCTCAGCAGATGCCGCGATGCCTGTTTCCCGTCTTTCCGACCTGCCGAACGGCACCCGCAGCACGGTGGCGGCGCTGAGCGCAGGCTCCGAACCCGCCGACGCCGCGATGCTGCGTCGCCTGGCCGAACTGGGCTTCCTGCCCGGTGAGCCGGTGCAGGTGCTGCGCCGCGGCCCGGGCGGCCGCGAGCCGCTGGCGGTGCAGATCGGCGAGACGCTGTTCGCCCTGCGGCTGGCCGAGGCGCAGTGCGTCGAAGTGAACGCGAAAGGCGCCACGCCATGAGCAGCACCTCTGCCCTGCGCATCGCCCTCGTCGGCAACCCGAACTGCGGCAAGACCGCGCTCTTCAACCTGCTGACCGGCGCGCGCCAGAAGGTGGCCAACTACGCCGGCGTGACCGTCGAGCGCAAGGTCGGCACCGTCACGCTCAAGAGCGGCCGCGCCGTCTCGGTGATCGACCTGCCCGGCGCCTACAGCCTCACGCCCTCGACGCCCGACGAGACCGTCACCCGCGACGTGGTGCTCGGCCAGCGCAGCGACGAAGCGGCGCCCGATGCGATCGTCGCCGTGGTCGACGCGACCAACCTGCCGATGAACCTGCGCCTGGTGCTCGAGCTCAAGCGCCTGGGCCGGCCGATGATGCTGTCGCTCAACATGGCCGACGTGGCGCGCTCGCGCGGCCTGCAGATCGACGTGGCCAGGCTCTCCGCCGAGCTGGGCATGCCGGTGGTGGAGACCGTCGCCGTGCAGAGCCAGGGGCATGCCGCGTTGCTGGCGCAGCTGGAGCAGCAGGCGCAGTGGCCGGCGGCGGCTGCGGTGGCCGGCGCAGCGCCGAGCCCGGCCGAGCTGCAGCGGGAGGTGCGCCGCATCCTCGCGGTGGCCGCGCCCGGCGCGATGCAGTTCAAGCGCTTCAACCACAAGCTCGACGCGGTGGTGATGCACCCGGTGGCGGGCCTCCTGCTGCTCGCGGTGCTGCTGTTCCTCATCTTCCAGGCGGTGTTTGCCTGGGCCTCGGCGCCGATGGATGCGATCGAAGGCAGCGTGGCCTGGGTCGGCGACCAGATCAAGGCGCACATGGCCGACGGCCCGCTGCGCAGCCTGCTGGTCGACGGCATCGTGGCCGGCGCGGGCGGCGTGATCGTCTTCCTGCCGCAGATCCTGATCCTCTTCTTCTTCATCCTCGTGCTCGAGGATTCGGGCTACCTGCCGCGCGCCGCCTTCCTGCTCGACAACGTGATGGGCAAGGTGGGGCTGTCGGGCCGCGCGTTCATCCCGCTGCTGTCCAGCTTCGCCTGCGCCATCCCCGGCATCATGGCCGCGCGCACCATCCCCAACTGGCGCGACCGGCTGGCGACGATCATGATCGCGCCGCTGATGACCTGCTCGGCGCGGCTGCCGGTGTATGCGCTCCTGATCGGCGCCTTCATCCCCGAGCGCCATGTCGGCCCGTTCAACCTCAAGGGTCTCACGCTCTTCGGCCTGTACGTGGCGGGCGTGGTGTCGGCGATGCTCGTCGCCTGGGCCCTGAAGCGGGTGTGGAGCAAGTCGAACTACCAGCCGCTGATGCTGGAGCTGCCGCCCTACCACTGGCCCAGCCTGCGCAACCTCGCGATCGGGCTGTGGGAGCGGGCGATGATCTTCCTGAAGCGGGTGGGCGGCATCATCTTCGCGCTCACGGTGCTGCTGTGGTTCCTGGCCAGCTACCCGGCGCCGCCGGACGGGGCCGCAGGCTCGGCCATCGAGCACAGCTACGCCGGCATGCTGGGCCGTGCGCTGCAGGTCATCTTCGAGCCGATCGGCTTCAACTGGCAGATCTCGATTGCGCTGGTGCCAGGCCTCGCGGCCCGCGAGGTGGCGGTGGGCGCGCTCGGCACGGTGTACGCGCTGTCGGTGCCCGAAGACCAGGTGGCCGATGCGCTGGTGCCGATGATCGTGCAGGGCTGGTCGCTGGCGACGGCCTATGCGCTGATCGCCTGGTTCGTGTTTGCGCCGCAGTGCCTGGCCACGCTGGCGGTCGTCAAGCGCGAGACCAACTCCTGGCGCTATCCGCTGCTGATGGCGGCCTACCTCTTCGGGCTGGCCTACATCGCGTCGTTCATCACCTACCGCACGGTGCTGTGGCTGGGGGGCTGAGGTGCAAGAGCTGATCGTCATGCTGATCGTGGCGGCCTGCACCGTGTATGCGGCGTGGGTGCTGATGCCCTCGTCGCTGCGCCGCGGGCTGGCCCAGCGGCTGCAGCATTGGCCGTGGCCGGCGTTCCTCGGCAAGCCCATGCGCCGCGCGGCGCTGGCGCCCACGGGCTGCGGCTGCGATGCCGGGTGCGACGCCAAGGCCAGCCCGCCGGCGGCGGCCAAGCCGATCCACTTTCACCGCCGGCCGCGCGCCTGATTGCGGGAACCACGCAGGCGGCGGCGCCTCCTGCGCACCTACCATCGCGCGCATGAATCCGATCGTGGGGTGGGGCCTGGCCTTCGTGGCCTTGGTCGCCGGCTGGCTGAACTACGGCTGGCAGGGCGTGGTGATGGTCGTGTCGGCCATCGTGTTCTGGTTGCTGCTGCAGTTCAGCCGCGCCTTGCGGGTGATGAAGAATGCTGCCGCGGCCCCCAAGGGCGAGGTGGGAAGCGCCGTGATGCTCAACGCCAAGCTCAAGGACGGCATGACCTTGATGCAGGTGATCGCGCTGACGCGCAGCCTGGGTGAGCGCGTCAGCGAGACACCGGAGACCTGGGCCTGGCGCGACGGCGGCGACAGCCGGGTCACGCTGGTGTTCGAAGGCGGCAAGCTGCGCCGCTGGGAACTCACCCGCCCGACACCGCCCGAGGCCTGAGCTCCTAGCCCTGCGTGCCGCTCAGTCGGGGCGCCGTCGCAGCAGCAGCATCAGGCCGATCAGGGCCAGGGCGGCCAGCACGAGCGCGACGTTCGAGGGCTCGCCCACGCGCTCGACCACGTCTGCAGGCACGACGCCGCGCCGGGGCTCCGCCGGGATGACCGAAAACGCCAGCACGACCAGGACCGACCATTTCGAAAACGAGTGCTTCATGGCTTCACCTGTGAACGACTGCCGAGCCTCCCGGATGCCACGGCGACCATGCAGATCACTATAGGAAGCCACCCCGCATTGCGCGCCCCCGGGAGCCGGGGGTCGCAAGTGCCCGCTCGTAGAATCGCGCGCATTGCCAAACACTGAGGATGAGCTCCATGTCCATGGAAGACCGCGACGGAAAAATCTGGATGGACGGCCAGTTGATCGACTGGCGCGACGCCAGGATCCACGTGCTGTCGCACACGTTGCATTACGGCTGTGGCGCCTTTGAAGGAGTGCGCGCTTACGACACGGTGAATGGCACCGCGATCTTCCGCCTGCGCGAGCACACCGAGCGGCTTTTCAACAGCGCCAAGATCCTGCGCATGAAGATCCCCTTCTCGATCGACGAAGTGATCGAGGCGCAGCGCGCGGTCGTGAAGGCCAACAACCTGAAGAGCTGCTACCTGCGCCCGCTCACCTGGATCGGCTCCGAGAAGCTGGGCGTCTCGCCCAAGGGCAACAAGATCCACCTGATGGTCGCCGCCTGGTCCTGGGGCGCCTACCTCGGTGAAGAAGGCCTGAAGCGCGGCATCCGCGTGAAGACCTCGAGCTACACCCGCCACCACGTCAACATCACGATGACGCAGGCCAAGGCGGTGAGCAACTACACCAACTCCATCCTCGCCAACATGGAAGCCACCGACGATGGCTATGACGAGGCCCTGCTGCTCGACGCCAGCGGCTTCGTCTCCGAAGGCGCCGGCGAGAACCTCTTCGTCATCAAGAACGGCGTGGTCTACACGCCCGACCTGTCGGCCGGTGCGCTCAACGGCATCACCCGCAACACGGTGTTCGCGATCTGCAAGGACCTCGGCCTCGAGCTGAAGGAAAAGCGCATCACGCGGGACGAGGTCTACATCTGCGACGAGGCCTTCTTCACCGGCACCGCCGCCGAAGTGACGCCCATCCGCGAACTCGATCGCGTGCAGATCGGCCAGGGCTCGCGTGGCCCCATCACCGAGAAGATCCAGAGCGCTTTCTTCGACATCGTGAACGGCCGCAATGCGAAGTACGCCGAGTGGCTGACCGCTGTCTGAAGAGGTTGACATGAGCGACACCCAAGCCCCCATCGAACTGCTCGCCCGCGACCTGCAGGGCCCCGGCGTCATTGCCTGCCCCAACCCCAAGATGACACTCTGGAGCGGGCACCCCAAGGTCTTCATCGACGTGGCCACCACGGGCGAAGGCAAGTGCCCGTATTGCGGCACGGTCTACCGCTTGAAGGCCGGCGAGAAGCTCTCGAGCCACCACTGATCGCATGAGGGCCGAGCGCCGGGCCGTCCCCAAGCCGGCCCGCATCCCCTCGGGGGATCGGCCGACGTACCCGTCGGCCGAGGGGCTGACATGAGGTCCTTGGTCATCGCGCCGCAGTGGATAGGCGACGCGGTGATGTCGGAGCCGCTGCTGCGCACCCTCGCTGCGCGTGGCGAGCGGCTGACGGTTGCCGCCCTGCCCTGGGTCGCGCCGGTCTATCACGCGATGCCGCAGGTGGCCGAGGTGATCGAGCTGCCGTTTGCGCATGGCCGGCTCGATTGGTCGGGGCGGCGCCGCATCGCGCGTGAGCTGCAGGGGCGATTCGACACCGCCTACGTGCTGCCCAATTCGCTGAAGGCGGCGCTGATCCCGTTCTTCGCCCGCATCCCGCGGCGCGTCGGTTACCACGGCGAAGGACGCTACCTGCTGCTCAGCGAGCGCCGGCCCAACCCCGGCGGGCGGCCGCCGATGGTGGCGTTCTACCGCGCACTCAGCGGCGAACCCGCGGTGACGGAAGCGCCGCGCCTGAGCTTCCCGGCCGAGCGACTGCAGTCGGTCACCGCGCCGCTCGGCCTCACACCTCAAAGCTACTGGGTCTTCGCCCCCGGTGCCGAATACGGCCCGGCCAAGATCTGGCCTGCGAGCCACTACGCGCAGCTCGCGCGTGAGCTGCACGCCCGCCACGGCCAGCCGGTGGTGCTGCTGGGCTCGGGCAAGGAAGCGGCGCTGTGCGAAGAGATCGCGAGCGCCGCGCCCGGCGCCTGTCGCGTGCTCGCCGGCAAGACGACACTGATCGACGCGATGGCGCTGATCGCCGGCAGCCGCGGCGTGGTCAGCAACGACTCGGGCCTGATGCACATGGCCGCCGCCTTCCGCATCCCGCAGGTGGCGGTCTTCGGGTCGACCAGCCCCGAACACACGCCGCCGCTCAGCCCGCACGCCCGCGTGCTGTGGCTGAAGGACGAGCTGCAGCTCGACTGCATGCCCTGCTTCGAGCGCACCTGCCGCTACGGCCACTACCGCTGCCTCACCGGCGTGCCGCCCGAGCGGGTGCAGGCCGCGCTGGACGATGCGTTGAGCGATGCCCAGATGAAAAACTGAGCCATGGACATCGACGCTCGCCAACTGATGAGCGAGGCGCTGGTCGGCGCCGGCACCTCGGTGTGGGCGTGGGACGTGGCGGAAGACGCGCTGAGCGGCATGGATGGCAGCGTGGCCCTGCTCGGCTACCAGGTGGGCGACATGGCCCACACGCAGCAGGCCTGGGACAAGCTCATCCATCCGGAGGACCTGGCCGGCAACGAGGCGGCCTACCAGGCCCACGCGGCCGGCAAGACCCCCGCCTACGAAAGCGAATACCGCGCGCGGGCGAAAGACGGTTCCTGGCGCTGGCTCGCCGAACGCGGCCGCATCGTCGAGTGGGCCCCCGACGGCTCACCGCGCCGCATGGTGGGCACGATCAGCGACGTCACGCAGCGCCGCCAGGCCGAGCACGACAGCGCCGAGCGCGACGAACGCCTGCGCCAGATCACCCGCCACGTGCCGGGACTGCTGTACCAGTTCCGGCTGCCGCGCAACGGCCTCGGTGTCTTCCCCTACGTCAGCGAGCGCTGCCACGACGTGCTGGGCCTGGACCCGCAGGCGCTGATGCAGAACGCCGGCGTGCTGTTCAGCCGCATCGACCCAGCCGACCGTCAGCGCACCAACCGCATGCTGGAAGACTGGACCCACAGCCAGGTGGCGCGCCGCATCGAGTTCCGCTACCAGCACCCGGATGGCCGGCTGCGCTGGATGCTCGGCGTATCGTCGCCGCGTGTCGAGTCCGATGGCGCGATCGTCTGGCACGGCTACCTGGAGGACATCACCGACTACCGCGAGCTCGAGCGCGCGCGCGAGCTGGCCGCGGCCGCCGAAGCCGCCAACCGCGCCAAGACCGAGTTCCTCTCGCGCATGAGCCACGAGCTGCGCACGCCGCTCAATGCGGTGCTCGGCTTCTCGCAGCTGATGGAGCTCGACCAGGCCGACCCCTTGAGCGCCGGCCAGCGCCACCGGCTCGGGCTGGTGCGCGAATCGGGCGAGCACCTGCTGCGCATGATCAACGACCTGCTCGACCACTCGCGCATCGAGGCAGGCCAGTTGTCGATCGACCTCGTCGACGTGCCGCTGCCCGAGCTGCTGCGCGAGTGCGCCGACATGCTGGAGCCGGCCGCGATGGCCGCCGGCGTGAGCCTGCACTGGGGCCGCCTCGACGACCCATTGCTCGTGCGCGCCGACCCGACACGGCTGCGCCAGGTGGTGATCAACCTGCTCAGCAACGCGATCAAGTACAACCGCCGCGGCGGCGAAGTGCGGCTGGAAGCACACCCCGACGACGGCCGCATGGTGGTGCTGCGGGTCATCGACAACGGC
Source organism: Piscinibacter sp. HJYY11 (assembly GCF_016735515.1). NCBI lineage: Bacteria > Pseudomonadati > Pseudomonadota > Betaproteobacteria > Burkholderiales > Sphaerotilaceae > Piscinibacter > Piscinibacter sp. HJYY11. The sequence goes on along the minus strand of NZ_JAERQZ010000001.1, from coordinate 3,501,545 downwards.
GTGGGCATCGCGCCCGCGCACCTGCCCGGCCTCTTCGAGCCCTTCAACCGGCTCGGCCAGCGGCGCAGCGGCATCGAAGGCACCGGCATCGGCCTGGCCATCACCCGCGGTCTCGTCACGCTGATGCACGGCCGCATCGACGTGAACAGCGTGCTCGACAAGGGCTCGACCTTCAGCGTGCTCCTGCCCGACGCCGCACCACCGTCGACTCAGGACGTCAGCTTGCCGATGTAGAGGATGGGCCCGGTGGGTGCTCCGGTGGGCGAGCCGCCGGGTGGCTCCAGGCTTACGGCAAGGGCCGCGGTGTTGTCGAGCACCCGGCCGCGCTGCACCACCGTCGCCCCCTGGGCCGAGATGAGGCCGAGCGAACGAGGCGCCCCCTGCGGCGGCACGGCCCAGAGCTCCAGGGCCTTGTCGGCCTGCAACGACACCTGCTGGATCGGCCGCGTGACGAGTGCACGCCCGTCGCCGCTGATGCTGGCGACGAACGACGCCGGCACCACGCCGTCGGCGCCGGCCTGAGCTCCGGCGGCCGACAGCACGACGACGATCGGCGGCTGCGCAGGCGGCGGCTGCACCAGCAGCACTGCGAGCGTGACCGCCGCGGTGGTGGCGATGCCTGTCAGCGCGCGCCACACCGCAAGCCGCCCCCACCAGCCCGGCTGCGCGGCCGCAGGGCCGGACGCGACCACCGGCGCAATGCGACGCTGGATGGCCTGCCACACCTGCGGCGGCGGCGTCACCGGCTCGACCGCGGCGGTGAGCGGCATCAGCCGCGCTTCCCAGTCGCGCACGGCCTGGCGCAAGCCCGGGTGCACGCGGGTCAGCGCGACGAAGCGGCGGCGCGCCGCACCACGCAGCGTGCCGGCCACGTAGGCGGCGGCGAGGCGGTCGGCGAGTTCGGGGCGGCTGTAGTCCATCGTCGTCATTCCGCCTGCAGGTCGCGCATGTCACGCACCACGGCGCCATCGAGGCAGGCCTTCAAGGCCAGCAGCGCCCGCCGCACCCACGACTTCACCGTGCCCAGCGGCTGGCGCATCTGCTCGGCCACCTCGGCATGGCTCAGGCCGTCGTAGAAGGCCAGCGCCACGCTCTGCCGTTGCTGCGGGCTCAGGCCCTGCATGCACTGGCCGAGCGCGCGCGCATCGGCAGCCTGGCTCAGCAAGGCCAGCGGCCCGGGGGCGGTGTCGGCCACATCGTCATACACGTCTCGTTCCTCATCGCCCTCGCTCGACAGCAGCGCGGGCTGGGTCTGCGGCTCCGCCTGCCGGCGGCGCAGGCTGTCGATGGCCCGGTTGCGCGCGATGCTGGTGAGCCAGGTCAAGGGCTGGCTTTGCGCCGCATCGAAGGATTGCGCCGCCCGCCACACGTTGACATAGACCTCCTGCAGCACGTCTTCGGCCTGGGCCCTGTCCCGGTTGATACGCAGCACCACCCCGAACAGATGCGGGCTGGTGCGCTCGTAGAGCTGTGCGAAAGCCGCACGGTCGCCGAGGCCGCTCTTGGCCAGCAACTGGGAGAGCTCACGGCTGCGTTCGGTCCAGGCGGTGGGATCAGTGCGCATGATGGACGTTTGATGAGGTGGGGATCATGCCGGCGTCTTGCGTGCAAAGCGAGGCCCGTCCGTACAATTCCGCGCCATGCCGCCGTCCACTGCACCGCGCTCGCGCGAATTCGTCCTCACGCTCTCGTGCCGCGATGCCAAGGGCATCGTCTACGCCGTCTCGGGCCTGCTCTACCAGGCGGGCTGCAACATCGTCGACTCGCAGCAGTTCGGCGACCTGCCCGACCAGGGCAGCGCGCACGCCACCGGCCTCTTCTTCATGCGGGTGCACTTCGAGGCGCCACCGCACCTGGCCGACACCGACACGCTTAACCGCCTGTTCACCAGCGTGCGCGAGCAGTTCGGCATGGAAGCCAAGTTCCACAGCCTCGCACGCAAGCCGCGCCTGCTGCTGATGGTGAGCCAGCACGGACACTGCCTGAACGACCTGCTGTACCGCTGGCACTCGGGGCAGCTCGAGGTCGACATCCCCGCGGTGGTCTCGAACCACGCCGTGTTCGCCGAGCTGGCGGAACGCTACGGCATCCCCTTCCACCACCTGCCGCTCGCCGCCGGCGCCCCGGCCGAGGCCAAGCGTGCGCAGGAGCAGAAGGTGGAGGCGCTGGTCACCGAGCACGAGGTCGACCTGGTCGTGCTCGCGCGCTACATGCAGATCCTGAGCCCCGGGTTCTGCGCCTTCCTCAAGGGGCGCGCGATCAACATCCACCACAGCTTCCTGCCGAGCTTCAAGGGCGCCAAGCCCTACTTCCAGGCGCACGACCGCGGCGTGAAGCTGATCGGCGCCACCGCGCACTACGTGACGCCCGAGCTCGACGAAGGCCCCATCATCGAGCAGGACGTCGCGCGTGTGGATCATTCGCTCAGCGCCGAAGACTTCACGGCGGTGGGCCGCGACGTCGAGTGCATGGTGCTCGCGCGTGCCGTGCGCTGGCACGTGGAGCACCGCGTGCTTCTCAACGGCCAGAAAACCGTCGTCTTTCACTGACGTCGTCTTTCAGAAGAGACAGGAACCCGATGCCGCGTCCGAACAAGCCGCCCGAGATCGCCCTGATGACCTCGTCCGACGATGCCGAGGCGCAGTTCTACGAAGCCCTGCAGCGGGCCGACATCGAGAAGCTGATGGCCGTGTGGTCGGACGAAGACGACATCTGCTGCGTGCACCCCAACGGGCCGCGCATGATCGGCCCGGCGGCCATCCGCACCGCCTTCGAGGCGATGTTCGGCAACGGCGCCATCGACGCCCGCCCCGAGCGCGTGCGCCGCGTGCAGACGCACGACAGCGCGGTGCACAGCGTGGTCGAGCGCATCCAGGTGCTCACCGACGAAGGGCCGCAGATGGCCTGGGTGCTGGCGACCAATGTGTACGTGAAGACCTCGCTCGGCTGGCGCCTGGTGGCGCATCATGCAAGCCCGGGCACTGCGCAGGAGTTGCCTGAGGTCGGCGAAACGCCTTCTGTCCTGCACTGAAGCATGATTGACTACCGCGCGCCGCGCTGGCTCGCGGGCGATGGCCCGTGGGGCGGCAACCTGCAGACGATCTGGCCCGCGCTGTTCGCGCGCAGCCACCAGGGGCCGCGGCCGGTCTACCGGCGTGAGCGCTGGACCACGCCCGACCAGGACTTCATCGACGTCGACTTCCAGGTCACGCCGGACGACGACGGCCGGGTGCGCCCGATGCTCGTGCTCTTCCACGGCCTCGAAGGCTCGTCCGACAGCCACTACGCCCGCGCCTTCGCCCACTGGGCGCGGCAAAACGGCTGGCGCTATGCGGTGCCGCACTTCCGTGGCTGCTCGGGCGAGCTCAACCTCGCCCCGCGGGCCTACCACTCGGGCGATTTCGAGGAGATCGGGTGGGTGCTGCAGCGCCTGCGGGCCGGCCACACCGGGCCGATGGTGGCGGTGGGGGTGTCGCTTGGCGGCAATGCGCTGATGCGCTGGGCCGAAGAAGCGGGCGAGACCGGCTCGCAGACGGTGAGCGCGGTGTGCTCGGTCTGCTCGCCGCTCGACCTCGCCGCGGGCGGGGCCGCCATCGGGCGTGGCTTCAACCGTCAGGTCTACACCCGCATGTTCCTGCGCACGATGGTGCCCAAGGCACTGCAGAAGCTGCAGCAGCACCCTGGCCTCTTCGACGGCCAGGCGCTGCAGCGTGCGCGCGACCTCTACGACTTCGACAACATCTTCACCGCGCCGCTGCACGGCTTCCGCAACACCGAGGACTACTGGGCCCGCGGATCGGCCAAGCCGCACCTGCACCGCATCCGCATCCCCGCACTCGCGATCAACGCACGCAATGACCCTTTCATCCCTGCTGCCAGCCTGCCGAAGCAGCACGAGGTCGGCTCGTTCGTGACACTGTGGCAGCCGGAGCATGGGGGCCATGTGGGCTTCCCGCGCGGCCGCTGGCCCGGCCATGTGCTCACGCTTCCGGAACAAGTGATGGGCTGGATGGGGCAACACGTCGGAGACCGCCATGGATGACATCGTCAAAGCCGCATTGAAGAAGTGGCCCAACGTGCCGGCCTGCTACGGCTGGCTGGCGCTCGACGCGCGCGGCGACTGGTACATGCGCGACGACCGCATCCAGGCCGCAGGCCCCTTCCCCACGGTGAAAGGCAGCCGCATCAACCACGACAAGCTGCGCGAGTTCATCGAGCGCAACTACGAGCACGACGAACACGGCGACTGGTTTTTCCAGAACGGCCCGCAGCGTGTCTACGTGGAGCTGGAGTCGGCGCCCTGGATCTGGCGCCTCGACGCACGCGCAGGCCAGGCACCCGGCATCCGCTCGCACACCGGCCGCGACGCCCGCTTCGAGGCGGCCCTCGTCGACGAGAACGGTCGGCTCTACCTCGCCACCGACCTCGGCCTCGGCATCGTGCACACGCTCGACATGGAAACCGCGGCCGACGCGATCGAAGCCGGCCACTGGCGTCCTGAAGACTGCAGCGCGGCCGAGCTGCCCCGCCGCTACGGCCACCGCCTCAGCCCTCAGCGTGAGCGCGGTGCCGCAGCCGCCGCTCACATGCCGTAGAACACGTAGTCGGCCGCGTAGGCCACCTGCTGGCGCTGGCCCTTGGCGGCTGCGGTGCAGGCTGCGCTCGGCGCCACGCCGCCCTTGGTGTTCAGGCGCTGGATGTAGGCCACGCCTTGCATGGCGCCATTGCCCGTCGCCGGGTCGGCCTTCACCAGCTGCAGCGGGATGTTGCCGGCGCCGCCGGGCGCCACGGCGACCTGCTTGCCGGTGACCTTCGAGCCGTCGTTCGACTCCCAGGTCGGGCCGCCGTAGTACTTGCCGACGACCTTGTCACCGGGGCCATAGAGCGTGGCCACCGGGCCGACGAAGGCCCACTCGAACTGGCCGGGCATGTCCTTCTTCTCGCGGCACTCGTAGGTCAGCTCGCCGCGGCCCACCGTCCACATCGTCTGCTTGGTGCCGGCCGGCGCGCGCACCGCGTCGGGCAGCGCCATGTTGTCGACCATCATCGGGGCAGGGGTGGTGGAGCAGGCCGACACGAGAGCGGCCAGGCCGGCGAGCAAGAGGGTGTTTTTCATGGTCATCTCCAGGCATTCAGTGGAAAGGGATGGAGCGGCCGGGCAGCCGCTAGAGCCCTCTACGCAGCACCGGCGCAACTGGATGCATGACCCTTTCCGGGCATGAAAAAGCCGACCCGCAGGTCGGCTTGTTCGGGAGCGTGAAGGCCGCTCAGTTGGACGCTGCCGAGGCCGCCGCGGGCGCCTTCGGCTCGGCCAGCTTGCCGCCGCTCTTGTTGCCGAGGAACACCACCGCGCGGGCGATCTCGAAGTCGCTGAAATCGCCGCCGGCTTGCGGGCCCATCGCGCCCTTGCCCTTGAGGGCGCTGTTCAGCAGCACCTCGAAGCCCTGCGCCAGGCGCGGGGCCCACGCGGCGGTGTCGCCCAGCTTGGGCGCACCGGCCACGCCGGCCGCATGGCAGGCCGCGCATTGCGTGGTGAAGACCTTTTCGCCACTGGCGAGCGACGCGAGATCGGAGGCGTCCTTCACTTCCACGGTGGCAACCGGCTGGATGCGGCGGGCCACGGTCTCAGGCTTCAGGCTGTCGCTGCCGGCACCGGCACGGGTGTCGGCGCCCACGCGGCTGACCAGCAGCACGATGACGGCGATCGGCACGACGAAGGCGAAGATCACCGCAGCGACGAGCTGCTTGACGTTCTTGATCGGCCCTTCATGCGGGGCGTCATCGTGTTCGGTGGCGTGATGGTGGTCGCTCATGAAATCCTCGAAGGCTGGCCGCTTCAGTGGTTGGCGTAAGGGCGTGGCGCAAAACCGCGGGATTATAAACAGCCGACCCCGCGCCACCGGTCGTGAAAGAGGCGCGCGCTAGAATCGCGGCCCTGCGCGTCCGTAGCTCAATGGATAGAGTACTGCCCTCCGAAGGCAGGGGTTGCTGGTTCGATCCCAGCCGGACGCGCCAAGTCTTCAGCGCACCCCGCGCCGCCGCACCGCCCGGCTGCCCAGCGCCACCCCGAGCGCAAACCCCGCATACACCCACACCAGGCCCTGCACCGACAGGCGCTTCTCGAATCCGGGCGTGAACCGCTTCGGCGTCATCACGAAATCGACCGTCGCGGCCGCTGCAGTGGCCACCGCCGCATCGCGCAGGTCGGCATGCAGCGGATGCGCCGGTTGCCGGCTGGCGAAGAAACGTTCGTAAAGAACGCCCCAGAACAAGGCCGCGCCCTGGTGCACGAGCAGGCCGACACCGGTGTAGCGCCAGCTTGCGTCGTCGCGCCGCAGGGCGCGGTCGCTCCAGAGCCAGTGGCTCGGCGCGTTGACGGGTGCGAACGCGCTGCCCGTCTCCTTGCGGCCGCGCCAGGCCAGCATGCCCAGTGACAACACCCCGGCCGCCATGCCCGGCCACACCCCCGCGCGCAGCGCCTGTGTCCATGTCTTCATCGTCTCTCCTTGATGTGCGGCGAGAGGCACATGCCTTGCCGGACTCCTGCATGACGGACTTCGGCAAATGCCATGCCTCGGCCACCGGGGGCGCGCGATGAAGGTGCTGCTGACGGGTGCGACCGGCTTCATCGGCCGTCATCTCGCGATCGCACTGGCACAGGCCGGGCACGAGGTGGTGGCGGCAGTGCGCACGCCCGGCCGGGCGCTGCCGGGCGTGCGTGCGCAGATCGCGGGTGATTTCACGCGCGACCAGCAGCCCGCCGACTGGCAAGGTCGCCTGACAGGCATCGACGTGGTGGTGAACACGGTCGGCATCCTGCGGGAGCACGGCGCCCAGCGTTTCGACACGCTGCACGAAGCCGCGCCGATCGCGCTCTTTCGTGCCTGCGTGGCCGCGGGCGTGCGCCGGGTGGTGCAGCTCTCGGCGCTCGGGGCCGACACCCATGCGCGCAGCCGCTACCACCTGAGCAAGAAGGCCGCCGACGACACGCTGCTCGCGCTGCCGTTGCAGGCGAGCGTCGTGCAGCCGTCACTCGTCTACGGGCCCGGTGGTGCCAGCGCCCGGCTCTTCAACCTGCTCGCGAGCCTGCCGGTGCTGATGCTGCCGGGCAAAGGCTCGCAGCAGGTGCAGCCGATCCACATCGACGACCTGGTGCAGGCGCTGGTCAAGCTCATCGAGCGGCCCGAGGCGCGCAGCCGGCGCATCGCGCTCGTCGGCCCCGAGCCGCTCGCGCTGCGCGAGTTTCTCGCCCGCCTGCGCGCGGCGCTGGGGCTGCCACCCACCGCCGCATGGCCGGTGCCGATGCCGCTGGTGCGCCTGGTCGCGAAGGCCGGCCGCTGGTGGCCAGGCGCGCTGCTCGACGACGAGAGCCTCGCCATGCTCGAGCGCGGCAACACCGCCCCGGCCACCGACACCACCGCCCTGCTCGGCCGCCCGCCGCGCCCCGTGAGCCAGTTCATCACGCGCGAGCAGCTGCCGGCCGCGAGCGTGATGGCCCAGCTCGGGTGGCTGCTGCCGCTCCTGCGCGTGAGCATCGCGCTGGTGTGGATCGTCACCGGCGTGCTTTCGCTCGGCGTCTACCCGGTCGAAGGCAGCTACGCGCTGCTCGCGCAACTGGGCGTCGGGGGTGCCCTGGCGCCGCTGCTGCTCTATGGCGCCGCGGTGCTCGACCTCGCGCTGGGCGTGCTCACGCTCACGCTGAAGCGCCATCGTCCGCTCCTGTGGCTCGCGCAGATCGGCCTGATCCTCGGCTACACGGTGCTCATCACCTGGCGCCTGCCCGAGTTCTGGCTGCACCCGTTCGGCCCCATCCTGAAAAACCTCCCGATGCTCGCCGCCATCGCCTTGCTGATGGTGCTCGAGCGTCGCCTCGAGAGACCGCCATGGAATACCTGATCGTCAAGTGGCTGCACATCCTGTCGTCGACGGTGCTCTTCGGCACCGGCATCGGCTCGGCCTACTACCTGCTCTTCACGAGCCTCGCGGTGCGCAAGACGGGCGACCCGCGGCCTGTCGCGGTCGTCGCGCACAAGGTCGTGCAGGCCGACCTGTGGTTCACCACCACGACGATCATCCTGCAGCCGCTCACCGGCTGGTACATGGCGCACCTCGCCGGCCTCCCGCTCACCAGCAAGTGGCTGATGTGGAGCTACGGCCTCTACCTGCTCGCCGGGGCGTGCTGGCTGCCGGTGGTGTGGATCCAGCTCAAGATGCGCGACCTGGCGCGCGAGGCCGATGCGCGCGGCCAGCCCCTGCCGCCGCGCTACTGGCGCTTCCTGTGGATCTGGACGGCGCTCGGCGTGCCGGCCTTCTTTGGCCTGGTCATCGTGTTCTACCTGATGGTGGCGAAGCCGGTCTGACCGCCCGCGCGCGTTGCCACTCCTGCAGGAAGGGCAGCACCACCATCAGCGCCGCCCCGGCCAGCACCGCCGCCTTGGCCGCGGCGGGCACCGGCGGCTCGCGCAGGCGAAGCGACCAGTCGACCGCCTCGGGGCCGAGCCCGAGCAGCGCCAGCGCCTGCCCGCGATGGGCAATGCACAGCGTGAGCAGGCCCAGCCAGGGCAGTCCCATCTGCAGGCCGTGCACCCATTGCTCGATGGGTGGGATCACGCGCTTGCTGCTCGCATAGGTGAGGTCGAGCCAGAGCGTGATCTCGTGCAGCACGCAGGCCACGAGCACCAGCAGCAGCACCGTCGCGGTGACCTGGCACCAGAGCAGCAGCAGCACCGCGAGCCCGAGCTCGCCGAGCATCAGCAGGTGCAGGGCCGATTCCTTCCAGCCCGCGCTCAATTCGATGCGCTCGCGCCGGTGGCAAGCCCAGTCGGCCAGCCCGGCCAGCATCCACACCGGCAGCAGCGCACCGAGCAGCAGGCGCTCCAGCAGGTGGGCGGTGGGGTCCAATCCGCTCAGCGCGGCCGGCGCGCCGCCTGCAGGCCCAGCCACACCGCGCCGCCCACGGCAGCCCAGAGCCACCACCTGGGCGACTCGGCGCCCTGCCGGTAGCCGCCGTCGATGGCGTTGCCGAGCGAGGGTGCGTAGAGGTTGCCGTCGCTGCGCGGCGCGGGCTCGGCCTGCTTGAGGTAGCGCTCCACCACCTTCGCGCCGACCCAGCCCGACAGCGCCGGCGACACCGCGTGCCCCATGCGCAGGGCCGTGGCGGCCGTGCCCACCGTCACCGACGGCCGTGGCTCGCGTGCCAGCGAGACGATGGCCTCGGCCGCGAGCCGCGGGTCGTACAGCGGCGGCGCCGGCTTGAGGCGGCGGCCTGTGTAGTTCGCGGCGTGCGCCATGCCGGGGGTGTCCATGAAGGCCGGGTAGACGTCGCACACGTGGATGTCGGGCCAGCCCGACATCTCGCCGCGCAACGCCTCGCTGAAGCCGCGCAGGCCGAACTTGCTGGCCGAGTACGCGGCTGCATAAGGCACCGCCGCCCAGGCGCCGACCGAGATCATGTTGATCAGCACGCCACGCTGGCGCGCCACGAAGTGCCGCAACACCGCATGCGCACCGTGGAAGTGGCCGAGCAGGTTGGCATCGATCACGCGCCGGTGCGCCTCGATCGGCGTTTCGGTGAACGAGCCGACCGCCCCGACACCGACGTTGCTGACCCACACGTCGATGCCGCTGAAGCGCTCGACTGCGGCCGCTGCGAGGGCGCGCACCTGCTCGGCCTGGGTCACGTCGGTCGGCACGACGAGCGCCTGCGCATTGCGGGCGCGGCACTGTTCGGCCACGTCCTCCAGCGCCGCCTGGTTGCGCGCAGCCAGCACCAGGTGCGCGCCAGCGTCGGCAAAGGCCAGCGCCGTGGCGCGGCCGATGCCACTGCTGGCGCCGGTCAGGACGACGACGCGGCCGCGCAGGTCGCGCGGCTTCACTGGCTCGCAGCCGAGGCCGCGGGCGACGGCGTGGTCGGGCTCATGCTGCCCGGGGTGCCCGTCGAGCTGGTGTCGCCCGGGGTCGTGGTGCCGCCACCCGGGGTGGTGGACGTGCCGCCCGGCGCGGTGCTCGTGCCCGGGCCGGCGCCGGTGGCCGGCATGTCGTCGCGCTTGTTGCAGCCGGCGAGGGTCAGGCCGGCCGCGGCCAGCAGAGCGCAGGTGAGTGTGGTGAGGCGTGTCATCGGTTCTCCTTCAGGGTTGTTTCGACTAGAGCGCTTTCCGGCAACGGTAGGTTTTGCCGAAAAGCGGATCGCGAGGACCTCGCACAGGGATGAAACGAGTCCACGGCCGATGTCGCGGCAAGCGATGTGCCGCGAAAGTGAACGCTCAGCGCGCCGGCAACGAGGCCGGGCCCTCGCCCAGACCCTGGATCACCCCGGCCACGAGCCGGCCCGCCTGCACCCGCCCACCGCCCGCCTCGTGCGTGAGCCCGAAGCGCACGATCACGAGGTGCTGGCTCGGCACGACGATCAGGTACTGGCCGAGGTAGCCATAGCCGAAGTACGCGTCGGCCGGCGCGCCCGGCAGGCCCCAGGGGAAGCCAAGCGGGTGCCGGCTCGTGGCCGCCACGTTGAGCCAGAAGCCCGCGCCGTAGCCGACGTCGAGCGTCTGCGTGGCCGCCTGGCGCGCCCAGTCCGTCGGCAGCAGGCGCTGGCCGCCCGCCTCGCCGTTGTGGAGGTAGAGCAGCCCGAGCTTCGCCCAGTCGCGCGCCGTGCCGTAGAAGTGGCTGGCACCCACCGGCGTGCCGGTGGCGTCGAACTCCATCACCACCGAGCGCATGCCCAGCGGGCCGAAGAGCTCGGTGTGGGCGAAGCGCTGCACATCGGCCGCACTGCCGCCCACCGCATCGCGGATCGCTTTCGACACCCGCTGGTAGCCCGGGTCGCTGTAGTCCCAGCGGGTGCCGGGCGGCACCGCCTGCGGGCGCGACTCGGCGTAAGCGGCCATGTCGGGCTCGAGCGACCACATGCGTGTCGCGTCGTCGAAGCCGGTGTAGCCACGGAAGGGCGCCTTGCCCTCGGTCATGCGCAGCAGCGGGTCGAGCGGCGTCGGGTCGAGCCGGCCCTTCCACGCGAGGATGCCCACCATCGCGTGCGTGGCCGACTTGCTGATGGAGTGGGCGTGCCAGGGGGTGTGCATCGTCACGTCGGGCGCATAACGCTCGGCGACGACACGCCCACGGTGCACGACGACCACCGCCTTGGTGGCCTGCCACGATGGGTCGAAGGCCGCATCGACCGCTGCCTTCAGCACCGGGCTAGCCGCCGCCACCGGCTGCGGGCCGGCGATCTCGGGCAGCAGCACGGCCACGGGGTCCGGCACGAACGGGCTGGCTGGCGGGATGCGGCCGTGATCGATCAGGCAGCCCATGCCATCGCGGTAGACGGAACGGCTGGGGTACGCGCCATAGACCCGGGTGCGCACCTCGCGCCGCTCGCGGTCGAGCTCGTAGTGCAGGCCCCAGTCGACCATCCACATGCCGCCTTGCGGGCGCATCTCCTCGCGGTAGGCCTGGTCGATGTCGCGGCCCGACACGAAGACCGCCGAACACAGCGTCTGGCTGACGCCGGCCGTGGCCACCTTGAGGCCGTGGCCGGGCGACAGGGTCGTGCAACCGGCCAAGGCACCGAAGGCCGCCCCGGCGGCCAGCAGCCCGCCGAGCCGCCAAGAGAAGGTCGTGGTCATGAAAGCTCCTGTGGATGTGGAGCCCTCAGGATGCGAAGCGACGCGTCAGCGGTCTCGCCGATGCCGGAATCGGCTGGTCGATTCCTGGAATCGACCAGCGAAACGGCGAAAAAGCCTCAGGCGGCGCCGGTCTGGCCCGCCTTGCGGAATTCCGTGGGGGTCTGGCCGGTCTCGGCCTTGAAGGCGCGGTTGAACGGGCCGAGCGACTGGAAGCCGGCGTCCATCGCCAGCGTCAGCACCGGCACGGTCGCCTGGGCCGGGTCGGCGAGCGCTGCTTTCACCTCGTCGACCCGGTAACGGTTGAGGAAGGCGTTGAAGTTGCGGTACCCCAGGCGCTGGTTGATCGCCCGGCGCAGCCGGTACTCCGGGACGGCCAGCCGCTGGGCGAGTGCGGCGATGGTCAGCCCTTCTTCGCGGTACACGCGCTCGGCCTGCATCAGTGATTCGAGCCGGCCGACGAGGGCCGCCTCGGCCGGGTCGTCGGGCTTGTCGTCCCCCCGCGGCTGCGGCAGCCGGGCCTCGGCGACCGTGCCGGTGAAAACGTCGTCGGCCACCCGGAGGATGCGCCCCGCCGCCACCACCGCGATGGCCGAAAGCGCCAGCAGATCGAGCTGGCCGCGCCAGACCTCGCCGGCGGTGCCCGGCAGCAGCCGCAGCCCCATGTTGACGAGCGTGTAGGCGCCCCCCGCCCCGACGATGAAGACCCGCAGGCGGCGCCGCCGCTCCACCAGGTCGGCCCCCCAGGACGCCAGCGACTGCACGATCGCCAGGCCCGCAAAGCCCAGCGTGGCCAGCGCCACCGCCAGGTCGATCGCCGGCCGTGCCGGCACGAACCGGTAGGCCAGCGCGAGCACCGCCATGGCCGCCCACGCCAGCGCGTGCGCCGGCCGCAGGCGGAACTCGTCATCGAACACCGAGCGCGAGAAGAGCCAGAACACCACCGCGTTGCCGGTCGACAGCACCGCCAGCGGCGCGCGCACCGCGACGGGCCAAGCCATGAAACCGGCGCTCGACTGCAGCGCATAGGCGGCGACGCCGACGCACAGGGCAGCGCCCAGGCCGAGCGCCGTGCGCACCCGGCCCGGCGGCAGGCCGGCGCAGCGGCCGGCGAGCAGCGCCGCGACGAACACCATCAGCGTCACCAGGCCGATGCGCAGCACGAAGTCGAGCGTGTGAAGAGGCGTCTGGGTGTCCATGCCGGAAGGGCCGAATCCGGAAAACGGCGGGCGCATCGTAGCCGGCCATGGCACGATCGCCGCCTCCTGGTCCACTGCCCAGCCATCGATGAAACCCCTTGCCCTGATCAGCACCTTGGCCCTGGCCTGCGCTGCCCACGCCGCCCCGGCCACCTACACCGTCGACCCGACGCACACCTTCCCGAGCTTCGAGGCCGACCACATGGGCATGTCGATGTGGCGCGGCAAGATCAACAGGAACGCCGGCACCATCACGCTCGACAAGGCCGCCGGCACGGGCAGCGTCGACATCACGATGGACATGGCCAGCATCGACTTCGGCCTCGACATCATGAACAGCAAGGCCCGCGAGCCCGACCTGTTCGACACCGCCAAGTACCCGCAGGCGCGCTACAAGGGCCGGCTCGAAGGCTTCCAGAACGGCGCGCCCTCGCGCGTGGTGGGCGAGCTCACACTGCACGGCGTGACCCGGCCGGTCACGCTCACCATCAACACCTTCAAGTGCATGCCGCACCCGATGTTCAAGCGCGACTGGTGCGGCGCCGACGCCTCGGCCACGATCAACCGTGCCGACTTCGGCATTGATGCGGGCAAGGACTGGGGCTTCAAGATGGACGTCGGCCTGCGGATCCAGGTCGAGGCGGTGCAAGCGGAGTGATGACTACCCCTCGTCCGTCGAGTACGCCGGACGATCCCCCGAGGGGATGCGGGCCGGCTTGGGGCGGCCCGGCGCTCGGCCCGCCGGAGGGATGACTACCCCTCGTCCGTCGAGTACGCCGGACGATCCCCCGAGGGGATGCGGGCCGGCTTGGGGCGGCCCGGCGCTCGGCCCGCCGGCTCGCGCTTGAGGCTCAGGAGCGCCAGCGCCATCAAGCCAGCACCGGCCAGCTGCACGCCGCTCAAGGCACGGCCATACACCGCCCAGTCGACGACGATGGCCGCGAGCGGGTAGACGAACTGCAGCACCGCGATGCGGTGTGTCGGCAGCAGCGCCATGCCGGCGTACAGCACCACGTAAGCCAGCCCCGTGTGCAGCACGCCCAGGCCGGCCAGCCAGGCCCAGGCAGCCGGCGTGGCGGGCCAGCCGTGCAGCAGCGGCCAAGCGGCGAGCAGCAGCGTGCCGACCAGGCACTGCCACCACGCCATCGCGAACGAGCTCACCTCGCGCGCGGCCTTCGCGATCAGGGTGACCAGCGCGTAGCTGAGCGATCCCCCGAGGCACATCAGCAGGCCCGCGCTGTAGGCCTGCGCATCGGCCGGCCAGGCTTCGTCGAGCAGGCCGGACGCGAGGGCCAGCCCCACCAGCGCGAGCAGCACCGCGCCCCACTGCCGGCCCGTCACCGGCTGGCGCCACCACCACGCGCCCAGCACCAGCACCCACAGCGGCTGCACGTGGAACACGACCGTCGCCACGCCGATCGAGGTGCGCGGAATGGCGGCGAAGAAGAGCGCCCAGCTGGCAATCATCAACAGCGCCGCCGCCACCGCCCAGCCCCACGCACGCCATCGCAGGCGCAGCTCGCTGGAGCGCCGCACCGCCAGGCCCCACAGCGTCAGGGCCAGCAGACCGAAGGCGCAGCGGCACCACACGGTGGTGAGCGGGTGGGCGCCGGCCTCTTCGACGAACACCCCGAGCGTGCCCAGCAGCAGGCCACCGGCCACCATCAGGCTGGCGCCGCGGTTGGTGCTCCGTGAGGTGCTGCTGGCTTGCGGTGACATGCCGTCACTGTCGCGAGGCGGCACCCTCCCGTAAAGCGCATAGTTCTGACGCTTACCATTCGCTTTTCGAATGGAGGGACTCGCGATGGCCTCAAGCGACCTGCAGCTCGACTGGCTGCGCGCCTTCGTGGCGGTGGTGGACGCCGGCTCGCTCACGGCCGCGGCGCCCCTGGTGCACCGCTCCCAGTCGGCGCTGAGCATGCAGATCAAGAAGCTCGAAGACGCCATCGGCCGCCCGGTGCTGAGCCGCGGCCCGCGCCTGCTCGAGCTCACGGCCAGCGGCCACGAGCTGCTCGGCCATGCGCGCCGCCTGCTCGCCCTGCACGACGAAGCGGTGGCCGCCCTGCGCGGCCCGGCGCTCACCGGCCGGGTGACGCTCGGCGTGCCCGACGACTACGCCGTGGCCTACCTGGCGCCGGTCCTGCGCAGCTTCGCGGCACGCCATGCCGGCGTGGAGCTCACGCTGGTGTGCGAGCAGTCCACCCTGCTGATCCCCAAGCTGCAGCGCGGCGAGCTCGACCTCGCCGTGGTCACCCGCGACCGGCCGCAGCGCGGCACGCTGCTCTTCCATGAGCCGCTGGTGTGGGTGGGCGCGGCGCAGCACGAGGCGTGGCGACGCGAGCCGCTGCCCGTCGCCGTCTACGAGCCCGGCAGCCATGCACGCCGTGCCGCGCTGGCGGCCTTGTCGGCCCAGGGCCGCCGGCACCGCATCGTCTACAACAGCTCCAGCCTGCCCGGCCACGTGGCCGCGGTGGAAAGCGGCCTGGCCGTCGCGGTGCTCACCCGTTGCAGCGTGCCGCCGGGCCTGCAGATCCTGGGCGAACGGCACGGCCTGCCGCCCTTGCCGGCGATGGCGGTGGCGGCGCTGCGCAGCAAGGCCTCGGCGGGTTCGCCTGCGGCGCAGGCCCTGCACGAGCAGCTGATCGCCACGCTGCGGCGGCCGGACGGCACCCAATGATGCAGCGCCGCAAATCCGCCGGCTGGTGACGGTCGGACGGCGGGTTGTCCTACAGGCAAGCGCCGCCGGCTTTGCCACCATGGCACCAACGTTGTCACTCACACACGGAGTACCGAATGTCCCTCGCCACCGCACAGCCCTACGGCCGCCACCCCGCCGGCGCCCATCACGGCCTCACCCGCCATGAAGTCCTGCGCGACGCGCTGCTCGACACCGTCGACCTGCTGCAACGCCGCCGCGCCGACCTCGTCGACGAGACCTTCATCGACAACTACGTGGCGCTGGGCTGGCTCGAATGGCATGGCGGCCAGCTGCGCGTGAGCGCGCTCGGCAGCACCATCTGCCAGCAGATGGCCGAACGGCTGGCGCCCCTCGATTCCTGACCCAGAGACAGGACCGAGGCCGCTCAGGCCTCGATCGTCGAGGCGGCCGGCTCGGGCAATGGAAACAGCGTGACGAAGCGCCTGACCAGGGGCTTGTCGCCCTCGACCACCAGCTCCCCCGCCTTCACCACGTCGGTGAGCTTGCGTTCACCGTAGATCACCGACGCCAGCGCTGCCGTGGAGCCTGAGACGAGCGCCTCGGGCGCCGCGGCTTCGCCACGCGCCACCACCAGGCTGCCCTGCGACAGGGTGGCGTGGAAGCGCTCCTCCCCCAGCTGAAAACCGACCGTGCCCCCGAGTTCGCCCGCGCGCTCGGCGCTGAACATCGCCTGCAGCGATTGCATCAACGAGCTCGTCGACACCGGCAACCCCTGCGCGAGCAGCGGTGAGCGCGCGCCCCAGCGCCCGAGTGCCAGGAGGATGGGCGCCAGCTCGCGCCCCCAGTCGGTGAGCTCGTAGACCGAGGTGGCAGCCGGCGGCAGCAGGCGGCGCCGGCGCAGCACCGAGGCCTGTTCCAGCTCCTCGAGCCGCAGTGTCAGCACGTTGGGGCTGATGCCGGGCAGGCCGGCGCGCAGGTCGGTGAAGCGCTTCGCGCCGAACACCAGCTCCCGCACGATCAGCAAGGCCCAGCGCTCACCGATCAGGTCGAGGGCGTGGGCGGCGGCGCACCCGTCTTCATAACTGCGCTTGAAGCTCATGCTGCCAGTCTACCGTCAAATCCTGACTTGCAACTTGTCAGTTGTTTTTCAGGAGTAATCTGCCTAGACTGGCCTGCCACCCCTCCCACTTCCAGGAGCATGACCATGAGCACCCCCACCATCGACGCCTACTTGAACTTCGACGGCAATTGCGCCGAAGCGATGCGCTTCTACGAGAAGACGCTCGGCGCCAAGCTGGAAATGATGATGACCTTCGCCGAATCGCCCGACCCGGCGATGTGCCCGCCGGCCGGCTCGCCGCCCGAGGTCGGCAAGCGCATCCTGCACGCCTCGCTGCTGATCGGCACGCAGCGGCTGATGGCGTCCGACACCTTCCCCGGCCAGCCCTACGAGGGCCAGAAGGGCGTGGGCCTGGCGATCACCTACCCGACGGTGGACGAAGCCCGCAAGGTGTTCGACGCCTTCGCCACCGGCGGCCGCGTCGACATGCCGCTCGCCCCCACCTTCTGGGCCGAGGCCTTCGGCTCGGTGGTCGACCGCTTCGGCACCTGCTGGCTGGTCAACGGCGGCCCCAAGGAAATGGGCTGACAGCCGAGCCAGCGCATGACGACCCACACCTTCGACGACAAGAAACGCTGGACGGCGCTCGCGGTGCTCTGCATCGGCGTGCTGATGATCGTGCTCGACACGACCATCGTGAACGTCGCCCTGCCCTCCATCCGCGCCGACCTCGGCTTCACGGAAACGTCCCTCGTGTGGGTGGTCAACGCCTACATGCTGACCTTCGGCGGCTTCCTGCTGCTCGGCGGCCGGCTGGGCGACCTGTACGGCCACCGCCGGCTCTTCCTGCTGGGCATCGTGCTGTTCACGCTCGCCTCGGCGGCCTGCGGCCTGGCGCAGAGCCAGGCGGTGCTGATCGTGGCGCGCGCGGTGCAGGGCGTCGGCGGCGCGGTGGTGTCGGCGGTGTCGCTCTCGCTGATCATGAACCTCTTCACCGAGCCGGCCGACCGCGCCAAGGCGATGGGCGTCTACGGCTTCGTGTGCGCCGGCGGCGGCAGCGTGGGCGTGCTGCTGGGCGGCCTGCTCACCAGCAGCTTCAACTGGCACTGGATCTTCCTCGTCAACCTGCCGATCGGCGTGCTGGTCTACGCGCTCAGCGCGAGCCTCTTCCCGAAGGCGCGCGGCCAGGCCCATGGCGAGAAGCTCGACGTAGCCGGCGCCATCACCGTGACGGCGGCGATGCTGCTCGCCGTCTATGCGGTGGTCAACGGCAACCAGGCCGGCTGGATGTCGACGCAGACGCTCGGCCTGCTGGGCGTGGCGGTGGCGCTGCTGGCGGTGTTCGTCGCGATCGAGGCGCGGGTGCAGCACCCGCTGATGCCGCTCAAGCTCTTCCGCTCGCGCAACCTCGCCACCTCCAACGTGGTGGGCGTGCTGTGGGCCGCCGGCATGTTCGCCTGGTTCTTCATCTCGGCGCTGTACCTGCAGCTGGTGCTGAACTACACGCCGATGCAGGTCGGACTGGCCTTCCTGCCGGCCAACGTCATCATGGCCGTCTTCTCGCTCGGCATCTCGGCCAGGCTCGTGATGCGCTTCGGCCTGCGCGCGCCGCTGGGCGTGGGGCTGCTGATGGCCGCGATCGGCCTCGCCCTCTTTGCCCGCGCCCCGGTGAACGGAAACTTCTGGCTCGACGTTCTGCCCGGCATGACGCTGCTGGGCCTGGGCGCCGGCATCGCGTTCAACCCGGTGCTGCTGGCGGCGATGAGCGACGTGTCGCCCGCCGACTCGGGCCTGGCCTCGGGCATCGTCAACACCTCCTTCATGATGGGCGGCGCCCTCGGGCTTGCGGTGCTCGCGAGTCTGGCCGATGCACGGCGCGATGCGCTGCTCGCCGCGGGCGCGGCCCCGCCGGTGGCGCTGAGCGGCGGCTACGGCATCGCCTTCGTCGTCGGCGCGGGCTTCGCCGCGCTGGCCGCCCTGATCGGCGCCGGCCTGCTGCGCACGGCCAGCCCGACCGTGCAGCACCACGACGGGATGGGCTCCGCCGCCGTCTGAGGCGATCAACCCCGGCACCGCAAGGCTCTTGAAGCGAATGAGAATTAATCGCAAATAGAATGCCGCGGTGTCGGGCCCGCCTTGCTGCTGGGGGCCCGGCGTCTCCATCGCCGCACACCGCCAGCCGCGTGCCAGCCGTGCCTTTCTTCTTCACAAGGAACGCTGCACGTGCCAGCCCTGCACCACTCCCGCCCGCGCCCCCACGCCCCGCATCGCCACCTGCGACCCGTCGCCCTGGCTTCCCAGTTGATGCTTCTCGCCCTGCAGGCCGTGCCGGCACAGGCGCAAGGGCAGCCTGAGACGGCCGCGCCGGCGCAGCCTTCCGCCTCCGCGCCCTCGGCCACGCCCCCGGACGCCGCGCTGCCGACCGTCAGGGTCAAGGCCCGGTCCGACACCGCCACCACCGAGGGCACCGGCCAGTACGGCGCACGCGCCGCCACCACGGCCACCAAACTGCCCTTGTCGCTGCGCGAGACGCCGCAGTCGATCAGCGTGGTGTCGCGCACGCTGATGGACGACTTCTCGCTCAACGACGTGAACGACGTGCTCACCAGCGTGACGGGTGTGAACGTGGAGCGCGTCGAGCCCGACCGCACCTACTTCTCGGTGCGCGGCTTCGAGGTGTCGAACTTCCAGATCGACGGCCTGGGCCAGCCGTTTGCCACCGGCGACCAGCTCGGCAACCTCGACACCGCGCACTACGACCGCGTGGAAGTGCTGCGCGGTGCCAACGGCCTGATGTCGTCGACCGGCAACCCGTCGGCCACGGTCAACTTCGTGCGCAAGCGCCCGACGAGCGACTTTCGCGCCGGCGGCGCGCTGAGCCTGGGCTCCTGGGACCGGCGGCGCCTCGACGCCGACCTGTCGGGCTCGCTCAACGCCGACAGCAGCGTGCGGGGCCGCATCGCCGCCGCGGCGGCGGATGGCGACTCCTACCTCGACCGCTATTCGCTGCGCAAGCACCTCTTCTCCGGCATCCTGGAGATCGACCTCGCGCCCGGCACGCTGCTCACGCTCGGCCACTCCGAACAGCACAACCGGCCCAAGAGCGTGATGTGGGGCGCGCTGCCGCTCTTCTACAGCGACGGTTCTCCCACCCGCTACCCCGTCTCGGCCAACCCGGCGCCCGAGTGGACCTACTGGAACACCGACGACAAGCAGACCTTCGGCGAGCTCAGCCAGCGCCTTGGCGGCGGCTGGAAGGCCACCGGCACGGTCACGCACCGGGTGCTGTCGTCCGATGCGGAGCTCCTCTTCGTGACCGGCACGCCCGACCCCGGCGGTGCGACGGGCCTCGGCACCTGGCCCTCGAAGTACGACCACAAGGAATCGCAGTGGATGGCCGACGTACATGCGAGCGGCCCCTTCACGCTTGGCGGCCGCCGGCATGAGCTGGTGCTTGGCCTCAACGTGAGCCAGAGCGACAACCGCCTCAACTCCAGCGACGACGGCGCCGGACCGATCACCGAAGACGAGATGCTCAACGGCAGCATCCCGCGACCGGCCTTCGACCAGGGGCTCACCGGCTACGCCGACTTCCGCAACCGTCGTGCCTCGGTCTATGGCGCGGCGCGGCTCTCGCTCAGCCCGACCTGGAACGTGGTCGCCGGGGCGAATGCCACGCGGGCGACCAGCACCGGCACCCAGTACGGCCTCACGCACGACTACCGCACGACCAAGGCCACGCCGTTCGTCGGCGCCACCTGGGACTTCCACCCCCAGCACTCGCTCTACGCCAGCTACGGTCGCATCTACAACCCGCAACACCAGACCGACGCGTCCGGCCACCTGCTCGGCCCGATCGAAGGCAGCAACGCCGAGCTGGGGGTCAAGGGCGAGTGGCTGGACGGCCACTTGCACGGCAGCGTCGCCGTCTTCCAGGTGCGACAGGACAACACGCCGGAATCCGTGGGCTTCATCAACGGACAGACCCGCTACCGCGGCATCGACGCCCGCTCCACCGGCTTCGAGCTCGACCTCGCCGGTACCGTGCTGCCGGGCTGGGAGCTGAGCGGCGGCTACACCCGGCTGCGCCTCGAAGACCCGGCCGGCAACGCCGTGCGCACCTACGTGCCGCGCCAGACCTTGCGCCTGACCTCGAGCTACCGCGTGCCGGTGCTGCCGGGCCTCAAGCTCGGGGCGAGCGTCAAGTGGCAGAGCGCCTACGAGCGCACCGACGGCACCGTGGTGACGCGGCAGCAGGCCTATGCGCTGCTCGACCTCGCCGCCACCTACGCGGTCACCCGCCAGTTCAGCGTCGTGGCCAAGCTGGAGAACGCCACCGACGAGACCTACCTCAACAGCCTCATGTGGCCGGGCCAGACCTTCTACGGCGCACCGCGCAACGCCACCGTCGCGCTCAAATGGACGTACTGAAAGGCTCTGCGCGCCGGCTCGGCCAGGTGTATGCCGAGCACCGCACGCAGCTGAAACGCGCCGCGCACCACATCGTGGGCGACGCGCACCTGGCCGAAGACCTGGTGCACGACGCCTGCGTGCGCGCGCTGGAGGCCGGCGCGGAAGACGTGGCATTCTTGCAGCCGCTGTCGTATGCGCACCGGGTCGTGCGCAACCTCGCGATCGACCGCTACCGTCGCAACGCGCTCGAAGCCCACCTCTTCGAGCCCGAAGACAGCGGCGCGCTGGTGCCCGCTCCGGCCGCGCACACACCCGAGGCAATGGCCATCGGGCACGAGACGCTCGCCTGCGTGGCACGTGCGCTCGCCGCGCTGCCCGAGCGCGTGCGCCGCGCCTTCGAGCTCTACCGGCTGGAGGGCCGCACGCAGCGCGAGATCGGCGCGGAGCTCGGCCTCTCGGCCGCCACCGTCAACCAGCTGATCCACGAGGCGCTCGACAGCTGCCGCGCCGCCCTGCGCGCCTCCTGATCCCAGGCCCCGGCCTACACTCCCCGCATCTCACGGGGACGCGCAATGGCCGGCAAGGCACAGGAAACGATCGACGACGCGGCGCTGCGCTGGCGGATGGCCGTGCACGACGCGCCGCAAGACCCGCAGGTGCGCGCAGGCCTGGCCGCGTGGCTGGCCCTCTCGCCCGCCCACCTCGCCGCCTACGACGAGGCCTGCCGCTTGTGGATGCTGACCGGCCTGCTCGCCCCGGCCGCCAACGAGGGCGACGACTCCGCGGAACGCCGCTCCTCCTGAGCGGCCCCGGCCAGCGCGCCGCCCATCGCGCGGCGGTACCAGGCGTGGAAATGCTGCATGCCGTCTTCCAACGGGCTCTGGTAGGGCCCAGCCTCGTCGTCCCCCCGCTCGTACAAGGCCAGCCGGCCGGCATCCATGCGCTCGCCGATCTCGTCGTCTTCGGCGCAGGTCTCCATGTACGCGGCCTGGTGGGCGCCGACGAACTCGCGCTCGAAGGCCGCGATCTCCTCGGGATAGAAGAACTGCACCATGTTGAGGGTGTGGCGCGGCCCCTTCGGAAAGAGCGTCGACACCACCAGCACGTGCGGGTACCACTCCACCATCACGGTCGGGTAGCAGGTGAGCCAGATCGCGCCGTGCTCCGGCGGGCGGCCGCCGCGGTAGGCGAGCAGCGCGTCGTGCCAGCGGCGGTAGACCGGGGAGCCAGGGCGCTCGAGGTCGTGGTGCACGCCCACCGTCTGCACGCTGTGGCCGCGGCCGAACTCCCATTTCAGGTCGGCGCAGGTGACGAAGGCACCGAGCCCCGGGTGGAACGGGCCCACGTGGTAGTCCTCCAGGTACACCTCGATGAAGGTCTTCCAGTTGTAGCGGCACTCGTGCAGCTCGGTCTTGTCGAGGACGTAGCCCGAGAAGTCGAACTCGGCGGCCGGCCCGGCCTGCGCGAGCTCGGCGCCGAGCTGCCGGGCGCCGGCGTCGAACAGCAGGCCGTTCCAGCGCTGCAGCGGATAGCGCTGCAGGTGCAGGCAGGGGTCGGTCTCGAAATGCGGCGCGGCGGCGAGCTCGCCGTGCAGTTCGTAGGTCCAGCGGTGCAGCGAGCAGACGATGTGGCGGCGGGTGTTGCCGCGCCCGCGCAGCATGAGGGCCTGGCGGTGCCGGCACACGTTGCTCAGGAGCTGCACGCCTTGCGGCGTGTGCACCAGCACGCGCCCTTCGCCCTCTTGCGCCAGCGTGCAGTAGTCGCCCGGCTCAGGCACCGACAGTTCGTGCCCCACGTAGCGCGGCGACGGCGCGAAGACGAGCGCCTGCTCGGCCCGGTACACCGCCTCGTCGAAATAGCTGCGCACCGAGAGCTGCGGGCGGACCTCGCGGAAGAGCGCGATCGGGTTCGAGGTCGTCATGCCACGGCCTCCTCGGCGTGCAGCCGCCGCACGCGCTCGTGCTGTGCGAGCCGCGGGCAGGTGCTGCAGCGCTCTGCGCCACGCCGGCGGAAGTGCAGGCAGCACACCTTGCGTTCGGGGGCCAGCGCCACCGCGCCTGCCGCGTCGCGGTAGACGAAGTAGCTGTGTTCGCCGTGCAGGCCGAGCGCCGCGAGCCACTGGTCGCCCCAGGCGAGCGTCTCGTGCGCGGGCCGGCGCGTGGACCTGCACGCGGCGAGCAGCGCCGCCAGCACGCAGTCGGCGAGCGTGCGCCGCGCGGCCTTGGCCTGCAGCGGTGCGAGGGCCTGCCAGGCCGGCAGCAGCCGTGCCGTGCCGGCCAGCAGCTGGCGGGCACCGTCGTGCAGGCGCTGCGCCTCGTCGCCCGGTCGCAGCGCATGTGCGGCCACCGCATAGCCACCGACGTCGCCGGCGTGCATCTCGAGCGAGAGCCGCTCGAGGTCGACCTGCCCGTCGGCCAGATGGGCGCCGAACACCGCCAGGTACGCCGGCTGCCACACGAGCAGGCCCCAGCCGCGCAACGCCGCGTAGTGCGCCCCGGCCTCGGGGTGCGCCGCGGCCCAGCGTCGATGCAGCGCGGCGAGCCGCGTCTCGGCATGCCAGGGTGCCGCCGCGCTGCCCGGCTCGACCACCCGTCCGGCCAGGCCCGGCGCCACACGCGCCGCGGCCGCGAGCAGCGCGTGCAGCGCCGTCGTCATGCGAGGCTCAGCCCCGCCGAGACCGCCATCGGCTCGCCCGCCCCAGCGCGGCGCGGCCGGAACTTCGCGATCGGGTTGGCCAGGCGGCCGGCCATCTGGAGGCTGGACGCCGGGTCGGCGATGTTGACCATCTGCTGGTTGTTGGCGAGCTGCAGGCGGTTCAGGCACGAATGCAGGAAGTCGGGCGCGAAGAGGTCGTGCGCCTCGTACTTCGCCGCGTGTTCCGGGTGCGCCTCCTGGTAGCCGGCCACGCAGTCGGCCACCAGCCGCCAGAAGGTTTCTTCGTCGCAGGTGTGGCTGTCCACCAGCGTGTGCGCGAGGAAGCGGAAGAAGCCGTCGAACACGTCGATGAAGATCGCGAGCAGCTTGAACTCGTGCGGCACGTCCACCGCGAGGCGCTTGACGCGCTCGGGCAGCGCCGCATGCTTGTCGAGGATGGCCGACTCCTCCGCGATGTCCTTCATGATCGCGCGCACCGGCACGTGGCCGTCCATCACCAGGATCAGGTTCTCGCCGTGCGGCATGAACACGAGGTCGTGCGCATAGAAGCAATGCACGAGCGGCGCGAGGTAGGCCGCCAGGTAGCGGCGCAGCCATTCCTTCGCCTCCAGGCCCGAGCGGCGGATCAGCACCGGCAGCAGGGCCTGCCCCGCGCGGTCCACGTGCAGCAGCGCGGTCATCGTCATCAGCCGCTCGCCGGCCTGGAGCCGGGTCACCGGGCTTTCGCGCCACAGGCACGACAGCATCTTCTTGTAGGGGCTGTCGGTCGGGATGGCCGCCTCGTAGTAGCGGTGGCGAAAGCCGATGGAGGCCACCTCGCGCAGGATGGAGAAGCCCATCGCGCGCAGCGTCGCGTCGCCATCGACGAGGCCATGGATCCACTCGTTGATCGCCGGCGTGCCCGACATGTAGTAAGGCGACAGGCCGCGCATGAAGCCCATGTTGAGGATGGCGAGCGAGGTCTTCACGTAATGGCGCTCGGGGTGCCCGGCGTTGAAGTACGTGCGGATCGACTGCTGCGCCTGGTAGTGGTCTTCGCTGTGGCCCAGGCAGACGATGTCGCGCTGCGCGACATGCGCCGCGAAGGCGATCGACAGCTTGTTGAACCACTGCCACGGGTGCGCCGGCATGTAGAGGTAGTCGGCTTCGTCCAGGCCCAGGCCTTCGAGCTGGGCGGCGAAGCGCCTGCGCTGCGAGGCGCCCAGCTCCTGCGCCATCAGCGCCTCGTAGTCGAGCGTCGACAGGCTCGCGAACGCCGCCCGTTCGCGCCGCACCGCGAGCCAGAGCAGGCGGAAGGTCGTGCCGACCTCGGGCGCGTAGACACGGTAGTCCTCGGCGTCGAAGCCGAGGCGGCCGTTGTTGGCCACGAAGCCGGGGTGGCCCTCGGTCATCGCGTGCTCGAAGGTCTGGAACTCGGCATCGGCCAGCGCCTCGCTGTCGGGGCCGTCCTTGCAGTGCTTGAAGGCGGCACCGTAGAGCGTGCTGCTGATCTCGTCGAGGTACACCGGCAGCACCTCGGGCCGCAGGCCGAGCGCGTCCTTCAGGTCGATGACGAAGGTGAGCGCCTCCAGCGGCTGCTCGCGGTCGTCGACATGGCGGCTGATCGTGCCCGCGTCGATGCGCCAGTGGCGCAGCGCCATCGGCTGCGCCTCGAAGCGGTATTCGGTACGCTCGCCGGCCTGCAGCACATAGCGCTGCCAGCCGGGCCGCGCCGCGCTGCCGAGCGCACGCGGCACGAGCAGCAGCTCGTGCGAAAACTCGGCGATCGCCTTGCGCACCAGCAGGCGGTTGACGTGGCGCCAGACCTCCGGCGTCAGGTGGGCCGCGGCGTCGGCGGGGTTCTTCAGCGTCGACGGGTTCATGGGATGGATTCCTCTCGTTGGGCCTGGAAGAAGCCCTCGCGCGTGCACAGCGCGAGGGCGGCGAGCTTGTCGGGCAGCTGCACCGTGCCGCGGTAGGCGAAGCCCATCTCGCGGTTGAGCACATGCACCTTGTCGTTGCGCAGGTCGGGCTCGACCACCACGCGGCGCGCTCGGAGCCGCTCGAAGATGAAGCGCATCAGCACGCGGAACACCCGCCGCGTGTGGCCGTGCCGCGGCTGGCGCGGCGGCCCGACGAAGAAATGCATGCCCACGTCGCCCGGCATCACGCGGTAGTGCTGCCCGAGCACGTCGTGCGCGGGGTCGTAGCACTCGACGAGGAAGGCCGGCTCGCCGTCCATCAGCCCGGTGTAGGCCATCGCATGGCCGCTTTGCACCAGCGCGGCATACAGCGCGTGCACCTCGTGCTCGGTCTTGTGCTGCAGGCCCCAGAAGCCGGCGTATTCGAGGCCGAACCAGCGGTGCAGGAGCGCGATGTCGGCAGCGAGATCGATCTCGCGCAGTTGCAGGCCTTCGCTGATGAAGGGGCGCCGGTCGAGCCCGGCGGCGGCGAAGTCAACCGGCATGGGTCGCCTCCAGGGAGGTGGGGGCAGCAGGCGCCCGCGGTGGGATGCGGTCCAGCCGGCAGAACAGCCGGTCGAGCAGCGCCGTCAGCGCGAAGCCGGCCGCACCGAGCACGAAGGTGATGCCGGTGCCGTGCCGCTCCACCAGCGCACCGGCCGCGAACGACGACAGCACCACGCCGAAGTTCTGGAAGAAATTGAAGACGCTGAAGTCGCGCGCATACGCGGCCGGCGTGCTGAAGCGGAACAGCATCACCTCGAACTTCACGATCAACTGGAACAGCGCCCAGCCGTACAGCAGGCGCCCGGCGAGCAGCGCCGCCTCGTGTGGCGCGGCCTGCAGCAGCAACCCGGCCGCACCGAGCATGAGGTTGGGGAGCACCTTGTCGTGCAGCCGGGCGCCGGCGCGGCGCGCACGCTGGTTCGCGATGAGCGCCGCCAGCCCCATCGCCGCCGGAATGGCGAAGACGAGTCCACTCACCAGCTGGTCGTTCGAGCCGGAGAGCCGCTCCCAGTGCACCGAGAAGAAGGGGCGGACCAGGTAGGCGCCGAAGTCGAGCAGCATGACGAGCCCGCACAGCTGCAGGATGCGCCACCGCAGCATCGCAGGCCGGGCCGGGAGCGCGGCCACGGCATCGTCGGCGGCGACCCGCACGACGCGGCCGGTGCGGATGAGCCAGGCGCACATCGTCATCTGCGCAAAGTCGCCCGCGGCCATCAGGCCGATGCAGGCCGCCGGGCCGATGTGCTGCAGCGCTGCGCCGCCGGCCACCGCGCCGAAGATGCCGCCGAGGTACACCACCACCGACAGGAGGCCGATCGTGTGGCCGTGCGACTCGGCCGGCTCGAGGCGCATGAGGTAGGGGTACATCAGCAGGTAGCTGCTCTTGCACATGAACATCGCGAGCGACAGCACCCAGAAGCCGGCCACGCTGTCGGCGAACCAGCTCAGCGCACACAGCAGGCCGGCCGCGCCCTGGGTGACGAGGAGCAGCTGCATCGTCTCGACGCGCCGCGCCACCCGCGCCCACAGCGGCAGCGTGCACATCACCGCGATGGAGATCGCCGCGATGTAGGCGCCGACGTGCAGCGCGCTCGTCACGCCGTAGCGGCGCTCGAAGAAATGCGGGTAGAAGGCGATGAGGATGGCGTCGCTCACCACCGCGCAGGCCGACATCGCGATCAGCGTGGAACGCAGCACCGTCATGCGGCCAGCTCCACGAACGCATCGTCGCCGCGCGGGGCGAAGTCCTGCAGCGTGGTGCGCGTCTCGATGGGGTAGGCCTCCACGCCGGTCAGCCCGCGGATGATGTGCGCGTTGCGGTGGCAGGCCAGGCCCAGGTCGGGGTTGGTGACGCCATGGCTGTGCGAGCCGGCGTTCTGCACGAAGATCTCACCGCCTGCGGCATCGACCGCGTAATTGCGCTGCTGCCGGTAGCGGCCGTGGGCATCCCACGCAATGCGGTGGCGGATGCCCTCGACGAAGGCCGGCACCGCGGGTGCGTAGCCGGTCGCGAAGACGAGACCGTCGGCCTCGTGCCGGTAGCGCCGGCCGAGCTCGGTGTGCAGGAACTCGAGCTCGTGCACGTCGCCCTGGCGGCGGCACGCCTCCAGCGCCATGTTGGGCAGCAGCCGCGTGCGGCCGCGCAGCTCGTCGCGGCGCTCGTCGAGCAGCTCGTAGATGGCGTCGACGAGCTCGGCGTTGATGCCGTTGTAGACACTTTTCTGGTCCTGCACGATGCGCTCTTTCGCGGCGTCGGGCAGGTGGAAGAAATGCTCGGCGTAGTCGGGCGAGATGAGCTCGAGCACGAGCTTGGCGTTCTCCATCTGGAAGAAGCGCGACGAGCGCGTGACCCAGGTCAGGCGGTAGCCGAAGCGGTCGATGTCCTGCAGCAGGTCGCGGTAGATCTCGGCGGCGCTCTGCCCGCTGCCGACGATGGTGATGGCGCGGCGCTGCTGCAGCGCCGCCTTGCGGCGCAGGTAGTGCGCGCTGTGCAGCTCGGTGGCCTCGGGGCAGCACGAGGGCAGGCGCGGCGAGGCGCCCACGCCCAGCACCAGCTTGCGCGCGAGGTGCTCGAACGGGCGGCCGCTGCGAAGGTCGCGCCCCTGCACCACGTAGACGCCCAGCCTTTCATCGTGCGCGAGCGAACTCACCTCGTGCTGGAAGCGGACCGACTCGAGGCGGCTCGCCGCCCATTGGCAATAGCGGTTGTATTCCTGGCGCGTGAGGTAGAAGTTCTCGCGCACGTAGCAGGAGTAGATGCGGCCCTGCTGCTTGCAGTAGTTGAGGTAGCTGAACGGGCTCGTCGGATCGGCCAGCGAGACCAGGTCGGCAAGGAACGGGTTCTGCAGGGTGCAGCGCTCCACCAGCATGCCGGGGTGCCACTCGAAGCGCTCGCTGCGCTCGAGGAACAGCCCGCGGCACTCCTTCAGCGGCGCCATCAGGCACGCCAGGCTGAGATTGAACGGCCCGAGGCCGACCGCGACGAAGTCGTGGACTTGCATGTCGTCTCTCCCTTCGCTGCGCCATGGAAGGCGCGCTCAGGAGAGAAGACGAATCAGCGCGGCCGGTGTTCGGCGGGCGCGAAAAAAAATCAGGAGCTCAGCAGCTTGTCGAACGCCGCCATCTCCAGCGGCCGGCCGAACAGGTAGCCCTGCGCGAGGTGGCAGCCGGCGTTCTTCAGGTACTCGGCCTGCTCGACCGTCTCGACCCCCTCGGCCACCAGCGCCATGTTGAGCGAGCGCCCCACCGACACGATGGCCTTCACCAGCTCGGCACTCTTGCCGTTGTGCGGCAGCTCCGAGACGAAGCTGCGGTCGATCTTCAAGGTCTGCACCGGCAGACGCGTGAGGTAACCGAGCGCCGAGTAGCCGGTGCCGAAGTCGTCGATCGCAATCGTGATGCCCATCGCCGCCAGCGCCTCCAGGCTCTGGCGCACGCCTTCGCTGCCGTCGAGCAGCAGGCTTTCGGTGATCTCGAGCTCGAGCCACCTGGGCTCGCAGGCACTGGCGGCCAGCGCGCCCTGCACCGCTTCGACGATGTTGTGCCCTTCGGCGAACTGGCGGGCCGACAGGTTGACGGCAATCTTCAGCGGGTCGTTCGAGCGCTCGCGGTTCCAGCTCGACACCGCATGACAGGCCTCGTGCAGCGCCCAGGTGCCCATGCGCACGATGAGGCCGGTTTCTTCCGCCAGCGGGATGAAGCTCATTGGCGACACCATGCCGCGCTGCGGCTGGCACCAGCGCATCAGCGCTTCGGCGCCCACGAGCTTCTGCGTCATGAGGTCGAACTTGGGCTGGTAGTGCAGCAAGAGCTCCTGCCGCTCCACACCGCGGCGCAGCTCGCTCTCGAGCATCAGGCGGTGCGAGGCCTGCGCGGTGAGCTGCGGCGAATAGAACTGCACGTTGTTGCGGCCGCGGCCCTTGGCGTGCGAGAGCGCGGCGTCGGCGTGCTGCAGCAGGGCTTCGGCGCTGTTGCCATCGCTCGGGTAGAGCGCCGCGCCGATGCTGGCGGTGACGAAGACATCGGTGCCGTTCAGGTCGAACGGGGCCGAGAGCGCCTGCAGCAGCTTGCTCGCCACACGCGCCAGCGCATCGGCCTGGCGCACCTCGGGGGCGAGGATGGCGAAGGTGTCGCCGGTCAGCCGCGCCACCACATCGGTCTCGCGCATCGAGTTCGACAGACGCGCGCCCACGAGCTTGAGCAGCTCGTCGCCGGCCGAGTGGCCGAGCGAGTCGTTGACCTTCTTGAACTGGTCGAGCCCCAGCATCAGCATGCCGAACTCGGCCGAGTGGCCCTGCGCCCCTTGCGACAGCGCCTGGTGCAGGCGCTCGACCAGCCAGCTGCGGTTGGGCAGCGCGGTGACCGGGTCGAAGAAGGCGAGCGAATGCACTTGCCGGCGGTAGTCGCGCAGCTCGGTCACGTCCTGGATGGTGCCGAGCATGCGGCGCAGCTTGCCGCCGCCGTCGTAGACGAGCTTGGCGCGGCCATGCAGCTCGCGGCGCTGGCCCGCAGCATCGGCCACGTGATAGTCGTAGCGCACGGTGGGCAGGCGGTCGCGCACGGCGCGCTTGAACATCTCGATGACCGCGTCGCGCTGCTCGGCGGGGATGAGCGCGGCGGCCTGGTCCAGCCCCGAGGACACGGTGGCACCGTGGCTCATGCCGGTGATCCGCAAGGCCTCGGCGGAGTAGATCGCGCGGTTGCGCTGGAAGTCCCACTCCCAGGAGCCGAAGTCGGCCATCTGCTGCGCTTCCTCGAGCCGGCCTTCGGCGGCGGTGAGGGCGGTCGACAGCGCTTGCGCGAGCGTCACGTCCTGCAGGGCGGCAACGACCTGGCGCACCTTGCCGAGCGGCGTGTACTCCACCACGGCGATCGTGCGCACGTGACGCAGCACGCCACTGGCCAGCACGCAAGGCAGCTCCATCTCGATGCGCCGCTGGCGCATGCCCACCGCATCGGTCCACGCGGTCATCAACGCGGCCTGGCGGCTGCGCCGCACCATCGCGAGCAGGCCGCGCACGCTCGGGGTGTCGCTCGCGCGCAGGCCGAGGATCTGCAATGCAGCCGGCGTGGCGTGCAGGGCACCGGTCTCGTCCCAGCTCAGGTGGCCGATGGCGTCGAGGCCACGCGCCGATTCCTCGTACAGGGCATCGAGGGCCCGTGCTGGCAGCAGCGCGTGCAGGGCTTGAGGTTCGGGATGCATGGTCACGTGGAATTCTTGGTTGGGGCGGCCGGGAGCAGGTCGTTATGGTCGCGGCAAGTGGGTCACTAACACCAGCGTTTCAGCATGGCTGTGCTAACAGAAAGCAGGGCCGCGTGAGTTGAGTCACATCGGCACTTGTCACCTGAACGACACCCTGGCCCATGGAAGTCCTTGAGTGACACCCCGCGGCAAACGCCGCAACATGGTCAGTGCCTGTTCACTCCAGATGGCTGTGCCCAAGATGTCACGACTGCAGCGAGCGCTGACCCTGCGCAGCTTGACGCTGCCCAGCCGCATCGACATGGCGCGGCTGAGCCACCACTACACCTTCCACCGACACCCCAGGAGACACCCATGCTGATGAACGTGAAAGCGATCGCCCTCGCCGCGATGGCCCTGGCCGCCACCGGCGCGATGGCGCAGACCTACCCCGACAAGCCGATCCACATCGTCGTGACCTTCACCACCGGCGGTGCGCCCGACATCCTCGCGCGCCTGATCGGCGAGAAGCTCACCGCCTCCTGGGGCCAGCCGACCATCATCGACAACAAGCCCGGTGCCGGCGGCAACACCGGCGCCGATTCGGTGGCCAAGGCCGCACCCGACGGCTACACGGTGGTCGTCGGCACGGTGGGCACGCACTCGATCAACGGTGCGCTCTACAAGAAGATGCCCTACGACATGGTGAAGGACTTCACCCCCATCACCCTGCTCGCCACCACGCCCAACATGCTCGTCGTCCACAACGACGTGCCGGCGAAGAACGTGAAGGAGCTGGTCGCCCACGGCAAGAAGGACGGCAAGCTGACCTTCGCCTCGTCGGGCGCGGGCACCTCGATCCACGTCTCGGGCGAGCTCTTCAAGACCATGACCGGCATGCCGATGGAGCACATTCCGTACAAGGGCCGCGCCGGTGCCATCCCCGACCTGCTGGGCGGGCGCGTGACGATGATGTTCGACAACATGCCCTCCAGCCTGCCGCTGGTGAAGGAAGGCAAGCTGCGTGCGATCGGCGTGACGAGCGCCAAGCGCTCGGCCGCCGCGCCCGACATCCCCACCATCGCCGAGCAGGGCCTGCCCGGCTTCGAGGCGGTGTCGTGGTTCGCGCTCTTCGGCCCGGCCAACATGCCCAAGGCCGTGACCGACAAGCTCTCCGCCGAGGTCGGCAAGATCATGAAGTCACCCGAGATCACCAAGAAGCTCGCCGAGATCGGCCTCGAGCCCGCGCCCGGCACGCCGGCCGAACTGTCGGCCTACCAGCAGCGCGAGATCACCAAGTGGGCCAAGGTGGTGAAGGACTCGGGCGCGACGGTCGACTGAGCCGCAGTCCGCCTCAGGCGGGCAATACGGAAGGCGTGGCGTCGTCCTCTGCGTCGATCGGGTCGAGCACCGACACAGGCGCGACCCGTGACACCACGCGGTTGCGCCCCGCATCCTTGGCCGCATAGAGCGCCTCGTCGGCGCGGCGCAGCAGCGAGCTGAGCGTGTCGCCGGCCACGAGGCGCGTCACGCCCACGCTGATGGTCACGTGGCGGCCGGGCGTGTGGCGCGACACGTCGAGCGCCGCCACCCGCTCGCGAAAACGCTCGGCGGCGCCCACGGCCTCGTCGAGCGCTGTCTTCGGCAGCACGGCGATGAACTCCTCGCCGCCGAAGCGCGCCAGGCAGGCGCTGCCACTGTGCGTCACGTCACCGCCGATGGCCCGCACCGCGCCGGCCACGGCGCGCAGGATCTGGTCGCCGGCGAGGTGGCCGTGGTTGTCGTTGATGGCCTTGAAGAGGTCGATGTCGGCGAGCAGCAGCGCGCAGTCGGGCGAGGGCTTGGCCATCTGCGCTTCGAGCTCGGTGAGCGCGGCGCGGCGGTTGGGCAGGCCGGTGAGCTCATCGGTCATCGCGAGGCCGCGCATGGCCGCGCTCGTGCGGCGGTGACGCCACAGCAGCACGCCCAGCACCACCAGCAGCACGGCGGCGAGCAGGATCACCGCCGTGAGCAGGCGCCCGGCCAGCCGCTCCTGCGCCAGCGCGTGCTCGGCGGCTTTCTGCGACTGCTGCAGCAGCACCATCTCGCGGTCGCGCGCGGTGTTGTCGTACTCGACCTTGAGGGTGGCGAACCGCTCGTCGAGCTGACGCGTGAGCAGCTGGTCGGACGCCGCCTTGAAACGCGACTGCTGCTCGAAGGCACCGCGCCAGTCGCCCTGCTCGGCCAGCGTCTGCGCCAGTGCGCCATGCGTGGCCGCCTGCTCGGCCAGCGACTCGCCGCTGCTGAAGATCTTCAAGGCCTCCTGCAGCGACTGCGCGCTCTCGGGCAGGCGGCGCAAGAGGCGCAGCGCGATGCCGCGCTGCAGCTGGATCTGCGCGTGCAGGCGCGTGTCGGGCAAGGTCTTCTGCAGGTCGGCGGCCTGGTCGAGCAGCGCGAGCGCCGCCGCGGGCTGCTGGCGGGCGTTCTGCACCGCCGCCTGGCCACGCAGCGCATAGCCGATGCCGCGCGGGAAGCTCAGCTCGCGGCTCAGTTTGAGCACCTGGTCGAAGGCCTGCTGGGCGGCGTCCCACTCTTTCAGGTTCTCGAGCGAGCGGCCGAGGTTGTAGTGCGTCACCGCCTGCTCGCGCTGCAGGCCGGCCGCGGCCTGCGCCTTCAGCGCCGACTCGTAGTAGCGCCGTGCCTGCACATGGTCGCCCATGCGGTTGTAGAGGATGGCGATGGTGTTCTCGACCGTGAGCACGTGGAACGGCATCTGCAGCCGCTCGAAGGACGCGCGGGCCTTCTTGAGGTCGGCCAGGCCATTCGAGAACTCACCGCGCACGCCGCGCAGGTGGCCGCGGTTGAAGAGGGCATCGGCCTGCATCTCTTCGTCCTGTGCCTTCTCGGCCAACGCCACGCCCTGCTCGTAGAGCGCGAGCGCGCGGGCGTTGTCGCCGGCCCCTTCGTGCAGTGCGCCTTCGCAGCCCAGCACGCCGGCTTCGAGGCCGCGCCGCTGCAGCTGCGGCACGAGCGCGCGCGCCGCGGCCAGCTGCCGCTCGGCCGCTTCGCGGTCACGCTCGGAGTGGTAGTCGCACAGCAGCAAGTGGGCGCGTACCTGCAGGTCTGCGTCGGGCTGCGTGGCGAGCTGCTGCAGGGCCTGCTCGGCGAGCTGGCGGCTGCGCTCGGGGTCGACCTTGACCTGCGCCTGGCTCTGTTCGACCAGGCCGCGCGCGTGCGGGCCGACGTCGCTGGCCGCGCCGGCGAGCGGCACGCAGATCCACGACAAGACCGAAGCAACGACGAGGTGACGCACCAACGCTCGCAAGGCAAAAACCCGAAAAGTCCGCATTGTCGCTTTGCGATCGCTGAACCAGAATCACCCACCATGATCACCGAAAGCGACATCAGCCTGGCCGTGCCCGACGACGCGGTGGCCATCGCCGCGCTGTCGCGCCGGGTGATCGAGCACGGCCTGGAGTGGCGCTGGACGGCGCCGCGCCTGCTGGCCAGCATGGCCGATGCCGACACCAACGTGGTCGTCGCCCGCCGTGGCACCGACCTGCTGGGCTTCGCGGTGATGAAGTACGGCGAGGAAGAAGCCCACCTGCTGCTGCTCGCCACCCAGCCGCGCTGCCGGCGCCAGGGCGTGGGCAGCACGCTGCTCGCCTGGCTGGAAGGCACGCTGAGGGTGGCCGGCATCCGCACCGTGAAGCTCGAGACGCGCAGCGGCAACGCCGGTGCGCAGGCCTTCTACCGCCACCACGGCTTCGTCGAGATCAACCGGCGCAGCGGCTACTACCAGGGTGTGGAAGACGCGGTGAGCTACCTCAAGCAGCTCGGCCTGCCCGGCGCCTGAGGGCGGGCCTTCCATTTCATCAGCGGGCCTGGCGCAGCAGCTCGCCGTAGCGGGCCGCGTCGATGTTCGAGCCACAGACGATCAGCGCCACGCGCCGGCCGTCGAGCCGCTCGCGCAGCGGGCCGAGCAGGGCCGCGGTGGCTGCCGCCGCGGCGGGCTCGGCGGCGAGTTTCATGTCGAGGAAGAGGTGGTGCATCGCGCTCACCAATGCGTCGTCATCGACCCGCACGATCTCGTCGACGAAGCGCCGGCACACGCCGTAGCTGTAGGCCATCGCATAGGGCGCACTCAGGCTGTCGGCGATGGTGTCGACGCCTTCCAGCCGCACCGGCCGGCCGGCCTGGAAGCTGCGGTACATGGCATCGGCGCCATGAGGCTCGACGCCGAACACCTGGCAGCGCGGGTTGATCTGCTTCACGATCGACGCGATGCCGCCCGCGAGCCCGCCGCCGCCGACCGGCACCACCACCGCGTCGAGCCCGCGCACCTGGCGCATGAGCTCCAGGCCGATTGTGCCAGTGCCCTCGGCGGTGCGCGGCCCGTCGTAGGGGTGGACCATGCTGCGGCCTTCGTCGACCATGACGCGGTCGGCCAGCGCAAAGGCCTCGGCCAGGGTGTCGGTGAGGATCAGCTCGGCGCCGTAGCCGCGGCAGGCGTCGAGCCGCACCGGGCTTGCGAACTTCGGCATCACGAGCTTGGCATGCGAGCCCACGGCGCGCGCCGCACACGCCACCGCCACCGCGTGGTTGCCGGCACTCGCGGCCACCACGCCACGCCGGCGCTGCTCGTCGCTCAGTGACTGCACCGCGTTGAGCGCGCCGCGCAGCTTGAAGCTGCCGGTCTGCTGGAAGAGCTCGAGCTTGAGCCAGACCTCGGTGAGCGGGTTGAACTGGCGGGCGATCACGCCCGTCTGCCAGCGCCACACCGGCGTGGGCATGATCTGGCCGGCCAGGCGCAGGGCGACGCGCTCGACTTCATGCAGGCGGGGATAGGGCTGCTCCGGCTTCGACGGCGGAAGGGAGGGCGACACCGGCGCAGCAGCGCCGGCTTGAAGCAATGCGGACATGGGAGAACTCCATTCGATGCGAGGGATGTGCGCGAAGGCGCACACGGCGGCAGGCATGCGGGACCGCCAAGCACCGGCCGAGGCCGCAGCTCAACGGTCCAGTTGAATTCGAATGGAAATCGAGGTGGGGGCCGTCCCTTTGAACAAGACGGCCGCGCGGCGCAGCACCACGCTCGCGAGGTGCGAGACGGTGGGGGTCGGTGCGGGCAGCGGGTTCACGGCGTGCATGATGGCACAGGCCTCGTGTTGGCGGCAAGCTCGGCCACCACGCTGCGCGCACGGCCACTTTCCTTTGCACGGTAGAGCGCCGCATCGGCCCGCTCGATCGCGGCGTGCAGCGCTTCGCCCGGGGCACAGGCCGCGATGCCGGCCGAGAAGCTCACGCCGCGCGATTCGCCGCCACACGGGAAGCTCAAGGCCCGCATGCGCTCATGCACCCGGTCGAGCACGCACAACGCGCCGGCCGCATCGGTCTCGGGCAGCATGACCATGAACTCCTCGCCACCCCAGCGGCCCAGCACGTCGGTGTCGCGCAGCGTCTCGCCGACGGCGAGCGCAAAGGCCTTGAGCACCTCGTCGCCCTGCACATGGCCGCAGCTGTCGTTGATGCGCTTGAAATGGTCGATGTCGAGCAGCGCGATCGACATCGGCCGGCCGCTGCGCCCGGTGCGCTGCACTTCCTTCTGCATCAGGGCCATCAGGTGGCGGCGGTTGTAGAGCCCGGTGAGCTCGTCGCGGATGGCGAGCTGGCGGTTGTGCTCCAGCGCCTGCTCCAGGTCGTGCCGGTGCTGGCGCAGCTTGTGGCGCATGGTGCTGAGCTGACCGGCCAGCACCGCGATGGCCGGCAGCACCACCGAGATCAGCATGAAGTGCAGCACCTCCTCGGCGATCGGGAAGCGCTCGGGCCATTGCCGGTGGGCGCCAACCATCGTGATGCCCAGCAGGAGCACCGCGAAGAGGGTGAGCCGGCGCACCTGGCCCGGCTTGAGCGCGAACATGCCGCACACCAGCGTGATGGCCATCGCGAGCAGGCTGGCACCGCGCACCGGGCCGCAGATGAGGTAGGCCATCACGGTCGAGAAGACGCTGAACACGCCTTGCGGCATGGTGAGCGCCGGGTCCTCGGGGTACAGGCGCAGATTCCACCCGCTGCGGATGACGACGTAGAAGCCCAGCACGCCCAGCAGCGTGAACAACGACCAGGCGAGCGCCATCTGCGCCTCGATCAGCCCGGCCCACACGCCGAAGCCGCAGATGAACGACAGCAGCACGTCCACCAGCACCACCAGCAAGGCCTGCGAGGCACGCAAGCGCTGCCGCGCCTCGCGGCCGAGCACGAGGGTGGTGACACGGGTGTGAAGGCCTGGGCCCATGCTGCGATATCGGCCGGCCTCGGCCGCGCTTGAGCCGCGGCGGTCAGCGGGGGTGGCTCTTCTCCACACTCGCGGCGAGTGCCGCGTCGATCGCCTCGTTGAGCTTGGCCACGTGGATGGGCTTGGTGAGGTACTGGAAGAAGCCGGCCTCCAGGCCCTGCGCCCGCGCACGCGGCATCGCGTCGGCCGTGACGGCGATCACGGGGATGTGGCGCGTCACCGGGTCGGCGGCGAGCAGGGCCCGCGCGTCGTGGCCGCTCAGGCCCGGCAGGTGGATGTCCATCAGGATGATCTGCGGCAGGTGCGCACGGGCCAGCTCGATGCCCAGCTGCGCATCGGGTGCCGAGAGCATGCGCAGGTCGCCACGGAAGGCCACGATCTCCTCCACCAGGCGCAGGTTGGCCGGGTTGTCCTCCACATAGAGCAGCAGCGGCATGTGCGGCATCGCCAGCGCATCGCGCGGCAAGAGCGGCATGCGGTCGGTCTCGGCGGTGACTGGCGAGTCCTGCGAGCGCTGGAGCTCGATCCAGAACTCGCTGCCCACGCCCGGCGTGCTATGCACGCCGATGCGACCGCCCATCAGCTCGACCAGCCGCTTGGTCACGACGAGCCCGATGCCCGTGCCTTCCACCGAACCCGCCTCCTGGCCCAGCCGGTTGAAGGGCTGGAAGAGCGAGGCCACCTGGTCGGGCCGCAGGCCCGGGCCGGTGTCGCGCACGACGATGCGTGCCGTGCCGCTGTGGAACGAGGCGCACTCGACCACCACCGCGCCCTGCTCGCGGTTGTACTTGATGGCGTTGGAGAGCAGGTTGAGCAGCACCTGCTTCAGGCGCGTGCGGTCGGCCACCACGGTGAGCGTGGCGTCGAAGGGCAGCAGCATGTGAAGGCCGCGCTGCGCTGCCGCCGGCTCGAGCATGGTGTGGCATTCCTTCAGCAGGGTCGCGACCTCCACCGGCTCGGGCGAGAGCATGAGGTTGGCCGACTCGATGCGCGCGAGGTCGAGCACCTCGTTGATGAGGCTCAGCAGGTGGCTGCCGGCCTTCAGGATGTGCTGCGTGAACTCGGCACGCTTGGTGGCCGACAGCGAGATGCCCTCGGTGGCCAGCAGCTGACCGAAGCCGAGGATGGCGTTGAGCGGCGTGCGCAGCTCGTGGCTCATGCTGGAGATGAACTCCGACTTCGCGCGGTTGGCGCGCTCGGCGGTCTCGGTGGCCTGGGCCAGCTCGCGGTTCGAGGCTTCGAGCTGCGCCGTGCGCTCCCTGACGCGCGCTTCCAGGCGCTCGTTGAGCCGCATCACCTCGTGCTGCGCCTCGCGGCGGTCGTTCACCTCGCGTGCGATCGCGCGCAGCGCGGCCTCGTTCTCCTTCGCGCGGCGCTCGATCTCGGCCATCATGTCGTTGAACGATTCGGCGAGCGTGCCCACCTCGTCGTCGCTCATCTTCTGCGCGCGGCGCGAATAGTCGCGCTTCTGCACAACCTCGCGTGCCGTGGTGGCGACGGCCAGCACCGGCCCCGTCACCACCCGCGCCAGCCGGCGCGAGAGGCCCCAGGCCACGCCCATCGCCGCCACCAGCACCGCGAGCGCGATGACGGCGTAGCTGGCGATGTGGTCGTAGAGCGCGTAGTCGGCACGCAAGTAGACGGTGCCGAGCGTCTCGCCCTTGCTGACCACGGGGGCGACCACGTGCAGCTCGCGGCGCTCGATGCGCACGCCGGGCGGTGGCGCGGCGGTCGGCAACGTCGTGGCAGGCGCCTCGGCCGGGTACCTCGCGAAGAGCGCGCCACGCTCGTTGTAGACGGCAGCCGCGCGCACCTGCGGGCGCGAGCGCAGCAGCGCGAGGTTGTCGCCGGCGACCCTGGCATCGTCGAAGGCGAGCGCCGGGGCCACCGTCTGGCCCAGCAGCTCGGCCTGCGTGGTCATGTCGCCGAGCCAGCTCTGGTGGTAGGTCCGCAGGTCGTACGCGATCATCGCGCCGAGCGCCACCAGCAGCGACACCAGCGAGGTGAGCAGCACCACGCGGATGAGCTTGGCCTGCAGCGAGGCCGGCCGGCGGGTGGCGGACGTCGTCATGAGGGCGCTCCCACCACGCGCCGCGCCACGCCGAGCAGGCGCGAGCTGATCTTGACCTCGCTCGCCTCGGCCCGGCGCACGGCCACGTCGAAGCGCACGCGCTTGTCTTCGACGGCGAAGCTGATCATGCTGCCGGCGGCAAAGCCTTCTTCGGTCTCGGTGACGGTGAGCGTGGGCTGCTTCTCGGCCGCGGCCAGCAGCGCCCCCAGCCGCGCCGCCGCCCCACGGCCGACGAAGAGCACGTGCAGGTCGGCCGGGCTTTCGCCCGGGCGCAGCCGCCGCGCCACCACCGGCCGCCCATTCGGCCGGCGCCGCGCGACCAGCACCTCGAGCTCGTCGGCCAGCGCGTCGGCGCCGGCCACGCCGATGACGTAGGGGCTCTGCTCGGTGCCGAAGGCGGTGGCCGGCCACTCGACGAAGTCGAGGAACTTGTGCAGGTAGGCTGCCTTGACCTGGTGCTCGGCCACCAAGGGGTCGGCCTGCGCCCACGCGACGGCGGGCATGGCTCCGGGCACCACGGAGAGCGTCGCGCCCCAGCCCGCGGCGTGCAGCCAGGCGCACACCGCGGCACGACGTTTCACAACGACCACCTCAGCCAGATGCCCACGCTGCGCTCGACCTCGCTGCGGCCGGGCGCGGCGCCGAACTCGGCATGCCCCGGGTCGCCGAGGTTCTGCGCCACGAGCGACAGCTCCAGCGCCCGGCTCACGCGCCAGCCGTAGCGGGCATCGACGGCGGTGTAGGCCGGCACGGCCGCTTGGGGCAGCGCGGCCACGCGCCGCACGGCCACGTCGAACTCGTGGCCTTCGGCCGGGTTCCACGCCGAGCGCAGCGTCCACTGGAACGACGGGTCGTCGCCGAGGTTGGGCGGGCCGACGGGGTCGGTGCTCTCGGGGCGTTGCGCCAGGTCCTTCCGGAGCGTGGTCAGGCCGCCGCTCAGGCGCCAGCCGGGCAGCAGCTGCCAGGTGGCCCAGGCCTCCACGCCGTAGGTGCGGCCGTCGATCATGTTCTGCACCTGCGCATTGGGCGGGGACTGGCCGCTGCGCAGGCGTTTCCAGTCGCTCACGTAGGCGGTGGCCGAGCCGCTCCAGCCGGCGGCCAGCTGCAGCCGGTAGCCGAGCTCTAGCACGTTGGCGACCTCAGAGACGAAGTCGGGCCCACCGGCAATGATGTAGGGCGGGCGTGGCGGCAGGCGGATGTCGCGGTCGAGCCGCGCCGGCGCCCGCACCGCGCGCGAGAGCGCGCCCCACACGAGGTGGCCGGTGCGCGGGCGCCAGGCCAGTCGTAGGTTGGGCAGGGTCTCGAGGCCGGTGAAGTCGTTGTGCTCGAACTTGAGGCCGAGCGTGACGCCGAGGTCGGGGGTCACCGCCACCTCGTCCTGCACGAAGAGATTGGCCCAGTCGAGGCTGCGCTGACCGGGCTCGAAGCCGAAGAAGAGCCCGGGCCGAATGTCGTCGCGCGCGTGGCGGTAGCCGCCGCCCCAGACGAGCTTGTGCGCGCCCGCGGTCGTGCTGTGCTGCAGCTCCAGGTCGGCCACGTCGACCTCCGGCCGGTAGAGCAGTGCGTCGTCGCGCTCCATGTGGTCGAAATAGGCCTGCACGCGCAGCTCGCCGCCCCCGGCCAGCCGGCGTGTCCAGCGGCCGAGCAGGTTGGCGCCCGACGAGCGGATGGGCGTCATCTGCGTGCCGAGGACGATGCCACGGTGCTCGGCGCGGGTCTCGTACGTGTCGCCCTGCAGCGTGAGGGTGTCGGCGCCCAGCACCCAGTCGGCGCGCAGGCCGGCCTGGTGGCGCTCGTTGGCATCGTGGCGGTCGGCACCGGCGGCGGTCTCGGTCTGCCGCAGGCGGCCGGTCTTGAAGTAGGTGCGCAGCGTGCCGTGCTCGCCGAGCGCGCCGCCATGCCGCAGGCTCAGGCCGTGCTCGCGGTCGCCGCCGCCGGCGACGACGAGGCCGCCGGTGGTGTCGGCGCTCGAGCGGGTGAGGATGTTGATGACGCCGTTGACCGCGTTGGCGCCCCACAGCGTGGCGCCCGGGCCGCTGATGACCTCGATGCGCTCCACGTCGTCGAGCATCACGTCCTGCTGGTCCCAGAACACGCCCGAGAAGAACGGCGTGTAGACCGTGCGGCCGTCGACGAGCACCAGCAGCTTGTTGCCGATGGCATTGTTGAAGCCGCGCGCGCTGATGGCGTATTGCGTGGCGTCGATGCGCGCCACCTGCAGGTTGGGCGCGAGGCGCAGCGCCTCGGGCAGCGAGCTCACCCCAGAACGGCGTATCGCCTCGGCGGTGATCACGTAGATGGAAGCCGGCGCCGCCGACAAGGGCTCTCCGCGGCGCGACACCGAGGTGACCTCGAGCCGGCCCAGCTCTTCGAGCGACAGGTCGGCGATGTCGCGCGACGCCGCCCCGGCGGATGTGGCCAGGCACAGGCCGAACACACAGGCGAGCGCTTGCCGTCTTCTCGTGTCATGGATCAGGATGCAAGCTCCTCAAAGCCGGTGTGCACCACACGGCCCCGACCCAGCGACCGTCCCCAACGATTCGAGCAGGGGCGACAGTACTACGCCACTGTCAGCTTTGACAGGAACGTGGGCATCAAGTCCACAGCTTGAGGAGGAGTTCTTTCACGAGATCGATCGACTGGTCGATCAGCGGGCCGCGGTGGCGCTGCGCCGAGGTGGCGATCCACAACGTGGTGGTCATCTTCGGCCGGCGGATGGGCCTGACGGCAAAGCGGTTTTCCTGGCCGCTGGAGCGGATGGCGTTGAGCGCCAGCACCGCGTGCGCCTGGCCTTGCTGCACCAGGTCGAGGATGGCGGGGATGCTTTCCACCTCCAGGGAAACCCTTGCCTTGCGGCCTTCGTTGGCCAGGGCCGTCTCGAGCAGCATGCGAATGGAGTGCGGCAGGCTCGGGATCACGAGCTCGTGCTCGGCCACTTCGGCCAGCGTGACGGGCGGGCCGATCAGCTTGCCGCCCTTCTGCCGGGCCGACACCAGGTAGAGCTGCTCGTCGAGCACCGGCACCAGGTCGATGGCGGCGGAAGGCGCCACGTTGTAGACCACGGCGCAGTCCACACGACCGATCGCCAGCCATTCCAGCACGTAGGTCGACAGGCCTTCCACCACGCTCAGCGTGGCCTTGGGAAAACGGGCGCGGAAGGAGGCGACGAGCGGCGTGGTCAGCGTGCGGCTCACGCTGGGCGGCAGGGCCAGCACCAGGCGGCCGGTGGCGGCGCCGCGGTGGTCTTCCATGTCGAGCCGGGCGCGTTCGACCTGCTGCAGGATGCCGCGGCCATGGGCCAAGAGGCGGGTGCCGGCTTCGGTGAGCGTGACGCCCCGGCCGTTGCGTTCGAAGAGGGATTGGCGCAGCTCGACTTCGAGCGCGCGCACCTGGCGGCTGAGGGCCGGCTGGGCGATCGACAGGAAGCTCGCCGCACGGGTGAAGCTGCCGAGTTCGGCCACGTGCACGAAGTATTCGAGCTGCTTCAAGTCCATGGCGTCCAGTATGCCGGATGGGCATAGCTGCTATGTGGGCTATCTCGTTGCTGCATGAGAAGTGCTGCGCAAGAATCGTTTGCAGATCGCCCCCACTGCGCTTGCATGCGCCTTCGACATGAGCCTCATCATCGACATCCACGGCCACTACACCACCGCCCCGAAGGCGCTGGAGAACTGGCGCAACCGGCAGATCGCGAACCTGAACGACAAGGCCAACCTGCCCAAGGCATCGGAGCTGTCGATCAGCGACGACGAGCTGCGCGAGACCATCGTCTCCAACCAGCTCAAGAAGATGCAGGAGCGCGGCAGCGACCTCACCATCTTCTCGCCGCGCGCGA
This sequence comes from Piscinibacter sp. HJYY11, assembly GCF_016735515.1. NCBI lineage: Bacteria > Pseudomonadati > Pseudomonadota > Betaproteobacteria > Burkholderiales > Sphaerotilaceae > Piscinibacter > Piscinibacter sp. HJYY11. The sequence goes on along the minus strand of NZ_JAERQZ010000001.1, from coordinate 3,458,633 downwards.
GCTTCATGGCCCACCACATCGGCGACTTCGAGGTCTCCTCCACCTGGGCCGCGATCTGCAACGAGCTCTGCTACCGCGTGGCGCAGCTCTTCCCCGACAACTTCATCCCCGCGGCGATGCTGCCGCAGTCGCCGGGCGTCGACCCGAAGACCTGCATCCCCGAGCTGGAGAAGTGCGTCACGCAATACGGCAACGTGGCGATCAACCTCAACCCCGATCCCTCGGGCGGGCACTGGACCTCGCCGCCACTGACCGACAAGGCCTGGTACCCCATCTACGAAAAGATGGTGGAGCACCGCATCCCCGCGATGATCCACGTGAGCACGAGCTGCAACGCGTGCTTCCACACCACCGGCGCGCACTACATCAACGCCGACACGACGGCCGTGATGCAGTTGATCCAGGGTGACCTGTTCAAGGACTTCCCGGAGCTCAAGTTCATCGTGCCGCACGGCGGCGGTGCCGCGCCCTACCACTGGGGCCGCTACCGCGGGCTGGCACAAGAGCTGAAGAAGCCGCTCTTGAAGGACCACCTGCTCCACAACCTCTTCTTCGACACCTGCGTCTACCACCAGCCGGGCATCGACCTGCTGACCACCGTGATCCCGGTCGACAACATCCTCTTCGCGAGCGAAATGATCGGCGCGGTGCGCGGCATCGACCCGGAGACCGGCCACTACTACGACGACACCAAGCGCTACATCGAGGCCTCGAAGGTCCTCTCGGCCGAAGACAAGCACAAGGTCTACGAGGCCAACGCGCGCCGCGTCTACCCGCGCCTCGACGCGGCACTCAAGAAGAAGGGGAAGTAAGCCATGTACGAACTGGGCGTCGTCTACCGCAACATCGAGCGCACCAACAGCGCTGTCGCCGACAAGCTGGCTTCGCTCGGCAGTGCGACCGTGCACGAAGCGATGGGCCGGGTCGGCCTGTTGAAGCCCTACATGCGGCCGATCTACGCGGGCGCGCAGGTCTCGGGCACGGCGGTCACCGTGCTGCTGCATCCGGGGGACAACTGGATGATGCATGTCGTGGCCGAGCAAATCAGGCCGGGCGACATCGTCGTGGCGGCGATCACCGCCGAATGCACCGACGGCTACTTCGGCGACCTGCTGGCCACCTCGTTCCAGGCGCGTGGCGCACGGGCGCTGATCATCGACGCCGGCGTGCGCGACGTGAAGACGCTCACCGAGATGAAATTCCCGGTGTGGAGCAAGGCGATCAGCAGCAAGGGCACGATCAAGGCGACGCTCGGCTCGGTCAACATCCCCGTGGTGTGTGCCGGCATGCTGGTCACGCCCGGCGACGTGATCGTGGCCGACGACGACGGCGTGGTCTGCGTGCCGCGCGGCATCGCGGCCAAGACGCTGGAAGCGGCGGTCGCGCGTGAGGCCAACGAAGGCGAGAAGCGCAACAAGCTGGCCTCGGGCGTGCTGGGCCTGGACATGTACAAGATGCGTGAGCCGCTGGAAAAAGCTGGCTTGAAGTACATCGATTGACGCCGACCCGTTCGGTGACGAAGGAGCGCTCCATGAACACCGATCCCAAGCAGTGGCACATCGGCCTCGTCGGTTATGGCGAGGTCGGCCGCATCCTGGCCGAAGACCTGCGCAAGCAGGGCGTGAAGGTCAGTGCGCATGACCTCAAGCTGAAGAGCGAAGCCGGCTCTCCCTTGCGTCAGCATGCCGCTGTCCACGGCGTGACGCTGCACGAGTCACACGCCGAGCTGGCCGAGCACGCCGACTTCATCATCAGCGCCGTCACCGCCAGCCAGGCCGTGCCGGTGGCCGAAGCCTGCGCGCCGAGCATCCGCCCGAGCGCCTTCTTCCTCGACTTCAACTCCGCCTCGCCCGGCGCCAAGATCCGCGCGGCCGACATCGTCAACCGCAATGGCGGGCGGTATGTCGAAGGCGCGGTGATGACGTCGATCCCGCCCTATCGCATCAAGGTGCCGCTGCTGCTGGGCGGGCCGGATGCGAACGCGCTGATGCCGCTCCTCAACACGCTCGGCTTCGACAGCAAGGTCACGAGCGAAAAGCTCGGCGTGGCTTCGGCCACCAAGATGTGCCGCAGCATCATGATCAAGGGCCTGGAGGCGATGGTGATCGAAAGCTTCACCACCGCCCGCGCCTACGGTGTGGAAGACGCGGTGATCGCCTCGCTCTACGAGACCTTCCCCGGCGTCGACTGGGAGAAGCAAGGCGCCTATTTCTTCCAGCGCGTGATCGAGCACGGCCGCCGCCGCAGCGAAGAGGTGCGCGAGGTGGCGCAGACCGTGCGCGAGATCGGCCTCGAGCCCTGGTCTGCGAGCGGCACCGCCGAGCGCCAGGCCTGGGTCGCCGACCTTGCCGACGCCGGGCTCTTCGGGCCGAAGGGCACCCAGGCGTTCGCCCGCAGCGCCGACTGGCGCACCGAAGCCGACCGCCTGCTCGCCCAATTCAAACCGATCGACTGAACCATGACCTTTGAGAAGACCCCCGGCTGGCTCGACTGGTACGCCGGCCCGAGCCAACCCGCCTTCAGACTGCCCGCGGGCAGCGTCGACGCGCACTGCCACGTGTTCGGCCCTGGCGCCGAGTTTCCCTACGCCCCCGAGCGCAAGTACACGCCTTGCGATGCATCAAAGCACCAGCTCTACGCCCTGCGCGACCATCTGGGCTTCGACCGCAACGTGGTCGTGCAGGCCACCTGCCACGGGGCCGACAACCGCGCGATGGTCGATGCGCTCATCCATTCGAAAGGCAAGGCACGCGGCGTGGCCACGGTCAAGCGCTCGGTGACCGATGACGAGCTGAAGGCGATGAACGAAGCCGGCGTGCGCGGCGTGCGCTTCAACTTCGTCAAGCGCCTGGTCGACTTCACGCCGAAAGATGAGCTGATGGAGATCGCCGCGCGCATCGCCCCGCTGGGCTGGCACGTGGTGATCTATTTCGAGGCGGTGGACCTGCCGGAGCTGTGGGACTTCTTCACCGCGCTGCCCACCACCGTGGTGGTCGACCACATGGGCCGGCCCGACGTGACCAAGCCGGTCGACGGGCCGGAGTTCGAGCTCTTCGTGAAGTTCATGCGCGAGTACCCCAACGTGTGGAGCAAGGTCAGCTGCCCCGAGCGCCTGAGCGTCTCGGGCCCGCCCGCGTTGAACGGTGAACGCAACGCGTACCGCGACGTGATCCCGTTCGCGAAGCGCATCGTCGAGACCTTCCCCGACCGTGTGCTGTGGGGCACCGACTGGCCGCACCCGAACCTGAAGAACCACATGCCCGACGACGGCCTGCTGGTCGATTTCATCCCCCACATCGCGACGACGGCCGAGCTGCAGAAGAAGCTGCTGGTCGACAACCCGATGCGGCTCTACTGGCCCGAAGAGGCCCGCTGACCCATCGCACCGGCGAAGGAGACACGCCATGATCCGCTCGATCCTCTGCATGGGCCTCGCGGCCTCGCTCGCCGGCTGCGCCTCCACCGGCGTGCTGACGAGCGCCGACCCCAAGACGGGCTGCACCTCGCTCACCGGCAGCACCATCGGCGCCGACCGCATCGGCCTGCCGAGCGGCGTGGCGCGCGTCACCTCGGCCACCTGGGTCGCGGCCAGCAAGATCGCGGTGGCCGAACGCGGCCCCACGCCCTCGGCCACCATCACACCCGCCAACCCCGAGCACTGCAAAGTGCTCGGCAGCATCGCCCCGCTGGACCCGGCCGCCCCCGCCATCAACTTCCAGCTCAACCTGCCGGCCCATTGGAACGGCCGCTCGGTGCAGTACGGCGGCGGCGGCTTCAACGGCACGCTGATCACCGGGCTCGCCCTGCTGCCGGCCGCACGCTTCGACGAGCCGGCGCCGCTGGCGCGCGGCTACGCCACCTACGGCACCGACTCCGGCCACCAGAACCAGCCGGGCCAGCCGCCGCAGGTATTTGCGCTGAACGACGAGGCGCTCGTCAACTTCGCGCACGCGTCGTACAAGAAGGTGCGCGACGTGGCCGTGGCGCTGATGCAGGCGGCCTACGGGCGAGGCCCGAGCCGGCTCTACTTCGTCGGCAGCTCCGAAGGCGGCCGCGAGGGCCTGACCATGGCGCAGCGCTACCCCGAGGCCTTCGACGGGATCTTCAGCCGCGTGCCGGTGATCCACTGGACGGGCCTGCAGCACGCCGGCCTGCGCGACGGCCTGGCCACCATGGGCGAAGGCTGGATCCGCCCGCCGCAGGTGAAGCTGGTGCACGAGGCGGTGCTCGCCGCCTGCGATGCGCTCGACGGCCTGGCTGATGGCCTGGTGAGCGACCCGATCGCCTGCAAGGCGCGCTTCAACGTGGAGGCGCTGCGTTGCACGGGTGCGCCGGCCGACACCTGCCTCTCACCCGCGCAGGTGCAATCGGTGAAGGTGCTGCACTCGCCGCTGCGCTTCGACTTCGACCTCGCCCACGGCCTGCGCGAGTACCCGGGCCGCGGCCCGAGCGGCGAAGGCCTCGTCTCCTATGGCCCGACCGGCGGCTGGACGGCCTGGTGGCTGGGCAGCACCCCACCCTCGCTGCCGCCCCAGCAGAGCAACAGCATCGCCTGGTACTACGGCGCGGGCGCCATCCAGTACTTCTATGCGCGCGACCCGGCCTACGACCTGCTGAAGTACAAGGCCGCCGACCATGAGAAGCGCATCCGCGAGGTCTCGGCGCTGATGGACGCGACCAACCCCGACCTCAGCGCCTTCCGCGCGCGCGGCGGCAAGCTCATCGTGCTGGAGAACATGGCCGACTACGCGCAGAGCCCGTATGTCGGCATCGGCTACCACCAGGCGGTGGTGCAGACGATGGGCCAGGCGGCGGTCGACGGCTTCTTCCACCTCTACACCGCGCCCAACGTCGACCACGTCGGCACCGGCGGCCCGGCCAACGTCGACATGCTGGATGCGCTCACCGATTGGGTGGAGCGCGGCCAGGCGCCGGCCAAGCTGCAGCTGGTGGAGCAGAGCGCGAAGCCGCCTTTCACCGTGTCGCGCGCCCGGCCGTTGTGCCGCTGGCCGCTCGTGCCCCGCTACCGCGGCAGCGGCGACGTCAACGCCGCCGCCAGCTTCGAATGCCGCCCCTGATCACAGGACCTCTCCCATGTCTCTCGACAAACCCTACCTCGACATCCCCGGCACCACGATCTTCGATGCCGAACAGTCCCGCAAGGGCTTCCACCTCAACCAGTTCTGCATGTCGCTGATGAAGGCCGCGAACCGCGAGCGCTTCAAGGCCAACGAGCGTGCCTACCTCGACGAGTGGCCGATGAGCGAAGAGCAGAAACAGGCCGTGCTCGCGCGCGACCTCAACCGCTGCATTGCGCTGGGCGGCAACATCTACTTCCTCGCCAAGATCGGCGCGACCGACGGGCGCAGCTTCCAGCAGATGGCGGGCAGCATGACCGGCATGTCCGAAGAGGAGTACCGCAACATGATGATTGCCGGCGGCCGCTCGGCCGAAGGCAACCGCAAGCTCGGCGAAGACGGCGACGCCCAACCCCACCGCCAGCCGCAAGGCGCTGCCGGAAAGAAATGAACTGACATGGCCCACATCACCGCATCCGTCTACACCTCGCACGTGCCGGCCATCGGCGCGGCCCTCGATCAGGGCAAGACCGGCGAGCCCTACTGGCAGCCGCTCTTCAAGGGCTACGACTTCTCCAAGCAATGGATGAAGGAGAACACGCCCGACGTCGTCTTCCTCGTCTACAACGACCACGCGACGGCCTTCAGCCTGGAGATGATCCCCACCTTCGCCATCGGCTGCGCCGACCGCTACCAGCCGGCCGACGAAGGCTACGGCGCACGGCCGGTGCCGGTGGTGGAGGGCGACGCCGAGTTCGCCTCGCACATTGCGCACTCGGTCATCCAGGACGACTTCGACCTCACCATCGTCAACAAGATGGACGTGGACCACGGCCTCACCGTGCCGCTGTCGCTGATGTTCGGACAGCCCGACAAATGGCCGTGCAAGGTCATCCCCTTCGCCGTCAACGTGGTGCAGTACCCCGTGCCCTCGGGCCAGCGTTGCTACAACCTCGGCAAGGCCATCGGCCGCGCGATCGCGAGCTACGACAAGCCGCTGAAGGTACAGATCTGGGGCACCGGCGGCATGAGCCACCAGCTGCAGGGGCCGCGTGCCGGCCTGATCAACAAGGAGTTCGACAACAAGTTCCTCGACCGCCTGGTGAGCGACCCCGAGGGCCTGGCCAAGGTGCCGCACATCGACTACGTGCGCGAGGCCGGCAGCGAAGGCATCGAACTCGTGATGTGGCTGATTGCGCGGGGCGCGATGTCGGTCAAACCGCCCAAGCAGGTGCACCGCTTCTATCACGTGCCTGCATCGAACACGGCCGTCGGCCACCTGATCCTGGAGAACCAAGCATGACCCTCAAGGTTGCACTCGCCGGCGCCGGCGCGTTCGGCATCAAACATCTGGACGCGATCAAGCAGATCGACGGCGTCGAAGTCATCTCGCTCATCAGCCGCGACCTCGGCAAGACGCAAGAGGTGGCCGACAAGTACGGCATCCGGCACGTCACCACCGACCTCGCCGACAGCCTCAAGATCAAGGAAGTCGACGCGGTCATCCTCTGCACCCCGACGCAGATGCATGCGGCCCAGACCATCGCCTGCCTGGAAGCCGGCAAGCACGTGCAGGTGGAGATCCCCCTGTGCGACGTGCTGAAGGATGGCGAGAAGGTCGTGGCAACGCAGAAGCAGACGGAGCTCGTGGCCATGTGCGGCCACACCCGCCGCTTCAACCCCAGCCACCAGTACGTGCACAAGAAGATCGTCGCGGGCGAATTCAACATCCAGCAGATGGATGTGCAGACGTATTTCTTCCGCCGCACCAACATGAATGCGCTGGGCCAGCCGCGCTCGTGGACCGACCACCTGCTGTGGCACCACGCGGCGCACACCGTCGACCTCTTCGCGTACCAGACCGGCTCGCCGATCGTGAAGGCGAACGCGATCCAGGGCCCGATCCACCCGACGCTCGGCATCGCGATGGACATGAGCATCCAGCTCAAGGCCGCCAATGGCGCGATCTGCACGCTCAGCTTGAGCTTCAACAACGACGGGCCGCTCGGCACCTTCTTCCGCTACATCGGCGACACGGCCACCTACATCGCGCGCTACGACGACCTGGTGAACGGCAAGGAAGAAAAGATCGACGTGTCGAAGGTCGATGTGTCGATGAACGGCATCGAGCTGCAGGACCGCGAGTTCTTCGCCGCCATCCGCGAGAAGCGTGAGCCCAACGCCAGCGTGGCGCAGGTGCTGCCCTGCTACCAGGTGCTGCACCAGCTCGAGCAGCAGCTCAACGCGTGATGCAACAGCGCCGGCTCGGCCCGTTCACCGTCTCGGCCCTCGGGCTGGGCTGCATGAACCTGAGCCATGCCTACGGCGCGCCGCCTTCGAGGCAGGATGCCGAGGCGCTGCTGCTGCGGGCGCTCGACCTCGGCGTCACGCTCTTCGACACCGCCGCGCTCTACGGCTTCGGCCTCAACGAGACGCTGCTCGGCGAGGTGCTGAGCCCACACCGCTCGAGGTTCACGCTCGCGAGCAAGGGCGGCCTGCACGGCGACGCCGAAGGCAAGCGGGTGGTCGACGGCCGGCCCGAGACGATCAAGTGGAGCTGCGAGCAAAGCCTGAAGCGCCTGCGCACCGAGGTCATCGACCTGTACTACCTGCACCGCTGGGACAAGCGCGTGCCCATCGAAGACAGCGTGGGCGCGATGGCCGACCTGGTGCGCGAGGGCAAGGTGCGCACGATCGGCCTGTCGGAAGTCTCGGCCGCGACGATCCGGCGTGCCCACGCGGTGCACCCGATCACCGCGGTGCAGACCGAGTACTCGCTGTGGACGCGCAACCCCGAGATCGCGGTGCTCGACGCCTGCCGCGAGATCGGCGCCGCGTTCGTCGCCTTCAGCCCGCTGGCGCGCGGCTTCCTGTGCGGCGAGCTGCGCGACGTCGCCACGCTCGGCGAGCGCGACATCCGCAAGACCATGCCGCGTTTCTCGCCCGGGAACTACGCGGCCAACCTGAAGCTGCTCGAGGGCTACAGCGCCATCGCGGCGCGGGTGGGCTGCACGCCGTCGCAACTCGCGCTCGCGTGGCTGCTGCACCGCGCGGATCACATCATCCCCATCCCCGGCACGCGCAGCGTGGCGCACCTGGAAGACGATCTCGGCGCCGACCGCGTGAGACTCGACGCGGCGGTGGTGCAGCAGCTCGAGGCACTGATCAACCGGCACACCGTCGTCGGCCCGCGCTACGACGCGCTGGCGCAGGCCGGGGTCGACACCGAGGAGTTCCCCGCATGAGCCATACGACGCCTCTGGTGCTGCTGCCCGGCCTGGTGTGCGACGGAGCCGTGTGGGCGCCGCAGATCGACGCGCTCGGCCGGCGTGTCGACGCGCACGTCGTGCACTACGGCGAACGCGACAGCCTCACCACGATGGCGCAGCACGTGCTCGACACCGCCCCGGCCCCGCGCTTCGCCCTCGCCGGCCATTCGATGGGCGGCCGTGTGGCCTTCGAGGTGTGGCGCCTCGCGCCCGAACGTGTCACGCACCTGGCGCTGCTCGACACCTCGTACCACCCGCTGGCGCAGGGCGAGGCCGGCGAGAACGAGAAGCTCGGCCGCCACACCCTGCTGGAAAAGGCCCGCCGCGAAGGCATGCGCGCGATGGCCGACGAGTGGGCGCGCGGCATGGTGCATGAAAGCCGCCTCGGCGGCCCGGTGTTCCAGGCCATCCTCGACATGTTCGAGCGCAGCTCGCCCGAGGTCTTCGCCGCGCAGATCAAGGCCCTGCTCGAGCGGCCCGACGCCGACCCGCTGCTGCCCACCATCACCTGCCCCACGCTCGTGCTCTGCGGCCGCGAAGACGCCTGGAGCACCCCGGCGCGCCACGAGCACCTGCACGCCCGCATCGCGGGCTCCCGGCTCGTGGTCGTCGAACGCTGCGGCCACATGAGCACGATGGAGCAGCCGGAAGCGGTGACCCAGGCATTCCGCGACTGGCTGGGGTGATCACACCATCGGACACACGGGTCGTGTCCAGGTTTGGGAAGATCGTGCGCCATGACCCGCCCCCTGTTGTTCCCCTGGCTCCTTGCCTGTGTGCTGGCCCTCGCCGCGTGCAGCTCGACGCCCACGCGCGACGGCCCCGAAGCCAAGCCCCCCGCCGGCCTCGACAAGACACCCGATGCGCAGCCCCGCGTCGAGCCCATCCGCACGGGCGGGCCCAACAAGCCTTATGAGGTGAATGGGCGCAGCTACACGCCCGTCGCCACCGACAGGCCGATGGTCGAGAAAGGCCTGGCCTCGTGGTACGGGCGCAAGTTCCACGGCCGGCCCACGGCCAGCGGCGAGCGCTACGACATGTATGCGATGACGGCCGCGCACAAGACCATGCCGCTGCCGAGCTACGCGCGGGTGCGCAATCCGGCCAACGGGCGCGAGGTGATCGTGCGGGTGAACGACCGCGGCCCCTTCCACGAGGGCCGCATCATCGACCTCAGCTACACCGCCGCGATGCGCCTGGGCGTGCTGAACGGCGTGGCGCCGGTGGAGGTGGAGCGGCTCACGCACGAGCAGATCCGCAGCGGCGCGTGGAAGGCGGGCGCGGCGGTGGAGCTGCCGGCCGCAGCGGCGGTCGAGGTCGCCGCCCGCCAAGACAGCAGCCCGGCCGCCGCCACCCCGCCCCGCGAGGCGCCGGCCCCCGGCTTCTGGGTGCAGCTGGGCGCCTTCCGCGAGCGCGGCGGCGCCGAGCAGCTGCAGCGCCAGGTGGCCGACGAGCTCGACTGGCTGCAGCCGCTGCTGGCGGTGTGGGGCGAGCCGCAGCTCTTCCGCGTGCAGGCGGGGCCATTCGTGTCGCGCACCGAAGCGCAGGACGCCGCCTCGCGCATCCGCGAGGCCTTCAAGCTGGTGCCGGTGATCGTCGAACGGCGCTGAAAACACGGCAAATTGCACGACCGACGAATATTCCAATTCGCCGGAGACACTCCTCTGGCCAAAAGCCTCAGCAAGCCCTCGCAAACCAAGGGCTTACCCGCGGTTCTGGGCCAGATGTGACAAGAAGTACACGAACGAAATGAAAACCCGAAAGCGAAGATTGGACCACCGTGCAACATTGACTCCACCCTGAACTGTCTCAGGGCAACAAGAGGGCGGAAGCCAGAGACGCCGTCCACACCTCAAATGGAGATCGTTGCCATGCACTCTCGTCTGATCCGCATCGCTGCCCCCCTCGTCGGTCTTGCTGCCGCCCTGCTGGGCACCACCGCCCAGGCCGCCGACTTCACGTCCTCCTATTCCGCTGGCCTCAGCACCCACAGCATCAAGGGCACCGAGCCCGCCACGGGCAAGCACCCCGTCTTCATCTACACCGTGGGCACCACGGAGAGCTATGACAACGCCCAGGCCATGGGCGCAGTGGCCGAGATGGCCGCCAAGGGCTTCGTCGCCGCCGCCGTGCAGTACGACAGCTCCGCCTTCGGCACCTGCTCGCAGATCCTGGCCAAGGCCAAGTACATCTACAACAGCGGCTCGACCTCGAGCGCCATCTCGAAGCTGTGCGCTCGCTCGACCGCCGACTGCTCCAAGGGCATCGTCGTGGCCGGCTTCAGCCAGGGCTCCATCATCGCGGTCAACGCGAAGAACTTCGACAGCCGCGTGCGCGCCGCCTACGGCATGGGCTCGCACACCTCGTACACCACCTACCTGATGAGCTCGTGCATGACGCCGGGCAACTACACGATTTCGAAGGACAACGTGCGCATCGTCAACGGCCAGAGCGACAGCTTCCCGGTCGTCAGTGTGCGCTCGTCGTCCGAGGCGGTCGCCGGCCGCAGCTGCGGCTCGCTCGCCTACGAGTGCCTGGCCAGCAACGGCAGCGGCTGGATCATGATCCGCGACAGCGCCGTCGGCGACGGCTCGGCCGACCACTGCTACCAGCGCGTCGGCGGCTGCCTCGGCCTGCAGAGCGTGACCGACAGCACCTGGCGCAATGGCAGCACCAACTGGGGCCTGAAGGCCAACCTCACCTGGCTCAACGGCTTCGTGACCCACTGAGCCCTGAGCACCCAAGAGCGAGCGAGGAGGCAAGGCCATGGCCGTCACCGTGACAGCGACCCGCACGTCGTTCAGCACGCCCTTCTGGGGCACCGTCGCCGGCATCGCGGCGGTGGCGGCGGTCGTGGCCCACCTGTCCTCCCCATCGCCCGACGCCGGGCGCGGCAGCCTGGCGGACCGGCTTGCCGCGATCGACCGCCACACGCCGGCCCTGGCCGACGTGGCCGTGCCGGAGACGGACGAGGACCGGCCCGTGTCGGGCACCTCGATCGCCCTCCGCGTGGAGCCCCGCGGTCGCCCCACCCCGGCGGTGGCGACGCCGGACCTGTCCCATGTGAAAGAGGCACGCCAGCGCTACGCGGCGGAGGTGGCCCGCATCCTCGCCGACCCGACACTCAACGAGGCCCAGCAGCAGCAACGCTTGCTGGCCCTGCGCATGAGCCTGCCGCCCGAGGTGGCGGCACAGGAATTCGGCGGCTCCGAGTTTTCGCTCGCGATGGAAAAGCTGGCGGCCGAGATGCGCGCGCGCGGCGAGAGCGATGACGAGGTGGTGTTCATGCGCCGCCAGTTCGTCGAGGTCGAAGGCGCGAAATCGGTGGTCGAGCTCGAGCGCGAGAAGCTCGAGACCGAGCGCCAGGCCTGGGCGCTGCGCCACCCGGGCTTCATCCGCGAACGCGGCCAGGTCTACGCCGCCGACCTGAGCGTGCCCGAGAAGCAGGAGCGCCTCGAGGGCCTCTTGCAGGCGCACTTCAAGCCGCACGAGCGCGAGCAGGCGCGGCAGCTCGCCGGGCTCTGACCGAGGCTCGCCTGCTTCAGCGGCCGCCGGTCACGTCGAGGATGGCGCCGGTGGTGTAGCTGGCCTCGTCGCCGAGCAGCCAGACGATGGCCTGCGCGATCTCCTCGGCCGTGCCGGGGCGCTGCATCGGGATCAGCGCCGCCGACTGGCGCGCCCGGTCGGGCAGCCCGCCCGACGCGTGGATCTCGGTGTCGATGATGCCGGGGCGCACGCCGTTCACGCGCACGCCTTCGGCGGCCACTTCCTTCGCAAGGCCCATCGTGAGCGTGTCGACCGCGCCCTTCGAGGCGGCGTAGTCGACGTACATGTTGGGCGAGCCGATGCGTGCCGCCGCCGACGAGAGGTTGACGATCGCCCCGCCGCTGCCGCCGTGTCTCGTCGACAGGCGGCGCACCGCTTCGCGCGCGCAGAGGAAGCTGCCGAGGATGTTGATGTCGAACATGCGGCGCAGGCGCGCCACGCTCATCTCGTCGACGCGGGCCGCGACGTCGATCACGCCCGCGTTGTTGACGAGGCCGTGCAGCGGCGGCAGCTCGGCGTCGACGCGGGAATACATCGCCAGCACCTGGGCCTCGTCGGCCACGTCGGCCTGCACGGCGAGGGCGCGGCCGCCGGCCTGCTGGATCGATTCGCACACCGCTTCGGCGGCCGCGGCGTCGCGGGTGTAGTTGACGGCCACCGCCCAGCCACGCGCGGCGCACAGGCGCGCGGTGGCCGCGCCGATGCCGCGGCTGCCGCCGGTCACGAGCACGGTCTGCTGCGGTTCACTCTTCAGCATCGGGTTTCCTCGCTTTGGCGTCGAGCCGCGACTGCAGGTCGGCCACGCCCTGCATGAACTCCGGCACCTCCACCGGCTTGGCCACACGCAGCGCCGGCGGGAAGAGGTGGTTCATGTAGAGCTCGCTGCCGGCCCGGTCGGTCGCCTGCAGGTTGAACCACACGCTGAGCAGCACGCCGATGGTGGCGCTGCCGAGTGCAAAGCCGAGCGTGCGGCGCGGGTGCTGCGGCTCCACCGCCTGCAGGTGGAAATAGAGCATGGCGCCGAGGATGGCGTAGGCCGGCACGAAGTTGAAGTCGGTGAGCCACGGCCACGAGAAGGCAAAGGCGAGCAGCGCGGTGCCCGCCATCAGCGCCTGCCAGGCCAGCACCGCCATCAGCATCACCCGCAGGTGCCACCCGAAGTGCCCCTGGCGGGTGAAGACCTTGGAGAGCAGCGTCCAGACGCCGCTCCAGGCGAGGCCGATGCCGAGCGCCGAGATCGCAAACGAGGCCAGCGCCTTGGTGAGCAGGTCGGGCTCGCTCTCGAGCCAGGTGTTGAAGCCGAGCACCGCGGCCGTCAGGAGCACGAGCACGGCGAGCGACAGCGCGCCCTGCGTGAGTTCGCGCGCGCCGACGAGGGCCTGCTCGGGCGCCAGCACCTGCGAGGCCAGGCGCAGGCGCAGGTGCGTACGGCCCAGCCACAGCTGCGCCGGCCGGTCCTGCGGCGCCGCCGGCAGCGGAACGGCTTCGCCGGCAGCGAGGGCGCGGCCGGTGGGGCCTTCGATCTGCACGCCGTTGACGCTGTCGCCCGCGGTCACCGCCAGCTGCCCGTTCGCATCGCGACCGATCACCAGGTGGTGGGGCGCGGTGTAGGGGTCGTCGAGTACCAGGTCGTTGTCGAGCGCACGGCCCACGCGCAGCGGCCAGGCCATCACCTTCACGCTCTGGCGCACGAAGCCGTCGCGGTCGAGCACCTCCAGCACGGCCAGTGGCGTGCCCACGCGCAGCGGCCCGGCCACGGTCATTTCACCCATGCGTAGGCCTCGATGTAGTGCTGCGCGAGCTTCATCGCGCTGGCGTAGCTCACACCCTGCGCGTCGAAGCGGCCCTGCACGCCGGCCTGCGGCTGGTCGAGCGTGGCGACGAGCACGGCCACGTCGTAGAGCTTGGGCAGCTTCTTGTAGGCCCGCACGCAGACCACGGCGCGCAGCGTGAGGCCCTTGCGGTCGACGAAGTTCTCGTGGCACTGCGGCTTGGTCTGGTGCTGCGCACGCAGGCGCTCGAAGCCTTCGTTGCGGAAGCTCGCCGCGTACTGCGAGGCAAAGCGCATCGTGCCCAGGCGCGTGCCGTCGTAGGCCTCGTGGCGCGTGGAGATGGTGCCGGTGTTGAACTCGCCGACGAAGATGCGCGTGTCCATCACGCAGTCGGAGCGCTCGAAGTCGAGGCCGCCGGTGCGCGAGGGTTCGCTGCTGCCCCAGCAGCGCATGAACCGATCGGGTGGCACCGGCACGGTGTAGCGCGGGTGCGTGGCCGGCTTCCAGCCCTGGGCGATGAAGCGCTCGGTGAGCACGTCCTGGTGGGCGGCGAGCTGCGCCGCGACGATGGGCCAGGCGTTGCCCGCCAGCGGCGGTGCGTCGCGGCCACGGGCGAGCAGCGCGCTCGCAAACGAGGCCGGCACGAGAAAGCTCACCTGCTCGCCATCGACACGCCGCGCCACGTTGATGCCGATCACGCGCCCGGCCTGGTCGAGCGCGGGGCCGCCGCTCATGCCGCCGCTCAGCGAGCCGGCAAAGAAGATCTGCGGGTAGAAGCTGCGCTCCACCAGGCCGTTGTAGTTGCCCTCGATGACCGCAAAGCCCACGTCGAGCGGGTTGCCGAGCGAGTACATGCGCTCGCCCTGCGCGAGCTTGTCGGTGTCGGGGCGGAAGCTGAGCGCGTCGTAGCCCGTGGTCTTCTTCGGGTCGCGCACCTTGAGCAGCGCCAGGTCGTGCAGCACGTCGAGCATGAGGATCTGCACCGGTGCATCGCGCCCGTCGGCGGTGACGAGCACGAGATCGTGCCGCTCGGGCTTGAGCGCGGCCTCGCTGACGACGTGGAAATTGGTGATCAGGTGGCCATCGCGGCTGACGACGAAGCCGGAGCCGACGGAGGTCTGGCTCGCCTGGCCCTTGAGCACGGTGCGGATCTGCACGAGCTGCGAACGCGCCTGCTCATACACCTTGCGCGCCGAGAGCGACACGGGGGCCGAGGCGGCGGGGTCGGCGGCAGGGGCCACCACGGGCACCGGCGGCGGCGGTGCGGCGAGCGCTGCGGCACCGGCACAGGCCAGCACCAGCAGCGCGGCCAGGCGCTGGAGTTCGACTCGCATTGCGGTGGATTCTACGGATGCACGTCTTTCCGCGCGCTTGGTACAAGTGACTCAAACGAGGAGACAGCCATGCAACGACGTACCTTCACGCTGGCCGCGCTGGCGCTGCCGGGCCTCGCCCACGCCCAGGCGGCGCAGGCGCCCGAGAAAGCCCAGCTCAGCATCGCGGTGGGCGGCAAGAACCTGCTGTACTACCTGCCGCTCACCATCGCCGAGAGCCTGGGCTACTTCAAGGCCGAAGGGCTCGACGTCACCATCGTCGACTTCGCCGGCGGCTCGCGCGCGCTGCAGGCCGTGATCGGCGGCAGCGCCGACGTGGTGTCGGGCGCCTTCGAGCACACGATCAACATGCAGGCCAAGGGCCAGAAGCTGCGCGCCTTCGTGCTGCAGGGCCGCGCACCGCAGATCGTGCTGGGCGTGAACCCGAAGACCATGCCCGGCTTCAAGGGCATCGCCGACCTGAAGGGCAAGAAGATCGGCGTCACCGCGCCGGGTTCGAGCACCAACGTGATGGTGAATTTCGTGCTGGCCAAAGCCGGCTTGAAGCCGACGGACGTGTCCATCATCGGCGTGGGGGCGGGCAACGGTGCGGTGGCGGCCATGCGCGCCGGCCAGGTCGACGCGATGTCCAACCTCGACCCGGTGATCACGCTCCTGCAACGCAGCGGCGACCTGAAGATCGTCTCCGACACCCGCGTGGTCGCCGAGGCCGAGCGGGTGTTCGGCGGGCCGATGCCGGCCGGTTGCCTGTATGCGCCGCAGGCCTTCATCGACAAGCACCCGCGCACCGTGCAGGCGCTGACGAACGCGATCGTGCGCGCCAACAAATGGATCCAGGCCGCCGGCCCGAGCGAGATCGTGAAGGCCGTGCCCGAGGGCTACCTGCTCGGCGACCGTGCCGTCTACATCGATGCCTTCCTCGCCAGCAAGAGCGCCCTCTCGCCCGACGGCACCGTGCCCGATGCGGGCGCCACCACGGCGCTGCGCGCGCTGCTCAGCGTCGACGAGAGCCTGAAGAGCGTCACCTTCGACCTCGGCGCGGTCTACACCAACGACTTCGTGAAGAAGGCCAACGCGAAATACCCCAAAGGATGAGCGCGCCGGCCCTTTCGCTCGAAGGTGTGGCCTGCACCTTCGTCTCGCGCGACGACGCCTCGCAGCGCTACACCGCAGTGAAGGACGTGTCGCTGACCGTCGGCGCCGGCGAGTTCGTCTCGGTGGTCGGGCCGACCGGCTGCGGCAAGAGCACCCTGCTCAACGTGGCCGCCGGACTGCTCGCGCCGAGCACGGGCACGGTGCGGGTGTTCGGCGAGCCGCTCGGCGGGCTCAACCGTCGCGCCGGCTACATGTTCCAGACCGAATCGCTGATGCCCTGGCGCACCGCGCGGGCCAACGTGATGGCGGGGCTCGAATTCCGCGGCGTGGCCGATGCGCAGGCGCAGGCCGACGAGTGGCTGAAGCGCGTCGGGCTCGGCGGCTTCGGCGACCGTTACCCGCACCAGCTCTCGGGCGGCATGCGCAAGCGCGTGAGCCTGGCACAGACCCTGGTGCTCGACCCCGACATCATCCTGATGGACGAGCCCTTCTCCGCGCTCGACATCCAGACGCGCCAGCTGATGGAGAACGAGGTGCTCGCGCTGTGGGCGGCCAAGAGGAAGGCGGTGCTGTTCATCACGCACGACCTCGACGAGGCGATTGCGATGAGCGACCGCGTCGTCGTGCTGAGCGCCGGCCCGGCCTCGCACCCGATCGGCGAATTCCACATCGACCTGCCGCGCCCACGCGACGTGGCCGAGGTGCGCGTGACGCCGCGCTTCGTGGAGCTGCACCAGGCCATCTGGTCGGTGCTGCGCGACGAGGTGTTGAAGGGCTACCAGCAGCAGCTCGCCGCATGAAGAGCACCCTGACCTTGCGTGCCGCGCAGCTCGCGCTGCTGGTGGCAGTGTTCGTGCTGTGGCATGTGCTCACCACGCCCGGCCTCGTGCCGCCCTTCCTCTTTGCCGACGACCGACAGGCCGCTTTCTTCTTCGGCGAGCCGCTCAAGATCTTCGGCCGCATCTGGGCCTGGTTCGTCACCAATGCCGACATCTACCAGCACCTCGGCGTGACGCTGCTGGAGACGGTGCTCGCCTTTGGCATCGGCACCGTGCTCGGCCTCGCCTGCGGCATGTGGCTCGCGCTGAGCCCGCTCGCCGCCGCCATCTGCGACCCGTACATCAAGGCGCTGAACTCGATGCCGCGGGTGATCCTCGCGCCGATCTTCGCGGTGTGGTTCGGGCTCGGCGTGGCGAGCAAGGTGGCGTTGGGTGTCACGCTCGTCTTCTTCATCGTGTTCTTCAATGTCTACCAGGGCGTGAAGGAGGTGAGCCCCATCGTGCTCGCCAACGCGCGCATGCTGGGGGCAAGCCAGCGGCAGCTGCTGCGGCATGTGTACCTGCCGAGCGCCATGAGCTGGGTCTTCAGCTCGCTGCACACGAGCGTGGGCCTGGCCTTCGTCGGCGCGGTGGTCGGCGAATACCTCGGCTCGGCGCGCGGCGTGGGCTACCTGATCCTGCAGGCCGAGGGCGCCTTCGACATCAACACGGTGATGGCGGGCATCCTGGTGCTGACCGCGTTTGCGCTGCTGCTCGACATGCTGGTCGGCCAGGTGGAGCGGCGACTGATGAAGTGGCAGCCGAAAAGCGGCGAGACCGAGAAACTCTGATCAGGTGATGCGGAAGTAGTCGAGCACCACGAGGCGCGCCTCGCGGCGACCGGAGGCAATCGCCATCGTCTTGTTGAGGTGCCACCACGCCGCCGCGCCCGTCTGGAAGCGGATCAGCGTGCGGAAGAAATACTCCTTCGGGTCGACCAATTCGCCACGCGCGAGGCGCTCCATCACCGGCGGCTCGGCGTGGCGCATGCCCACGCTCGTGACCTCGATCAGCGCACCGTCGTCGGCCCGGATCACGTAGTGGGCCGAGATGTCGAGCACGCCATCGCCGCGGTGGATCTGCCAGTCGGCCCCGCCGTCGACCAGCGTGCCGTTGAGCTCGGGGCCTCGCACCGTGCCGCCCTTGAGCGGGATGTAGCGGCGCTCGCCGTACGGGCCGCCGCCGAGCGTGACGAGCTGGTCGACCTCGCAGCGGACCTGGCACATGGGGACGAGGGCGGGCGGCGGGGCGATGTCGGTCATGCAGCGGCGTCGAGGCGGGAGGATGGCCTGACGATACGCGCGCGCCGGGGTTCGCCCGGTCATCCCAGAAGATGACGCCGCGTTGTCGTCTTCACGGATGACACACGGTCGCAACAGGCCGGCCCACACTCCGCCACCAAGGAGACCCATGACCATGCGCCACACCCGCCGTGCCCTCATCGCCGCCGCCAGCCTTGCTGCCGTGGCCCTGCCCACCCTGAGCCTGGCCCAGGCCTACCCCAGCCAGCCCGTGAAGCTGATCGTCGGCTTCCCCCCGGGCACCGCACCCGACACCGTCACCCGCCTGGTGGGCCAGAAGCTGGAAGCCGGGCTCAAGCAGTCGGTGGTGGTCGACAACCGCGCCGGTGCCGGCGGCCAGATCGCCACGCAGGCGGTCGCCAAGAGCGCGGCCGACGGCTACACGCTCCTGATCGGCGAAGTCGGCTCGATCAGCATCGCGCCGGCCGCGTTCAGCAAGCTGCCGTACGACCCGGCGAAGGAGCTGGCGGTCGTCTCGGAGATCGTGCGTTCCGACTTCGTGCTGGTCATCCCGGCCTCGTCGCCCCACAAGACGCTGGCCGATCTTCTCAAGGCCGCCAAGGCCAGCAAGGACCGCGTGAACTTCGCGACCTTCGGCGCCGGCACGCCGGGCCACTTCGGTGCCGACATCCTGGGCGACCAGGCCGGCTTCAAGGTCGAGCCCATCCACTACCGTGCCACCGGCGACGCTGTGACCGCCATTGCGAACGGCGACGTGACAGCGGCGTTCGTGTCCACGAGCTTTGCCTCGGCGCAGCTCAAGGGCGGCAAGATGCGTGCGCTGGCCACGACCGCGCCCACGCGCTCGCCCCTGCTGCCCGACGTGCCCACCTTCGCCGAGAGCGGCCTGCCCAAGATCGATTTCTCCGCCTGGTTTGCCATCTTCGCGCCCGCCGGCACGCCGGCCGCCGTGCTGGACACGCTGAACAAGCAGGCCGTGGCCGCGGTGCAGTCCTCCGACGTGAAGCAGAAGCTCAGCGAGGCCGGCTTCACCGTCACCGGCACCTCGCGAGCCGACGCCGAGAAGATGGTCAAGTCCGAAGGCCCGCGCTGGGCGGCGATCGTCAAGGCCTCCGGTTTCAAGGGCGATTGACCCTGCTCGCGTCGCACGGTTGAAACACCGTGCAACCGGTGGGCGGTGGTGTGCATACGCCACAGACTGGCAACATCGGGGCGGCGCGGCTGGACTATGCTGCGCTGTCCCTGACCCCGTTTCTGGAGCGCATGATGAAGCCCACCCGCCTTGCCACCGCCCTTGCCCTTTGCCTCGGCAGCGCCGCTCTCCCGGCGTTTGCCAGCTCGACCGCCGCGTCGTCCGCCTCCGAAGGCGTGTCGGCCTCGGTCGGCAGCGTCTCCACCTCGTTCGAGAAGTCGAGTGACGCCTCGTCGAAGAAAGACAAGACCGCCGCCGGCGACTACAAGGTGACCGACGTCGCCGCCGTGGCCGAACGCCCCGGCACCGTGCGCCTGACGCTGGCCCCTGTGGCCGCCGACGCGAAGGCCGACGACAGCTTCTACCTCTACGTGCCGGAGCAGGTCGTCGCACGCGACCCGGTGGCCGCCGGCCAGGTCATCACCGCCAAGCCGCGCGCCTATGGCGTGGAATTCGCCAAGGCCGACACCGGCCGCGCCTTCTTCCTCGTGATGCACGACGCCTGGCACCGCGAGCTGCAGTCGAACGCCGTCACGCTTTGATTTCACGCTGGGTCGCCCGCTGGCTTTTCAAGTCGGCGGTGTTGCTCGGGCTGTGCGGTGCTGCCCTTAGCGCCCACGCGGGCAGCTACCGTTTCTGCGACAAGCCGCTCGACCTCGACGCCGCACAGAAGGACCGCCTCTTCCGCCTGGGCGGCGTCATCAAGGACGCCCTGGAGCAACACGCCACCGCCGGGGTGGCGCTGATGTCGCGCTCGGGGCTGGACCTCGACCGCTTCGGGCACCGCTACTCGCACGCCGGTGTCAGCCTCAAGGCCAACACCGACACGCCCTGGGCGGTGCGCCAGCTCTACTACGCCTGCGACGAAGGGCGGCCGCGCATCTTCGACCAGGGCATCGCGGGTTTCCTGCTCGGCACCGAAGACCCGAAGGAGGGCTACGTCTCGGTGGTGTTCCTGCCCGAAGCCGCCGCGCAGCGGCTGGAGGCGGCCGCGCTCGACAAGCGCGGTGCGCTGTCGCTGCTGGCGGGCACGTACAGCGCGAATGCGTTTGCGTTCAGCGATCGCTACCAGAACTGCAACCAGTGGGTCGCCGAGCTGCTGGCGAGCGCGTGGTCCGACGCGACGATCACTTCGCGTACCGAGGCGCAGGAGTGGCTGGTGCAACGCGACTACCAGCCGAGCCACTTCGACATCCACCACCGCTGGCTGCTGTCGATTGCGATGGCCTTCGTGCCCTGGCTGCACCGCGACGATCACCCGCCGGAAGACCTCGACGCGGCAACGCTGCGCATCAGCATGCCAGTGGCGATCGAAGCCTTCGTGCGCCAGCAGGTGCCGGGCGCCACGCGCATGGAGTTCTGCCACAACGAGCGGCACATGGTGGTGCGCCGTGGGTGGGAGCCGATCGCTGAGGGTTGCATGCCCGGCGAGGGCGACACCGTGATTCTCTACGACTGAATCACTTGGAGGTGGGCATCACGAACTCGGCCCCCTTGCCGATGCTCGCCGGCCAGCGCTGCATTACGCTCTTCTGCTTGGTGTAGAAGCGCACGCCCTCTTCACCGTAGGCGTGCATGTCGCCGAAGAGGCTCTTCTTCCAGCCGCCGAAGCCGTGCCACGCCATCGGCACCGGGATGGGCACGTTGATGCCCACCATGCCGACCTGGATGCGGCGTGCGAACTCGCGCGCCACGTTGCCGTCGCTGGTGAAGCATGCGACGCCGTTGCCGAACTCGTGCTCATTGATGAGCTGCACCGCCGCCGCAAAGTCGGGCACGCGCACCACGCCGAGCACCGGGCCGAAGATCTCTTCCTTGTAGATCTTCATCTCGGGCGTCACATGGTCGAAGAGCGTGCCGCCGAGCCAGAAGCCGCCTTCATGGCCGGGCACCTTGAAGCCTCTGCCGTCGACGACGAGCTGCGCACCTTCCTTCACGCCGTGGTCGATGTAGCCGGTGATGCGGTCCAGCGCCTGCGCGGTGACGATCGGGCCCATCTCGGCGTCGAGCTCCATGCCGTTCTTGATCTTGAGCGTCTTCGCACGTGCGGCGAGCGCCGGCACCAGCTTGTCGGCCACGTCGCCCACGGCCACCGCGATGCTGATCGCCATGCAACGCTCGCCGGCCGAGCCGTAGCCGGCGCCGATCAGCGCATCGACGGCCTGGTCGAGGTCGGCATCGGGCATCACCACCATGTGGTTCTTCGCGCCGCCGAGGGCCTGCACCCGCTTGCCGTGGTGGGCGCCGGTTTCGTAGATGTATTGCGCGATCGGCGTCGAGCCGACGAAGCTCACCGCCTTCACGTCGGGGTGGGTCAGCAGGGTGTCGACGGCGAGCTTGTCACCCTGCACGACGTTGAACACCCCATCGGGCAGGCCGGCTTCCTTCAGCAGCTGCGCCATGAAGATCGAGGGCGACGGGTCACGCTCGCTCGGTTTCAGCACGAAGCAGTTGCCGGCGGCGATGGCGACCGGGAACATCCAGCACGGCACCATGCACGGGAAGTTGAACGGCGTGATGCCGGCCACCACACCGAGCGGCTGGCGCAGCGTCCAGTTGTCGATGCCGGTCGAAACTTGCTCGGTGTAGTCGCCCTTCAGCAGCTGGGGGATGCCGCAGGCGAACTCGATGATGTCGATGCCACGGCTCACCTCGCCTTGCGCATCGGTGAACACCTTGCCGTGCTCGGCGGTGATCATCGCGGCGAGCGTGTCGCGCTGCTGGTTCATCAGCTCGAGGAACTTGAACATCACCCGCGCACGCCGCAGCGGCGGGGTGTCAGCCCAGGCGGGGAAGGAGGCCTGCGCTGACGCCACGGCGGCCTTCACCTCGTCGACGCTCGCGAGGGACAGCTGCCGCGCCACCTGGCCGGTGGCCGGGTTGTAGACCGCCTGCCGCCGCCCGCTGGTGCCCGCCACGGCGACCCCGCCGATGAAATGGCCCACGTCTGTGGCGGTGGTGAAGGCTTCGGGTGCGCCCATGGCGATCTCCATTCGTGTGTTGCTGATATCAGTCTAGGCCTCGTGTCCCCGCTTGCCAATGCGACCAGCCTGACTTCATTGTTCGATAAACTGAACAACCATGGCGACCCTCGATCCCCGCGTCGACCTGCTCTGGCCGCAGGTGCACACCCTCGTGCTGCTGGCGCAGACCGCGAGCTACACGCAGGTAGCACAGCGCCTGGGCCTGTCGAAGGCGGCGGTGAGCCAGCGCATCAGCGACCTCGAGCGTGCGGTGGGCCAGACGCTCGTGCAGCGCACCACCCGCTCGGTGCGGCTGACCGAGGCCGGCCAGCGCCTGGCCGAGCAGACGACCGAGAGCTTCGCGCTCATCGCGCGCAGCATCGGCGAAGCACGCGACCTCGCCGCGCAACCGCGCGGGCTGGTGCGCATGACGGCGCCCGTCGCGCTCGGCCGCCAGCACCTCGCGCCATTGATCGACAGCTTCATCCGCGCGCAACCCGAAGTGCGGGTCGACCTCGACCTGTCGGACCGCATCGCGACACTGGCCCACGAAGGCTACGACCTGGCCGTGCGCCACACCAGCGCACCGCCCGACAACCATGTGGCGTGGAAGCTCTGCAGCTCACGCGCGTTGCTGGTGGCAAGCAGCGCCTACCTCAAGCGGCATGGCACGCCCGAGCACCCGAGCGACCTGGCCCAGCACGCCTGCCTCGCCTACCTGCGCCCGGGCCCCACGGTGTGGCAGTTCGAGCGTGCCGCTCGCAGCGGGCCGGAGCGATTGAGCGTCACGGTGCAGGGCCCGCTGCGCGCGGGCAACAGCGAGGTGCTGCGCGATGCCGCGCTCTCGGGCCAGGGCATCGCGCTCCTGCCTGACTTCAGCGCTGCAGCCGCGCTGCGCGCCAGGCGTCTGCGTGTGGTGCTGCCGGCATGGCGGCCGGTGGGCGCGTTCGGTGACGCCATCTACGCACTGCACCCGTGGAGTCCCACCACACCGAAGGCGGTGCAGGCCCTGGTGAGCCACTTGAAGCATGGCTTCAGCGATGGCTTTCCCATGGATTGATCAAGGCGAGGCCAAAAAAAAGCCCACCCGGTGAAGGGTGGGCCGTTCAAGTCCTCTAGAGGACGTCGTTGGGACCGTTGCGGGCTCTCTCGCTTCTGCGTCGCGTTGTTTTTCTTCGGCGCTCTGTCGAGTGGAGCCGTGTACGTTGGTGGTCAAAAGACCCCGTGTGACAGCACCGGCGCACTGTAGTCGTGGCTCACAAACACCATCCATCCCCAATACGAGGGACGCATCGAAACGCTTTGTAGCAAGCGCTCTTTCGCATGGTCATACGACATGCGGCAACGCCTGTGTTTCCGCCATTTCGCACGGTGACGCATCGTTCGACGACATGTTGCCGACATGTCACCCTCCTTTGGGGGGAGCGCGACAATGCGCCATGCCCACACCACTCCCTCCCCATCGCGTGAACGTCACATCACCCCTCGGCGAACACGAGATTGACGAGTTGCAGACGCTGCTCGACCGCGTGCCCGCGCCGCTGGAGCCGCTGGACGTGAGCATGCTCGATGGTTATCTCTGCGGCGTGCTCGTGCAGCCGGTGCGCGTGCCCGCGAGCCGCTGGCTGCCGCACATCACCGATGCCGACGCGCGCGCGTTGCCGGCGGGCTTCGACGCCTCTCGCCTGCATGCACTGGCGCAGCGCCGGCATGCAGAGCTCAACGACGCCATCGCGCGCCGGCAATGGTTCGACCCCTGGGTGTTCGAGCTCGAGTCGGACGACGAGGACGAGCCCGCTGCCCCCGACGCGGTGTACCCATGGGTCGCCGGCTTCGCCCTCGCGATGGAGTGTTTCCCCGAGCTGATGCAGCGCGATGCGCACGCGCTGACCGAGCCGCTCGCGCTGCTGTACCGCCACCTCGACCCCGACGACCTGGAAGACGCCGACGAATTGCTCGCCGAGATCGACACGCTGGAGCCACCCGAAGATCTCAGCGCCGCAGTGGAAGAACTCGTGCGCGCGACGCTGCTGCTGGCCGACGTCGGCCGCCCGGTGCCCGCGGCACCCAAACCTGCAGCGAAGACCAGGCGCCCTGGCCCGCCGCCGCACCGCCGCCGCCGCTGAACGCTATTGCACGCGCTCGAACCAGCGCTGCGCGTACAGCGCAAGCCCCGTCGCCACGCTGGCGAAGCGATCGCCACGCACCGCGCGCGCCTGCGGGAAGGCCGCCGCGATCTGCTGCGCCAGCAGGCGCAGGCCGGTAGAGCCCCCGGTGAAGTAGAGCGCATCCACCTCAGACGCCTGCAGCCCTGCCTGCGCCACGGTCACGCGCGCCGCCTCGACGATGCGATCGAGGTCGACCTCGATCGCTTCCACCGCCTGCGGCTCGCTCAAGCTCGAGGCCAGCTTGTGTTCGACATGGCTCAGGTCGATGCGCACCTCGCCGCCGTCGGCCACCGCGATCTTGGCGTCTTCGGCGCGCGAGGCGAGCTCATGGCCCAGCCGCTCGGTCACCACCGTCATCAGGCGCTGGTGGTGCTTCGGCTCGGCGTAGAAGCTGCGCATCTGCCGCAGCTCGGCCACACGTGCCGGGTTGTAGACGGTGTTGATCAGGTGCCAGGTGGCGAGGTCGAAGTACACGCCGCTCGGCACTTCGCGCGCCGGCGCGCCGTTCACGCTCGGGCCGAGCGCGCCGTAGCCGAACTCGCCGAGGATGCTCGCGAGCTCGATGCGGCGGTCGAAGTCGGTGCCAGCGATGTGCACGCCGTGGTTGGCCAGGATGTCGTGCTTGCGCTCCAGGTGCGCCGCACGCTCGGGGCCCACGCGCACCAGCGAGAAGTCGGAGGTGCCGCCGCCGATGTCGGCCACGAGCACGATTTCCTGACGCGAGGCCGTGCGCTCGTAGTCGAAGGCGGCTGCAATCGGCTCATATTGGAAGTGCACCTCGCGAAAGCCCACGGCCCGGGCCGCCGTCTCGAGCGAGGCCTGCGCCTGCGCATCACGCTCGGGTTCGCCATCGACGAAATACACCGGCCGGCCCATCACCACCTGCTCGATGCGCGTGCCCGCCGCCCGTTCGGCGGCCGTCTTCAGGTGCAGCAGGTAGCCGCTGATGATGTCGAGGTACTTGGCACCGCGGCCGCCGCCCACGTCGGTCGTCTGGTCGACCAGGCTGCTGCCGAGGATGCTCTTCATCGAGCGCATCAAGCGGCCATCGACCCCTTCCACGTAGGCCGCCAGTGCCGCACGGCCGAAGGCACGCGGCGGGCCGTTCGTCTCCGGCCCTTCGGCGTAGTAGAAGACGGCCGTCGGCATGGTCGGGTGCCCCGGCTCCAGCTCGACCAGCCGCATCGCACCGTCGACCGGAATCGCGATCGCCGAGTTGGACGTGCCGAAGTCGATGGCGCAGTACATGGAAGGGGGCCCGCAAAAAGGGGCGCGATTGTAGGCGCGTCGTCATGGCGCACAGCGCCGTTGCACCCAGCGCCGGGGGGCGCGAAAATTTTTTGCCGCCCCTGCATCCATTTCCCGGATCGACTCGTCATGTCTGTAGGTCGCCGATCTCCGGCGGCTCCCCACCCCAGACCACCCAGAAGGACTCGACCATGAACCTGCTCCCCCGCCTCGTCGGCTTCGGCCTCTTCGCCCTTGCCCTGTCGGCCACCACCCAGGCCGCCGACACGGGCCCTGCGCCTGCCCCCGCCCCCGCCGCCAAAAGCCAGGACAAGCTTGCCGCCGCCCGCGCGCAGATCGCCGCCCGCAACTGGAGCGGCGCCATCGACGAGCTCAAGCGTGTCAACGACACCGGCAGCGCCGACTGGAACAACCTGATGGGCTACAGCCTGCGCAAGGCAAAGACGCCCGACCTCGCCGGCTCGGAGCGCTTCTACGACCAGGCCCTGCGCATCGACCCGAAGCACCTCGGCACGCTCGAATATTCCGGCGAGCTTTACCTGATGAAGGGCGAGTTGCCCAAGGCGGAGCAGCGCCTCGCGGCGCTCGACGCCGCCTGCAACAAGAGCTGCACCGAGTACGCCGACCTCAAGCGGGCGATCGAGCGCTACAAGGCGTCGGGCCAGAAGTACGTGTCCAGCGACAGCTACTGATCACGCAGCGGCTTCGCGCCACGGCGCATGTGCGTCGTCGCCGCAGAAGCCGAACGCCAGCGCCGGCCGCTTGCCGCTCATCAGCTCGGCGAGCGCGCGGCCCGAGCCGGCGCCGTGCGTCCAGCCGAGCGTGCCGTGGCCGGCATTGACCCACAGCCGCCCGATGCGCGTGCGGCCGATGTAGGGGATGTTGTCGGGCGTGCTCGGCCGCAGGCCCGACCAGAAGTGCGGCTCGCGGGTGTCGGCCACGCCGGGAAAGATCTCCTCATAGCGCTTCACGAGCGCCGCACAGCGCACCTGCGCGGTGGGGGAGTCGAGCCCGGTGTCGTAGCCGGCCATCTCGGCCGTGCCGGCCACACGCACCGTGTCGCCCAGGCGGCTGATGGCGATCTTGCGCGTGTCGTCGATCATGCTCACCACGCTGGCCCGTTCGGGATGGCGCAGCTTGAAAGTCGCCGAGTAGCCCTTCGCGGGATAGATGTTGAGGTAGACGCCGAGCGGGCGCAGCAAAGGCGCGGTATGACTGCCGAGCGCGGCGACGAAGGCATCGGCCTTCAGCGTGCGCGACTCGTGGCGCTGCTGCACCCGCACCGCCTGCAGCTCGCCGCTGGCCACCTCGAAGCCCGCGACGTCGTGCCCGTACAGGAACTGTGCGCCACGCGCCTCGCAGCGCCGCGCGAGCTGTTGGGTGAAGCTGCGTGCGTCGCCCGACTCGTCGCTGGCGGTGTAGGTGCCGCCGACGATCTGCTCGGCAAAGCCGCGCAGCGCCGGCTCGACCTGCAGCACCTCGTCGCGCGAGAGGATGCGCCGGTCCACGCCGTGGCGCCGCATGATCTCGGCGCCGGCCGCCACGCCGTCGAAATCCTTCTCGTTGCAGAAGAAGTGCAGGATGCCGCGCTCCAGCCGGTCGTACTCGATGCCGGTCTGCGCGACCAGGCTTTTCAGCGATTCGTGGCTGTAACGTCCCAGTGCCACCAGCTGCGCCACGTTGCGCTCGAACGCCGCGTGCGTGCAGTTGGCGAGGAAGCTCAAGCCCCAGCGCCACTGGTGCACGTCGAGCTTCGGGCGGAACAGCAAGGGCGAGTCATCGTGCGCGAGCCACTTGATGACCTTGAGCGGGGCACTCGGGTGCGCCCAGGGCTCGCAGTAGCTGACGGAGATCTGCGCGCCGTTGGCAAAGCTCGTCTCCAGCGCCGCATCGGGCTGCCGGTCGACCACGGTCACCTCATGGCCATGCTCCAGCAGGTACCACGCGGTGCTGATGCCAACGATCCCCGCCCCGAGCACGACCACCTTCATTACAAGCCTCCCACGAGCAACTGGCCCGCCACCGTGAACATCACCAACGCCACCGTCGCATCGATCCCACGCCAGACAAAGGGCCGCTGCAACCAGCGCGAGGCCGCGGCGGCGCCATAACCGAGCGTCACGAACCACATCAGCGAAGCAAGGCCCGCACCCAGCGCGAAGGCCACACGGCCGGTCTCGCCGTGCTGCGCCCCGACGCTGCCGAGCAGCACCACGGTGTCGAGATAGACGTGCGGGTTGAGGTAGGTCAGCGCGAGCGTGCTGGCGAGCGTGGTGGCCAGGCTGCTCGCGCGCGGCCCGGCCTGCACCAGCTGGCCCTGGCCGCGCCAGGCCTGCAGGGCCGAGCGCAGGCCGTAGGCGAACAGGAAGGCCGCGCCCCCGAAGCGGAAGAACTGCAGGAGCGCCGGCGACGACTGGATCGCCGTGCCCAGGCCGAAGACGCCGAGCGCGATCAGCAACCAGTCGGACACCGTGCACAGCAGCACCACCGGCCCCACGTGCGCCCGCTGCAGGCCCTGGCGCAGCACCAGCGCGTTCTGCGCGCCGATCGCGACGATGAGCCCGGCCGTCATCAGCCAGCCCTGGAGGAATGCGGTGCCCGTCATGCCGCGGATTGTCGGAAGGCGTTGCGCCGAAGTGAAGGTTCATTCATATTTCTCGTGATTCATCAGAGACGCTTATGAAAGACCTCGACCCCGCCGCCCTCGACTGCCTGGCCGCGCTGGCCGACGACGGCCATTTCGAGCGCGCGGCGCGGCGCCTGTCGATCACGCAATCGGCGGTGTCGCAGCGCCTGCGCACGCTGGAGGCCCAGGTGGGGCAGCTGCTCGTGGTGCGCTCGCGGCCGCTTCGCCTCACCGAGGCGGGCAAGGTGCTGCTGCGCTTTGCCCGCCAGCTGCAGGCGATGCGGGCCGACGTGGCCCTCGAGCTCGGCGTCGGGCCGGACAGCGGCCAGCGCCTGCCGATCGCCGTCAACGCCGACAGCCTGGCCACCTGGGTGATGCCGGCGCTCGACACGGTGGTGCAGGCCGGGGTGTCGCTGGAGCTCGTGGTCGACGACCAGAACTTCACCCACGACTGGCTGCGCCAGGGGGCGGTGCTCGGCTGCGTGAGCACGGTGAGCGAGGCGCTGCGCGGTTGCCGCGTGGTGCTGCTGGGCACCATGCGCTACACGGCGGTGGCAAGCCCGGCGTTCATCGCGCGCTGGCTGCCGCAGGGGCTGGACCGGGGCAACTTCGCGCAGGTGCCCTTCCTCGTCTTCAACCGCAAGGACGACATGCAGACGCAGTGGGTGTCACGCGCGTTCGGGGTGCGGCAGCCGCGCCTGCAGGAGAGCTTCGTGCCCTCGTCCGAGGCCTATGTGCGCGCGGCGCTGATGGGCTGGGGCGTGGGCGTGGTGCCCCTGGTGCAGGTCAGCGGCCTGATGGCAAACGGTGACCTGGTCGCGCTGCGCCCCGACGTGGAGCTGAGCGTGCGGCTCTACTGGCACCAGTGGCGCCTGGGGCCCCACGGCGCCCCGCCGTCGGAGCGCGTGGCGCTGCTCGACCGCATCGGCGATGCGCTCGTGGCCGGTGCGCGCGCCGCGCTCGGCCCGCCTGGGCGTGCTCAGCGCAGCTGAATCGCCTGCCCGCCGGTGCGTGCCATCTCGGGCAGGTCGGTGTCTTCCGAGGCGAGCAACAGCGCGCTGGCCAACGCGGCCACCACGGTCAGCCAGGTGAGCACTCGAATCGACAGCCGGTTCATGACAACCTCCACACGCGGAACTGCATGCCGGTCATGTTGAGGCTTCTTCTTGCATTGCAACAAAGCGGCCCGAAAACGCCCTCTCGTGCATGGGGGCAAGAAGCGTGGTTTGCTGCCTGCATATCGGCACATCGGCACGGCGTCGACGGGCCACACTGGCATCCAAGGCACCGATGTCAAGCACAGAAGCGCGAGGGCACCATGAACCTGATTCCGCGTTGGATGAGATCCGGCACCACGCTGCACCCGCAGCGCACCGCTGACCCCGACCCGGGGGACATGGGCACCGCTTTCGGACTTGACGCAAGCCTCGGCCCGCTGGAGGGCGAGCCGGCGGCCCA
Organism: Piscinibacter sp. HJYY11; assembly: GCF_016735515.1. NCBI lineage: Bacteria > Pseudomonadati > Pseudomonadota > Betaproteobacteria > Burkholderiales > Sphaerotilaceae > Piscinibacter > Piscinibacter sp. HJYY11. The sequence goes on along the minus strand of NZ_JAERQZ010000001.1, from coordinate 3,428,804 downwards.
GGCACCGGCACAGCCCGACGACAGCTTCTGGCAACAGCGACTGGACCGGCGGCCTCAACGCTGACGTTTTCCAGCAACCGTGCGGTAACTTGCTGCACAGGCAAGTCCTTCCGTGACTGCGCTGTACAAGCGCTGACTAGAATCGGCCGATGGCCAAGGTGTCGTTCAAGGAGCAGGTGCTGCGCGCGCGTGAGGATGCGATCGTCGCGTCGGTCAACCGTCTGCTGGCCGAGAAGGGCTACGACATCATGACGGTCGATGAGGTGGCCGCCGACGTCGGCATCGCCAAGGCCAGCCTCTACAAACATTTCAGTTCCAAGGAAGAGCTGGCCGGCGCGGCGATGGTGCGCGTGCTGCAGCGGGCCCAGGCCTTCATGGAGACGCTGCCGCCCGGCGCCCCGGCGATCGACCAGCTGAAGGCCGTGGCCCGCTGGACGATGCAGGTGCAGCTCGCCGGCGAGATGCCGTCGCTGCCGGCGCAGAACTCCGCGCTGCGCGCCGCGCTGATGGGCAACAAGCCCTACCTCGACCGGCTCATGGACGTGAGCGACCGGCTCGGCGAATGGATCGTCGCCGCACAGGAAGCCGGCCACCTCGACCGCGCGCTGCCGCCGGAGGTGGTGCTCTACACGCTCTTCGCCCGCGCCTGCGACCCGGTGCTGGGGCTGCTGAAGGCGGGGGGCCAGTACAGCGACGAACGCATCATCGAGATGCTGATGTCCACCTGCTTCAACGGCCTGGCCGGGGCTCAGACCTCGAGCAGGAACAACGGGTCGTAGCCTTCGGCCTCGCCGCGGCGGGCATGGCCGCGGGCATTGCAGACCACCCGCGTCGAGCGCCCATCAGGGTGCACCACGGTGTAGTCGTGACGGCAGTGCAGGTGCCCGTGGATCCACACATCGGCCAGCGGCAGCAACTCGTCGTCGGCGTTGCAGAAGCTGGCCGTGCCGGACTGGTGGCCGTAGCGCGGGTCGGCGCTGCGCAGGCTGGGGGCGAAATGGGTGAGCGCCACGGTTGCGTCCCACGCGACGGGCGCTTGGGCCAGCTCGGCAGCAAGCCAGGCCTTGCAGGCCAGGCCTTCTTCGCGCACCAGGTCCGCGTCGAACGGTCGCCCGCCCTGGGTCGAGCGCTGCACGTGCATGAAATAGCTGCCGGCGCGCATCGCCTTCTCGCGCCGGGACTCGCCGAAGGCGTCGAAGTCGCACCAGCGCACGGTGGAGACGAAGCGGATGCGGCGGCCCCGCGCGTCCGCCAGGACCAGGCTTTCGCGTTCGAGCAGGCGGATGCCGAGCGATTCGCAATGGGCGCGCAACACGGGCCAGGTCGCGCCGACGTCGCGGTCGTCGAACTCGTGGTTGCCGGCGACCATGAGCACCGGCACCGGCCAGTCGCGGAAGTGCGACAGGCCTTGCCAGGTGCTGTCGATGTCGCCCCCGAGGACCAGCATCTCCGCACCGGGCGCGGGCTGCGGCGTGAAGTCCTCGGTTTCGAGGTGAAGGTCGGAAAGGAGCTGGAAACGCAAGGCTTCAGGTGGCCCCGTGGCACTGCTTGAACTTCTTGCCACTGCCGCAGGGGCAGGGATCGTTGCGGCCCACCTTGGGCTCCTCGCGGCGCACCGTCTCGACCTTGTAGCGCCGGTCGGTGGTGAGGTCGTAGAGGTCGGCAACGGCCGACACCATGTCACCGATCGCGTCGTCGAGCGTGGGCAGCGGGTGCTCGCGGTCGAGGGTGGCGACGACTTCCTTCTCTTGTTCGGTCTCGGTCGGCAGGTGGCGGTACAGGCGCGCCAGAGCCGACATCACCGCGTCGTCGGGGATCTCCGAGAGGTCCGGGAAACACAGCGCCGCATGCTGGAAGCCCGCCACCCACGGCATCAGCGCCTGCGAGACCTCGCTCAAGCCGGCCAGCGGGTCGGGCTCGCCCTCCGGCGGCAGCTCACGCGGGTGCTCCTCGTCGAACTCGAGCACGAAGGGGTCGAACCAGCCTTCTTCGGCCAGCGCACGGTTGAGCGCATCGTGCCGTCGTTTGATCAGCGTGCGGGTGCGCTCGAGCCAGGCGGCGTCGACGTCGTCGGGCAGGGGCTGGCCATCGAAGTCGAACACGTGCGGCAACCAGGCGTCGGCCTCCAGCAGCACCGGCTGCACGATCACGCCGCAGAGGAAGCCGTCGAGCATCACCCCGTCGAGCGGCTGCAGGGGCTCGGGCGTGGCGAGCAGCAGGTCGTCAAGCTCGGCAAATTCGGCGTCGGTGAGGTCGGCGTGGGTGGCCATGTCAGGAAAGAGGGGCAGAAGAGGGAGCGGAGATTGTCGCGCCGGCCCGCGGGCGTGCCGCGTCCACCAGGCGGTCTCGCAACCATTGGTGGGCGGTCACGCCGTCATGGCGCATGTGCCACATGGTTTCGACGTGAATGCGGGCCATCGGCATCGGCAAGGGGCGCTCCACCAGCTGCGACTGGTAGCCGGTGGCAACGACGAAGGACGCCGGCAGCACCGTCAGCAGGTCGCTGCGCGCCACGACCCGGCCGGCGGTGAAGAACTGGTTGACCGTCAGCACGATGCGGCGCGTGCGGTTCAGCGCGGCCAGGGCTTGGTCGACAAAGCCGTGCGGGCGGCCGGAGAAGCTCACCAGCAGGTGATGCGCCTCGCAGAAGCGGTCGAGCGTCAACTCGCCCTCGGCGAGCGGGTGGCCACGGCGCATCACGCAGACATATTCGCTTTCGTTCAGGCGTTGGTGGCGCAGCGCGCTTTGTGCGCCCTGGGAGACCAGCTCGGCGATCGCCTCGGGGAAGTAGCCCACGGCGACGTCGATCTCGCCCCGCTCGAGCAGCGCACGCGGGTCCCGGGTGGTGAGCGGGACGACGCGCAGGTTGACCAGCGCCTGCTGCGCCTCGATGTGGTCGATGAGCGGCGGCAACAGCACGGCGGCGGTGGCATCGGCCATCGCTAGGCGGAAGCTCACGGCATCGCGCCGGGGGTCGAAGTCACCGGGGTCGAGCGCGGCGCGCAACTGGTCGAGTGCGGCGCGCACCTGCGGCCACAGTCTTTCCGCAAAGGGCGTCGGAACGACACCATGCGTGACGCGAGTGAGCAATTCCTCACCTACCGATTCTCGAAACCGCCGAAGCGCGTTGCTCACGGCCGGCTGGGTCAGCGACAGCCGCGTCGCGGCACGGGTCAGGTTGCGCTCGGCCATGACGGCGTCGAAGACGCGCAGCAGGTTCAGGTCGAGCGTCTTGAAGTTCATGGTTCGTGATTTTGTCCCGACATGCGCTTTGTGAATATCACGGATTCACATTCTTGATTGGACTGACATTAGTAGTTTCCCTATAGTCCACCTCAATGCGAACTCTTTGTGAGTTGCAGAAGTTGCCCCGAAGGAGCACACCATGACCACGACGACCATCAGCCTCCAGATCCCGCAAACCCGCACGGCGCCTCGCTTGGCCGCTGTGATCGGCGAATGGGTTGCCGCCCTGCTGAACGCGCTGCCCTCTGGCACGCCGGCACCGCGCTACCCCTCGCGTGAAGCGGCTCGGGTGCGCGCCATGGCTCACCGCTTCGAAGCCAGCGACCCCCGCTTCGCTTCCGAGCTGTATGCCGCGGCCGATCGCCACGAGATGCTGTACCGCTGATCCCTGCCGCAAGGCACCCCAGAGAAAGCCCGCGTCAGCGGGCTTTTTTGTTGGCGGGTCCGGGCGTGAAAAAGGCGCCTCGAGGGCGCCTTCTCGCGGGGAGCCTGAGCGATCAGGCTTCGAGGCGGGCTTCGAGCTTGGCCTTGGTGGCGGTCAACTCGGCCGGCAGGTGGTAGGCCAGCTGCTTGAACAACTCGGCGTGCAGGCCGAATTCGGTCTGCCAGTCGGCCTTGTTGATGTTGGTGACCTGCTCGTACTGGGCCTTGGTGAAATCGAGGCCGGTCCAGTTGATGTCTTCGTAACGCGGGGTGGTGCCGAACAGGTTCTCGACGCCCTGGCCCGTGCCTTCGACACGGTCCAGCACCCACTTGAGCACGCGCATGTTCTCGCCGTAGCCCGGCCAGATGAACTTGCCGTCGGCGCCCTTGCGGAACCAGTTGACGCAGAAGATCTTGGGCAGCTTGGCGCCTTGCGCTTCGAGCTTGGCGCCGAGGTCGAGCCAGTGCTGGAAGTAGTCGCTCATGTTGTAGCCCATGAAGGGCAGCATGGCGAACGGGTCGCGGCGCACCACGCCTTGCTGGCCGAAGGCCGCGGCGGTGGTCTCGGAGCCCATCGTGGCGGCCATGTAGACGCCTTCGGTCCAGTCGCGCGCCTCGGTGACGAGCGGCACGGTGGTCGACCGGCGGCCACCGAAGATGAAGGCGTCGATCTTCACGCCCGCGGGGTTGTCCCACTCGCTGTCGAGCGCGGGGTTGTTGGTGGCGGCGACGGTGAAGCGGGCGTTCGGGTGCGCGGCCTTGGCGCCGGTTTCCTTGGCGATCTGCGGCGTCCAGTCCTTGCCTTGCCAGTCGATGCAGTGGGCCGGGGCGTCGCCCATGCCTTCCCACCAGACGTCGCCGTCGTCGGTCAGTGCCACATTGGTGAAGATCACGTCGCGGTTCAGCGACTTCATGCAGTTCGGGTTGGTCTGCATGTTGGTGCCGGGGGCCACGCCGAAGTAGCCGGCCTCCGGGTTGATGGCGCGCAGCGTGCCGTCGGCTTGCGGCTTGACCCAGGCGATGTCGTCACCGATGGTGGTGACCTTCCAGCCGTTGAACGCGGCCGGCGGAATCAGCATCGCGAAATTGGTCTTGCCGCAGGCGCTGGGGAAGGCGGCCGCGACGTGGTACTTCTTGCCCTGCGGCGAGGTGACGCCGAGGATGAGCATGTGCTCGGCCAGCCAGCCCTGGGCGCGGCCCATGGTCGAGGCGATGCGCAGCGCGAAGCACTTCTTGCCCAGCAGCGCATTGCCGCCGTAGCCCGAGCCGTAGGACCAAATTTCCTGCGTGGCGGGGTAGTGGACGATGTACTTGGTGTCGCTGTTGGGCCAGGCCACATCCTTCTGGCCAGGCTCGAGCGGCGCCCCCACGGTGTGCACGCAAGGCACGAAGTGGCCGTCTTCGCCGAGCACGTCGAGCACGGCGCGGCCCATGCGGGTCATGATCTTCATGTTGACGGCCACGTAGGGGCTGTCGGACAGCTCGACGCCGATGTGCGCGATCGGCGAGCCCAGCGGGCCCATGCTGAACGGCACGACGTAGAGCGTGCGGCCCTTCATGGCGCCCTTGAACAAGGCCTTCTCGCCGGTCTGCAGCAGTTCGCGCATCTCGGCCGGGGCCATCCAGTTGTTGGTGGGGCCGGCGTCTTCCTTCTTGTCGGTGCAGATGAAGGTGCGGTCTTCGACGCGCGCCACGTCGCTCGGGCTCGTTACCGCGAGGTAACTATTGGGGCGAAGCTCGGGGTTGAGTTTCTTGAAGGTACCAGCCGCCACGAGCTGGGCGCACAGACGGTCGTACTCTTCCTTGCTGCCGTCGCACCAGTAGACATCCTTCGCCTGCGTCAGCGCAGCGATCTCGGCCACCCACGCCACGAGACGGGCGTGCTTCACATAGGCCGGAACGTTCAGGCGCAAGCCTTCCATGACGGGTCGGTTCATCGTGGGTCCAATCTTCAAAGTTGAAAAAGCGGGATCGGGCGAATCTCATGCACCGGAAAAGTACGGTGCCGGGGGCTCGCCCCATGCCGCTTGGGCATCCGCTGTTGGCGGAGCAATCGACGTGCGACCCCAGGGTGGAGAGGGTCGCGAAATGATTGTCATGTGAATGTAATCCTGCGGTAACCACCGGGTCGCAGGGGGCCATGCAAACTTTGCATAGCGCCATGCAGCCGGCATGTGAATTTGTTCCGCAGCATCGAACATGCGTGCAGTTACTTCGCAGGCGACTGGCTTTTAAGATGCCAGCCATGACAACGTCTCGCCGACTGGTTCTGGCCGCGCTCGCGTCTGCGGGCGTGCCCGCCGTGCACGCGGTGCAACGCAAGTCGCTCAGCGACCCGATGCGCCTGGGGGCGGAACAGGCCCTCATCGAATCAGGGCTGGCACCCCAGTTTCAGAAGGCCTTCGGGCGCGACACCGGCGTGGCCGTGCAGCTGGTGCCCGGCCGGAGCGCCGAGCTGCTCGAGTCGCTGGAACGCGGCGAGCTCGATGCCTCGATGACCAACGCGCCGGAACTGGAAGCCGCCCTCGAAAAGAAAGGCCTCGCCCACGACCGGCGCCGGCTGGCGGCGGGTGATTTCGTGCTCGTCGGCCCGATGGAGGGCACCGGCAAGAAAGCCAAGGACCCTGTCGGCATTGCCGGCGAACGTGACGTGGCCGCCGCGCTGGCCCGCATCGCCGAGGCGAAGGCCCGGTTCATCGGCGCCCCGGCCGGTTGCGGCGCGCAGCTCGCCAGCCTGGCACTGTGGCGTGCGGCCAAGGTGGCGCCTGCCGCGCCCTGGTTCGTCGAAGCCAAGGGCAGCCCGCTGGACCAGGCCCTGGCCGAAAACGCCTACACCCTCGTCGAGCGCGGTGTGTGGCTGGCCAAGGCGCGCAAGCCGTTTGCGCTGATGGTGGAGGGCGACGCCCGCCTCGCGACCGAGGTGCACGTGATGCGCTCCTTCCGCGTCAACCACCCGGCGGCCAAGCTCTTCGGCCAATGGGTCGGCGGCCCGCAGGGTGCGCGCGTGGCGGCCAGCGTGCGCGGCTGGAAAGCGGCGTCGCGCTGACGTGGGCGCCCTGCTCAGCGTCAACGTGAGCCTGGCTCGCGAGGTTGAGATCGCCGGCCGCCGGGTCATGACCGGCATCGGCAAACGGCCCGTGGCGCATGCCGTGACCGCCAAGCCGCTCGGCCTCGAGGGCGACGAACAGGCCGACCTGAGCGTGCACGGCGGGCTGTCGAAGGCGGTCTACGCCTACCCCGTCGAGCACTACCTCTTCTGGCAGACCGTGCGGGCCCAGGCCAAGGTGGCGCTGTGGGACGAGGCCCTGCCGCATGGGTCGATCGGGGAGAACCTCACCATCAGCGGCCTGCTGGAAAACCAGGCCTGCGTGGGTGACGTGCTGCGTTTTCCCGACTGCGAACTGGCCATCAGCGAGCCGCGCTTCCCCTGCTTCAAGTTCAACCACGCGATGGGCTTCAACCAGGCGACGAAGCTGATGGGACAGAACGGCTGGTGCGGCTTCTACCTCGCGGTGCGCGTGCCGGGCACGCTGCAGGCGGGCCAGAGCTTCGAGCTCATCCCCGGCCCGCGGGAAGTGGGCATCCGGGAGCTGTTTCTCTCCCGGCTGCACCGCAACAAGCTCTGAGGTCCGGGGCTTCAGAACCCTTCGAGCACCACCTTGCCGCGCGCCGTGCCGCTTTCGATGAAGGCGTGGGCGCGCTTGAGGTTGGCCGCGTTGATGGAACCGAAGTGCTCGGCGAGCGTGGTGCGCACCTGACCGTCGTCGACCAATTGCGCCACACGCTCCAGCAGGTCGTGCTGGGCTTGCATGTCGGGTGTCTGGAACATCGAGCGGGTGAACATCGACTCCCAGCGCAGCGAGAGGCTCTTGCCCTTGAGCAGCATCACGTCCAGCGGCTGGGCGGGGTCGTCGATCAGGCTGAGTCGCCCCTGCGGAGCCAGCGCCTTCACGATCTCGGCGTAGTGCAGGTGCGTCTGTGTGAGGCTGGCCACGTGCGTCACGGCCGGCACGCCGATGCGCGCGAGCTCTTCGGTGAGCGGCTTGGTGTGGTCGATCACCTGGTGGGCGCCCAGCTCCTTCACCCACGACTGCGTCTCGGGCCGCGAGGCGGTGCCGATCACCGTGAGCCCGGTGAGCTGCCGTGCGAGCTGGGTCATGATGGACCCGACCCCGCCGGCCGCGCCAATGATCAACAGCGCGCCTCGCGTGTCGAGATCGATCTCGAGCCGGTCGAACAGCACCTCCCAGGCGGTGATCGCCGTCAGCGGCAAGGCCGCCCCTTGCGCGAACGACAGGCTCTTGGGCAGGTGGCCGACGATGCGCTCGTCCACGCACTGCAGCTCGGCGTTGCTGCCCGGGCGGGTGATGTCGCCGGCGTACCAGACCTTGTCGCCCGGCTTGAAGAGCGTGACCTGCGGGCCGACGGCCTTCACCACGCCGGCCGCGTCCCAGCCCAGCACCTTCACCTCGCCCGCCGTGGGCGCGGCGCGCTTGCGCACCTTGGTGTCGACCGGGTTGACCGAGATGGCCTTCACCTCGACCAGCAAGTCGCGCGGGCCGGGCGTCGGCTCGGGGAGGGTCACGTCGAGCAGCGACTCGGCATGGTCGATGGGCAGGGACTGGCGGTAGGCAACGGCTTTCATGGCGACTCCGACAAAAAGGGATATGAGCTGGCGGCACTGTAGGACCGTGGGTCGGGTTTGATAATCCATCTCGAATCACAATCAGCTTCAACTCGTTTTTGAAGATGAACCTACCGCCCGACCTCCAGCTGTCGCAACTGCAGCTCTTCGTGCGCCTGGCCAACGCCGGCACCTTGAGCGCGGCGGCGCGCCAGTTGCAGCTGACGCCCGCCGCGGCCAGCGCCGCCCTCAAGCGGCTGGAAGCGGCGCTTGCGGTGCGCCTGGTCGAGCGCTCCACCCGCTCGATGCGCCTCACGCCCGAAGGGGAGCTGCTGCGCGAACACGCCGAGCGTGCCCTGGGCGTGCTCGACGACGCCCGCTCCCTGCTTGGCGCCCAGCGCGAGACGCTCGAAGGCGAGGTCCACCTCGCCGCGCCCGCCGACCTCGGCCGCCAGGTGCTGAGCCCCATGCTCGACGACATCCTCGCGCGCCACCCCGGCCTGCGCATCGCCCTGCAGGTGAGCGACGTGCGCCAGGACCTCCTGCGCGACCGTGTCGACATCGCCGTGCGCTACGGCGAGCTGCACGACTCCAGCCTCGTCGCACGCCGCCTGCACGTGACGCGCTCGACGCTCGTCGCATCACCGGCCTACCTGGCCCGCCACGGCATGCCGCAGCACCCGCGCGACCTGGCCCAGCACAACTGCCTCGCGCTGCACCGCGCCGAGCGGCCGCACACGCAGTGGGTGTTCCAGCGCGAAGGGGCCGAATTCACGGTGAAGGTGAACGGCAATCGCCGCGCCGACGACGGCGGCCTGGTGCGCGAATGGGCGGTGCAGGGCCTGGGCATCACGCAGAAGGCCCGCCTCGACGTGCTGGCCGACCTGCGCGCGGGCCGCCTGGTCGAAGTGCTGCCGCAGTGGCAGGGCCTGCGCTACCCGCTGCATGCCATCGTGCCTGCGCAGCGCCACCTGCCGCTGCGCGTGCGGCGCCTGCTCGACGAGCTGGTCGCGCAGTTCGCCGCCCTCGATGAGGCCGACCAACAAGCCGACAATGCGGCGTCCACCCCAGCCTGAACCACCATGCTCGCCTACCGACACGCCTTCCATGCGGGCAACCACGCCGACGTGCTCAAGCACATCGTCTTCACGCGCGTGCTGCGCTACCTCAACCAGAAGGAGAAGCCGTACCGCCTGGTGGACACCCACGCCGGCGCGGGCGGCTACTCGCTCGAAGGCCAGTACGCGCAAAAGAAGAACGAATATGTCGAGGGCATCGCCCGCCTGTGGGACCGGGATGATCTGCCCGAGCTGGTCGCCGACTACGTCGACGGCGTGCGCCAGTTCAACCCCGACGGCAAGCTCACGCAGTACCCCGGCTCGCCGGCCTTCGCGCAGATGCTGCTGCGCCCGCAGGACCAGCTTCGCCTCTTCGAGCTGCACAACACCGACCACCGCATCCTCGCGTCCTACCTCGGCGACACCAAGGGCGTGCAGATCCACAACGCCGATGGTTTCGACGGCCTCAAGGGCACGCTGCCGCCGCCTTCGCGCCGCGGCGCGGTGCTGATGGACCCGAGCTACGAAGGCCACCACGACTATGGCCGTGTCATCGCCTCGTTGCGCGACGCACTCACGCGTTTCGCCGAGGGCGTGTACATGGTCTGGTACCCGCAGGTGACCAAGCTCGAAGCCGCGCAGCTGCCGCGCCGGCTCGAAGCGCTGGCGCCGAAGGGCTTCCTCCACGTGCGGCTCACGGTGCAGCAGCTCGACCAGCAGGGCTTCGGCCTGGCCGGCAGCGGCATGTTCATCCTCAACCCGCCGTACACGCTGCACGACGAGATGCAGGCGCTGATGCCGTGGCTGGTGGAGGTGCTGGGCCAGTACGACGGGGCGAACTATTTGATAGAACAGCGGGCCGCCTGAGCTTCCGATCACCGTGACCATGCCTTCCGACGCGACATCCACCGGCCCCCTCGCCGGCCTCAAGGTGCTCGAGATGGGCCAGCTCATCGCCGGCCCCTTTGCCGCCAAGACGCTCGCCGACTTCGGCGCCGAGGTCATCAAGATCGAGCCACCCGGCAGCGGTGACCCGCTGCGCCAGTGGCGCCTGCTGCACAACGGCACCAGCGTCTGGTGGCAGGTGCAGTCGCGCAACAAGAAGAGCCTGGTGCTCGACCTGAAGCAGCCCGAGGCGCGCGCGATCGTGAAGACCCTCGCCGCCGAGTGCGACGTGCTGATCGAGAACTTCAAGCCCGGCGTGATGGAGGCCTGGGGACTGTCGTACGAAGAGCTGAGTGCCCTGAATCCCAAGCTCATCATGCTGCGCATCAGCGGCTACGGGCAGACCGGCCCTTACAAGGACCGGCCGGGCTTCGGCGTCGTGGCCGAGGCGATGGGCGGCCTGCGCTACCTCACCGGCGAGCCGGGCCGCGTGCCGGTGCGCGTGGGCGTGAGCATCGGCGACACGCTGGCCTCGCTGCACGGGGTGATCGGCATCCTGATGGCGCTGCACCACCGCCAGGCGTCGGGCAAGGGGCAGGTGGTCGATGTGGCGCTCTATGAAGCCGTCTTCAACTGCATGGAAAGCCTGTTGCCCGAGTACAGCGCCTTCGGCACCGTGCGTGAGGCGGCCGGCTCCGCCTTGCCCGGCATCGCGCCGAGCAACGCCTACCCCTGCACCGACGGTTGGGTGCTGGTGGCCGGCAACGGCGACAGCATCTTCACCCGCCTCATGCGCACCATCGGCCGCCACGACTGGGCCGAGGACCCCTCGCTCGTCGGCAATGCGGCGCGGGTGAAACGCGTCGACGAGATCGACGCCACCATCGGCGCGTGGACGCAGACGCGCACGGTCACCGACGTGCTCAGCGCCCTCAACGCCGCGCAAGTGCCCGCCGGCCGCCTCTACACCGCGCGCGACATCGCCGAAGACCCGCACTACCGCGCCCGCGGCATGGTCGAGAAGGTGACCTCGGCCGACGGCCTCACCGTCGAGGTGCCGGGCATCGTGCCCAAGCTCTCGGCCACGCCGGGGCGCATCACACGGCGCGCCCCGACGCTCGGCGAAGACACAAGCGCCATCCTGCGCGAGATCGGCATCACGCCCGAGCAGGAAGCCCGCCTGCGCGAACGCGGCGTGCTGTGAGCGCCGACGCCCCGCTCTACGCCCTGGCCGGTGCGACGCTGGCCGTGCTGGCGGCCCTGGTGTGGCGGCGCCGGCCCTCGCCCGCGGCGGCCGACAGCGACAGCACGCTGCGCCCCGCAGGCACCGACTACGAGCAGCTCTTCACCCTGAGCCCGCACCCCATGTTCGTCTACGACGTGGAGACGCTCGGCTTCCTGGTCGCCAACGAAGCAATGCTGCGCCGCTACGGCTACACGCAGCACGAGCTGCTGCAGATGACGCTGGCCGACATCCGCCCTCCCGAGGACGTGCCGGCCATGCACGAGATGACGCGTGAGGTGCGCCTGAAGCCCAGCGTCGCGATCCCCGGCGTGTGGCGGCATCGCAGCAAGGACGGCACCGTCTTCCACGTGCGGGTGAGCGGCCACAGCCTCACCTACCGGGGCCGCCCCGCGCGCCTGGTGCACGTGATGGACGTCAGCGCCGAAGTGGCCCTGCAGGCCGAGCGCGAGCAGATGATCGGCAAGCTGCAGCACTCGCGCGAGTGGCTCGCCACCGCCATCAACGCCGGCCGCGTGGCGCTGTGGGAGCGCGATCTCGTGACCGGCAGCCTGGTGCTCGGCGGCCGCTGGGCCGAAGTGCTGGGCACCACGCGCCAGGCTTTCGGTCCGGTGACGGTGCAGGCCTTCGAGGAGCGCTGCCACCCCGACGACCTGGCCGCCGCCGCCGCGCGTTTCGCCCGCTACCTGAAAGACCCCACCGCGGCCCCCTACAGCGACGAGTTCCGCATCCGCCGCGGCGAAGACGACAGCGCCGGCGACTGGATCTGGCTGCTCGCCCAAGGCCGCATCGCCGAGCGCGGCTCCGACGGCCTGGTGCGCCGCATCGTCGGCACCTTCGTCGACATCTCCCCGCTCAAGGCCGCGCAGCACGCGCTCGCGCAGGCGCAGGCAGCCGAGCAGGCGAGCGCGATGAAGTCGCAGTTCCTCGGCCGCGTGAGCCACGAGCTGCGCACGCCGCTCAACGCGGTGATCGGCTTTTCGCAGCTGCTGCAGCTCGACGAGCAGACGCCGCTCACGCCGCAGCAGAAAGAGCGCGTCGTGCACATCGAGCGCGCCGGCCAACACCTGCTAGGCCTCATCACCGACCTGATGGACCTGAGCCGCATCGAGCTCGGCGCGGTCGAGCTGCAGCAGGAAGCGGTCGACTTGGCCCACCTCGTCGACGACAGCCTGGCGATGGTGCGCGCGCAGATCGATGCGCGCTCGATCAGCGCCGAATGCGACCTCCCGCCCGGGCTGCCACGCGTGCAGGCCGACCCGCTGCGGCTGCGCCAGTGCGTGCTCAACCTGCTCTCCAACGCCGTCAAGTACGGGCACGACCAGGGCCGCGTGCGCGTGAGTGCGCGCGAGACGGCCGACGGCCACGTCACGCTCTCGGTCTGGAACATCGGCATCGGCATGACGCCGCAGCAGCTCGAGCGGCTGTACGAACCCTTCAACCGCCTCGGCCGCAACGCGAGCCACGGCGAAGGCACGGGCATCGGCCTGGCCATCAGCCGCCAGTTGATCGAGCGCATGGGCGGCCGCATCGAGGCCACCAGCGAGCCCGGCGCGTGGGCGCAGTTCAACGTCACCCTGCGCGCCTGTCCCCGCTGACCACGTCGCCCTGAGGGGCTTGGCCCGAGCCGGGGAAAACCCCGGCCTGCCCAGCACGAAGTGAACAACTCGGTACAAGGTTGCGCCTCCTGCCAGGCGGAACAATCTCTTCTGCACGGTCGTGCATTTCAAACAAAGACCGACAGAACGGAGACCCCTTTGAAGAAGCTTTCCTCTCGCAGCCTGATCCGCGCGGGCCTCGCGCTCGTGCTCACCGCCGCCTCGACCTGGGCCGCCGCCCAGACCACCACCTTCACCGCCACCTACCGCGGCGGCAGCAGCTCGCTGTGCGGGAGCTCCTACCGCATCAGTGGCGCCGAGCCCTCGGCCTCGGGCCGGTTCCCCGTCTACGTTCACATCGGCGGCACGGGCGAGAGCTACACCAGCAACTGGGCCAACGCCGCCGTGCAGGCCGCCGCCGCCAAGGGCTTCGTGGCCGCCTCGATCGAATACGACAACGGCAGCTTCGGCACCTGCTCGACCATCGGCTCGCGCGCGCGCTGCATCTTCAACCCGAACAACAGCAACAGCGCCATTGCCAAGCTGTGCGCCCGCGCCAAGGCCGACTGCTCCAAGGGCATCGTGACCGGCGGCCTGAGCCAGGGGTCGATCATCTCGGTGCTGTCGAAGAACTACGACAGCCGCATCCGCGCCTCGATGGGCCAGGGCACCGGCACCGCCTACAGCGTCTACAGCCTCAGCAGCTGCATGTCCGACGGCCGGCACACGCAGCCCGGCAACCGCCTGCGCATCATCAACGGCCAGCAAGACCTCTTTGTCGGCGGCACGGTCGCCAGTGCCGGCGCCTCCGGCCAGCGAGTCACCGGTGCGGTGTGCGCGAGCGGCACGCAGAACTGCCTGCAGGCCAACGGCTCCGGCTGGTACGTGGTGCGCGACAGCCAGGTGCGTGACGGCTACGCCGACCACTGCTTCATGGGCTACGGCAGCAGCGACCCGACCAACCAGTGCGGTGGCGCCCAGGTCGACGCCAACTACCAGTACGGCACCGAGCCCTGGGCGCTGGGCCCGACGATCGACTGGCTGAAGAGCTTCGTCACGCCCTGACGCGCCCAGCACCCCGCCGCCACCCATCCTCTGCATTCAGGAGGCCACCGTGGAACACCGCCTGACCGGCTCGCGCCCCTCCGCCCCGGCACCCGTGGGGCGCACCCGTCTCTTCAAGGACGGGTTTCTCTACACCAGCAGCGGCACCGAATCGAAGAGCTCGCGCCACAGCGCGAGCCTGCTGCTGTCCCTCACCGACGCGGGCTTCGAGATCGAAGCCGCGGGCCAGGTGCAGCGTGCGCGCGCGGTGGCGGTGCGGCCCTTCGCCGCCAAGCGGCTGCGGGCGTGCG